>NZ_JBAURZ010000247.1:0-12446 GCF_049581445.1 Paraburkholderia sp. | reverse complement strand
GCCGCCGCCCGCTCGCCCGCGGGCCGATTCTCCAGATCGTCCCTGCGCTGCAGGTACGTGAGGTAGTACTCGACGATGCCGGTATCGATCGCCGCGTGCTTGAGCGCATCGAGCACGATCAGTTCGTCGCGCGCGATCTGCACGTTGCCGCGCTCGTCGGTTCGCTCGCTTGCCGGCAACTGAATCGAATTGAACTGCCGCACGCGCCATCTGGACGGCGACAGCCCGATCATGAGCGAGGCCATCGCTTCGATCACGAACACCTTCACCGGCACCTGATGCGTGCCCCAAGGAACAAGCGCATTGAGCAGCTGCCCTAAGTCCCCTTCGCCGCGCTCCGCCAGTTGAAAAACCGTTTCGCAATGCCCGAGCCACGCCTGCCAGAACGCCGGCTTCGCGACGACATAATTGGCGAACACTGTCTGCGTGGAGCACATCACCAGCGTATCGAGCAGCGTGCGGCTGTCCTGCCCCGGCGCCATGAGCGACACGACGCCCCGAATCGCGGCTGCCGCGTCGGGATGGATGCGCTCGATCTGTTCGTAGACGCTACTGAAATACGCAACGTCCGCAAAACCCGGCGTAAACGCAGCGACATCGGTGTCCTCGGGCATGTCCGCCACGAACTGCGCTACCTGCTGCGCGTCCAGCCCCGTTTTTTCGCCGAATTGAGCCGAGAAAAATCCGTAGCCCGCGTCCGGATCGACAGGGTTCTGAAGCAGAAAACGCCGCACCGGCCAATAGTCGAACCAATCGAGACGTTGCCCCGTATTGTCGAGCGGGATAAAGCCTTTATCGAGCGCGGCGCGCGCGTCTTCTGAGTGGAATATCTGGAATAGCTTGCGTTTCATTTGTGGGGAGGAGCGAAAGACTAAGCACGAGCACGAATCGGGCGGCAACCAGCCGTTGCACAATCCCGGCCGCAGGTCTTTAAGCGACTCGGCGCTTCACGACAAGCACCGCCTGCCAGAAGCGCGCCGGATCGTCGATGTAATCAACGATCTCGAAGTATCGTGTCCAGTGTTTCGCGATGAACGAAAGCGGCACGACGGCATCGCCGTAGACGTCAGACGAACGAACCCCGCCCCCGCCGGTCGGCAAATACGCGATCTTGCCCTCGTTGAACAGATTGAGGAGTTGCGGAATAGAAGAGGCATGCCGAACCAGCACCTCATGCCAGCCGTTGTCCTGTGTGTTTTTCGTGCCCAGTTCGGCGACGAAATGCAGGAAGCGCCGCGGCTCCAGCGTCAGCGTGAAGGTTCCGCCCGGACGGATGACGCGGGCAAGCTCCTGCATCCAGTGCATGTGGACCGGCTCCGGCAGGTGCGTAAAGACCGAGTACGCCATGGCGTGCGAGAAAAATCCGTCATCGAACGGCAGCTTGCCGGTCGGCTGAATCCGTGCGAATTTCCCCCGCACCCCTGTTTGCATGCAGGTCGACAGAATGTCGGGATCCACGTCGACGCCGAACAGGCCACTTTCCCGCACATCCTTCCAGAAGAACCGCAGATACCGCCCCCACCCGCATCCGAAATCGAGAATCCTGGAGTCGGCTTGCAGCGGCGAACCCTCCGCAGACGCCTGCCGCTTCAACTCGGCGTAGAACTGGTGAGCCTCGTGCAATGCCGTTGCGTTGGCGGAGCCGACGAAATTCGCCTGCAATTGATCGGCTGGAAAGCGCGGGAAACGCACGCCCTCGATCACCTCATGCTGCACGCTGACGGCCAGGACTTTCAGCCAATCGAAATCGCTCAACTTATGAAACACGGTAAACGCATCGCTCCCGGCATTGCCGCTCGTCGCGTGCACTTCGCCCACATCGGTTGCCATCATCGGTATCCACAAGAATCTTCGGCGCCATCCGCCGTATTGCGGGGCATCGCACCGCACTTTCTCAAACTATCAGCTGATGCTAACGCGGATCCGCGCCGCTCAAACGGCCGAACTAACCGCCAAACGCCCCCCAGTTCACCCTATATCAGCGCGCCTCGCGCACCGGAGCGGCCGCGGCTAAACCGCGATCATCCCCACGAACAACCCTTCAGCAGATCTAGCGCGACCCTCTCCATACGCTCGTACGGAATGCAGAGAACCTTATCAACCAGCACGCGTTTTCCCATCTGTTCGCTCAGGCCAAAATGCTCTTCGACGTGCACATCGTGGCGTACATCGTCGGGACGAACATCTGCCGTCGACGTGGGGACAGCAGTATATGAAGCCGAATTCGAGCATCGACTCGTACATCGACACGCGTGCCGCACGACGACTGGTACGAAATGCTGCGCGCGGGGCGCGAAACGACAACGCGCTCTGGCCCAATAAGCGGTGGTCATTACCGCGCCGCCGGGTCAGCGGCATTCACGCGGCCCCTACGAACGATCCAACGGTCGAATCAGGCGCTTCGCGGCAGTCCGTACAGCATCAGATCGTCGCCTCCGGCCTCTCCGTGGCAACGCAGATAA
The DNA here is from genome assembly GCF_049581445.1 of Paraburkholderia sp. Classification (GTDB taxonomy): domain Bacteria; phylum Pseudomonadota; class Gammaproteobacteria; order Burkholderiales; family Burkholderiaceae; genus Paraburkholderia. The sequence goes on along the minus strand of NZ_JBAURZ010000247.1, from coordinate 9,984 downwards.
AGCGCGTAGCCGGTATCGACGAACCCTTCCGCGATGTCCAGCAGATCGTCCGGCCGGTGATAGACGCTGATTGCGAGGAGCGGTCGGCGCGCGGCGATGAAATCGCGCGAAGCCCGCAGTGCCGCCGTTTCCGCGCCCTCGATATCGAGCTTCACGTAGAGTTGCCCCTGCGCATCGAAGTCGGACAGCATGACCGCCTCGACCTTGTGCGCTGACATCGGATCGACGGACGAACCTTCCCTGCCGCGCTCGTTAAAACCGATCATGCCACGCGTGTCCGTGATCGCCTGCGCGTGGAACTCCACCCGATCGTGTATGCCGAGTCGGGTCATGCGTGCGTGCGCGCGCGCGAGATTGCTCGCGTCTGGCTCGACGATCCGAATCCGCGAGAATCGCCCGCCGCTCAGCGCCAGGAAATCTTCCGCCGTATCGCCATCGAATGCGCCTGCATCCACATACGTCACGTCGGGTTTCAGTGCCGCAACAAGGAACGGCACATCGCGCCGTGATGTCCAGACGATTTTGTCGAATTGGCCTGTCAACCGAAATTGAAGGTGCGCATCCAGCGTCTGCCGCGAAAGCTCATCCTCCAGAAGCGAGGCGATCTGCGTATAACGCTCGAGCTTTTGTTTCAGCACATCGGCAGGTTCGAAGAACGCGTAAGCCGTATCGATGCTCGAGGAAACGAACAGATCCGCAAACGAGCTCACATTCAGCGAAGGATATTGCTGCAGAATCTGTTCGCGCTTGCGCTCCCAAGAGAACCGTGGTTGATAAATACAGATGAATAGCTGATGCCGCTCCGCCGGAAAGTTGGCGAACTGTTCGAGGCTGAGTACATCGTGCCCGTCGATGCGGGTTCCCTGCTTTTCAGGCGTATCGTCGACGAACACGAACGGCTGTGCAAACGCCTGCCCGATACTATGCCCTACGAGGCCCGCCCCGTACAACCCGATTAACGTGGATGAATTCATGACGAACGCCTGAATACGTTTGACGGTCAGAGCACACCGAGCCGCTCGGCCACGGGACCGCAGACGCCCAGGATGTATTGCTCAATCACCGGAATCAAAATCTCGCGATAGCGCTCGAGGGAATCCGTAACCGGCAGCTTGCCATGTAGCCGGGTTTCCCACGGATTGTTTACTGCCGACGCCGGGTCGACGTGCGTGCGGGACCAAGTTTTGTTCGCGTCGATGGGTCCGGGCCCGAATTGAGCCAATTTGCCGGCAGCCTGACCGTAGACAATATCCCGATAGTCGATCGGCAGCATACGTGCGCCCAATTGAGGCACTGCGTCGAGGATGACCGAGTACATCTGCACGTATTGATTGCAGAACTCGTTGAGCTGGTGCTTTTTCAACGGTTGGCCGCCCATTCTTTGTGTGCGGCCTCGATTCGCGACGAAATCACGGCCCGCGGATCACGTACAGGCACGACGAATTTCGATCCGTGAACAAGTTTCGCCAGATGCGGCACCAAAGGCGTCATCATCGGATCCTTGAGCGCAAGGACATCCGGACGGCCGAACTTTCTCCACAGGAGGGCCAGTTCGCTTTTAAGAATGTCCCAGTAGTGCAACGCGAATGCTTCGCGCGTATCGAAGAGAGCCTTCGTGTGGGTATCAAATGTGCCCAAGGCGGTTAGAAAAGGCTTGATCAACTCCGTGGAATAGCAGCACTCGTTCACGTATCCGTTGGTCTTCTCCGATGCGCATACGAGCGCATGAAGGATTGTCGTTCCCGAGCGCGGCGCACCGACGACGAACAGCGGGGTGAAATCAGAGATCATGTCGATTCTTGGGATAGGGGTTGTGCTATATCGCCGTCTGCGCCGCGCTGTCAGGCGAATGTACCTTCGTACCCGCATCGCGTGAAGAATTCGCGAATGCTTGCGCATACTGTGAGCGCCGTTTCCTCCGTCATATACGGTGCAAACGGCAAGCTCAATACTTCAGATTGCAGCCTGTCAGTGATCGGCAGATCGGGCCACGCATCGGCCGCGTATGCCGGTTGTCGATGGTTGGGCGTCGGATAGTGAATCTGGGTCGCAATGTCCTGCGAGGCCAAATGCGCCTGGAGTGTCGCACGCGCGCCCGTTCTAATCACGAAGAGGTGCCACACCGACATCGCGTCATCCAGCACATGCGGGAGCCCGACCGGCACACCGGCCAGCCCGTTCAGATAAACGGCGGCAAGCGCCGCGCGGCGAGCGTTGTCGGCATCGAGGTGACGCAGCTTCACGCGCAGCACTGCGGACTGGATGTCGTCGAGACGCGAGTTCTGCCCCGCGAGATCATGACGGTATTTGACCGACGCCCCGTAGTTGCGCAATTTGCGCAGCGTTTCCGCGAGAAGACCGTCGTTCGTCGTAATGGCGCCGCCGTCGCCGAGCGCGCCGAGGTTCTTGCTGGGATAGAAACTGAATCCGGCCGCATCGCCCAACGAACCCGCACGGCGCCCGCGCCAGGTCGCTCCATGCGCTTGTGCTGCGTCTTCGATTACGCGCAAACCATGCCGTTGCGCGATGGCCTTGATCGGCGCGATGTCGGCCGGTTGGCCGTACAGATGGACCGGCATGATGGCCCGGGTTCGCGACGTCACCGCCGCTTCGATACGCGCCGGATCAATATTCGCGGTGCGCTCGTCCGGCTCGACCGGCACGATGCACGCTCCGGTCTGACTGACTGCGAGCCACGTAGCAATGAACGTGTTGGCCGGCACGATGACTTCGTCACCGGAGCCGATACCGTACGCGCGCAGGATCAGGTGCAATGCGTCGAGTCCGTTCGCAACGCCGATGCAGTGCGCGACGCCGCAATAGTCCGCGAACTCCTGCTCGAATGCGCGCGTCTCCTCGCCAAGCACGTACCACCCCGAATCGATCACCCGGCCGACGGCGTCCCGGATGTCCGCTTCGTACGGCGCGTTGACCTGCTTGAGATTCAGAAAATCGATTGGCATGCGTATTCCGGCGAGTAGGGAGGGGCGGACTGTCGTCGACTCTATTCGCCCGCCTGGCGCCGCTGTCTGGCCAGGCGTAGGAACTCGTCGTGGTCTCGAATGTAGTCGGCCGGATCGTAATGCTCCGAGGCCAGCACGAGGCATACCGCACCAGACGAAAAATTGTCGAGCATTCGCCACATCATCGGGCAGACGTACAGGCCGTAATACGAGCGATTCATATGGAAGCGCCGCCGGCAGTCGCCGTCGTCGAGCACTAGGTCGAAGCTGCCGGACATTGCAATCACGAACTGATGCAACTTCCGGTGCGCATGCGCACCGCGATCCGAGCCGCCCGGCACGTCGTACAGGTAATAGGCGCGGCGGAAATCGAACGGCACGTGATTACCGCCCTCCACAAAGGTGAGATTTCCGCGCGGATCGGTAATTTTAGGTAGCTCGATTATCCGGCAATCATTGAGAGGCATGCACCTGCTCCGTCAAGGAGAATCCAGAAAATTGATGGCCGGCACCGCCCGTGCCAATGAATGGACGGCATGTGCCTCGATACAGTTTGAGTGGCTTATTCTCGCAATCGGTTCGGTTGTACAAATTGCCGATTACCCCATCGAAAACCCGCCAATTCGGCTGACCGGACCCAATGTGCCACTCGATGCCGGATTCAACGCAGATATGGCGCGAGCTTCAGATAGTCCTGTTCCGCGTATTGCGCGTCGTCTAGGAACATCTGCAGTGGATCCTCGTGCGGCGGCAGCATGTCGGGCACGGCGGGCGTGTCGGGGCCGCCGTCGATCGCGCGCGTCAGCGCATCGAGCGTATGAAATTGCTCGAAACGCGCGCGCGCCACACGCGACTCGTACCCGAGCTGCGTCGCCGTCAGGCCGCGCAAATGCGCGAGCAGTTCATCCGGATGCCGCCACATGAACGCGTCTGGATAAAACATCTCGCGCCCGCTAAAAAACGGCGAAATATAGCAGTCGTGCCCGATCGCCGGCGTCCCGGAACCCATTGCCTCGATCAGCACCTTGCCGCCCCCCAGCGGAAACGACGCCAGCATCACATCGATCTTGAACGCGTCGAACGCCCGCCATACGCTGCGCACCCGCGGCACATGAACGAAGCGTTGCGGCGGAATACCGAGCGCGTTCAGGCTTCCTCGAATACGCGCCAGCGTGGATTCGGAAAGCGGACCGATATGGACGTGCACGCCACCCGTACATGCCATTATGCGCGGCACGACATCCGCGTATGCATACCGGTACGCATGCTCGAACTTGCCGAGCGACGATCCGCTCGAGCACGTGCGCAGATTGCCGTCCACCATCCAGCCGGCCCCGGCGCGCGCCCCCAGATCGTGCGCCGTCAGCGGCCAGTAAGCTCGCTTTTCGATCCCGAGCGCATCGCGACAGTTATGCCACGCCATCGGACTGATATCAACATGCACGGCATGAGCCAGCGTGACACCCAGCGCGAGGTGGTGATCGCAATGGTGGTAGTAGATAGTTTCGTCCGCCACCGATGGCTGCGCAGAGGCAATCGCGGCGGCGTCGTCATGGTGATTCATCACGATGAGCCGCTTCGGACGCAATTCGCGCAAACGTTTCAGCGTCCATGCAAGCTTGTCGGCAAGACCGCCCTTAGGCGCTATTTCTGCCGTCGCGGCGGCACCGAAGCGGGTGGCGGCGACCTCCGGGTGGGGACGATCGTAGGCATCCGTATGCAGGATAACGACACGCTCGCCAAAGCGTTTCGTCGCGAGCAAATCCTCGAGCGCTGCGGTGTGCCCGCCGGCCCACCAAAGTTCGGTCACGAGGAACACGCAGTCGGTTCGCGCCGCCTGCGCGGGCTCAACCGCAGGCAGACGTGCTTCGCAATCGGCACCGATCCGCTGACACGCCGCGTCGAGACGCGCGTCGGCAAAAATCTTCGCGACGCTGCGCCGATCGTTGATGCACATCTGCACGACGTGCTGAATCAGCGACAGCCCCCCCTCCAGATTACCGCGCATACGCCGATGCTCGATTTCGGTCAGCAACGCCTCGACCGTCGAGAAGAAATTCCGGTTCGGGTCGCTCGTGTTCGCTGGCGCAGTGCTCGCATCCGTCCCAAAAGCACCGGCGCGCTTGCGCTGCGCGTACACGTCGGCCCATTGCGCGGGAATCGCGAGCAGGCTCACATCGACCGCTTCGAGCGTACGCTCTGCATCGACCAGCGTCTGCCCCAGATCCACGTACGGTAGCGGGTCGGCCGGACTCAACGCGATCGCGGCCTGCTGGACCGATATCGCCGCATCGAACTGCTTTTGCTGCGCAAATAGCTGGCCGAGAGCGCGAAAGGCCGGTGCGAACTCGGCATTGCACTCGACCGCACGCCGATAGCACGCGAACGCGTTCTCCGTGTGGCCGAGTTCGTGCATCAACCGACCAAAATGGTAGTACGCGTCGGCGAAATCGGGCTTGAGCGCCAGCGCTCTCTGATAGGCATGCGCTGCTTCTGCGTGGTGCCCCGTTTGGTGAAGCGTGAGCGCCTGTTGCAACGCCTGCTCGCTCGGCTGCATAGTGACCTCCAATGATAAGCCGTGGATTTTTGGCGACGGGCGATGCCCAACGCGAACGCTACCGCTTCGAGCCAACCATGTCCGAAATCGCGAACCTTGGAGTCGGCCTGCAACGGCGACACGCTATAGGCGTCAACACTTGCATTGCTGCCCGTCGCGCGCACTTCGCCTGCATTCGTCGTCATCGTTCGTATCAGGAGAACTTCCGGCGCCACCCGGCCAACCATCTCGGTGCGTCGCACACGCACTCGTCCACCATGCAGCCAATACTACGGCGGATTCCCTCCAGCCAAACCGCTGAACTACCCGCCAAACTCGCGTCTTTTCGGCAAGACAATCAACTTGCGGAGATCGCCGCGTTGGTATACGCACCCTTCGCTGGCGTGACACATGCTCGTCATAGCCTGTCCATACGGATTTGCCGCCACTCGGTGGCCGAGGCGGCCGTCTTTCGTCCCTGACCGAAGAACACCCGTTCTTCCTGTGTCTTCAATTTGTCGCCCAGCATAGCCATGAAGTCGTATTGCTGCGCCATGAACGGCGGCACGATGATGTGGTTGACCGCGCGACGAATAGCCGTCGAAGCATTTTTCCCCGTGCGATGGAACAACATGCTGTCGAAGAGAATCCAGTCGCCAGCGCGTGCATGCACACAGAGTTGGTTTTCCAGAACGTAGCGATCCGAGGGGAACTTCTCTACCTTGTGGGTTGCGAGCAAAACGTACGTCCCACCTGTAACATCATCAAAAGAATCGACACACAGCAGGGCACTCAAGGCGAGGCAACGCGAAGACGTCCAGTGCTGATAGTTCAAGTCGCGGTGCCACGAGAACTGGTAGTGATTCGTCGACGGAACGTTAAGAATCGCATTCTGCGAGTACAGAATGAAATTTTTCCCCAACAGTGCGTTTGCGACAGCATGCACTTTGGGGTCCATGGCGACGTGAATGAATACATCAAAGTCGGCCGAAGGTGCCCTGGCGATATTCGCATCGTTGATTCGGTTAAGATTTTCCTCTCCCCCCAGCGTCTCGCACTGCTTCGCATACGCCTTGTCCGAGCATTCGGAAACGCATGCGATCGTGGCCGCATCGAAACTCCCGGGAATGACGCTATAGCCCTTCGTAAGAATCTCCTCGACGCAGAATTCCGTTTCTGTCGCCGAGGCGTACCGCTCTGTTATGCCATGGCGGATGACGTATTGGTCGAGATTGCTCATCGTAGAAAGATAGATAAGAGGAGTCGACTCACAAAACCCACTGATAGAAGTCGTGCACAATGGTTCGCCCACCATACGCCTCTTTTTGAGAGACGAGTCCGGTATTCAGATGAAGCCCGTGCTGCTCCGTTGATATGCCGAAACTGAAGAACCGTCTCTGTCCGTACTTCACAATCAACTCGGCGAGGAGCAGATCTAGCGCCCCCACGCGGCGGCCCGCATCGGAATTAGCGAGGTACTGCGTGTGGGCGATGTGACCGAAATCGTACACGATGGCACCAGCCAGCAAGTGATCCCCCTGTTCAGCGACATGCAGCGTGATTTCCTCTGGAAACCGCTCAAACAGCAACCGCAATTCGGCGCACGAATGAGTGGGCCTTGCATCGAACCTCTCCAGAACGTGCGCGAGCAGTCCATGGAACCGGTCTAGATCATCTGATCGCCTGATCTCGATAGCCGACTTCTTGGCCTTGTTAATGGCCCATTTCCTGCCTTTGGAAAAGCGGATCGGCTCATCGAGAAAGACTACCGTTGACAGATCACGACGTATCAGCGTTGCACCAGAACGCGTCAACGCATACAGGTCGTTCTGGCTGGGGAGCCGATGAAACACCTGAGGAATGGCCTTGTAGATCACCGACTGGACACCCAGATTCCGGTAATGCTCGCCAATCAGTGCGAAGGCCAACAAGGTATCGTGTGCCCCTAGGTCATCGGTATGGATCAAACCGCCGTAAGTCAGGCCGGCATGCGAGCTAACCGTGACACCGTCCCGGCTCGCCGGAAATACGGCAACCGGCTTTTCGTTACGGAACAGAACCACGGAACACTCTTCAAACCGCTCCTTGTGGTAATCCATGTACTCGCGCACGTGCAGAAAATTACCATTGCACGACTGCCGGACGACGTGATTCCAGACATGCGCATCCTCTGCCGCGTATGCTTTGAGTGAAATGGTTGCATCCACGGTCATTTCCAATGCGATGCACGCATCATATATCCGCCTCATCGACCGCGATCCCTCGCGCCAATGCGCAGCCGAAACCGTCGTACCCCATGTTGTTGCCGTTATAGAACATGTACGTTACGTCCCCCGCCGTAATTAATGCGGGATAGCACAGTGTTTGCGAATCCCAGCCGCTTTCCGAAAGCAATATCCCCAATTCTTCGTCATCTCGGGTCCAGTTGACGCCGTCTTCGGATCTGGCTAAACCTGGAAAATAGGAGCCCGAGATCGTCCCCTTCGTGTAATACATCAAGTACTGACCGCCGATGCGGTAGACCCGAGGGCGGCCTATACGGTATTCGTCACCGCGCACGTTGACACACAGTATCCCTTGCCGCGGGATATCAAGGAGATCGTCCGCTTCGACACAGCGAATGTGGTACTGCGGAAAGGGCTTGTTGCCGATGATCTCCCAGTCGTCCCCGCTGGCGTACCAGAGCCGCCAGCGACCATTCTCAAAGTAGGCAGAGTGAATCGCCCCGATCGTCGACTGGCCTTTGGCCCGATCCAGGATCGGTGACTCAGACAAGCGAGTGAACGAATGGCCGCCATCGGTTGAACGTGCCACGCCACTGAATGCCAGGAACTTGGCTTTCGCAACCAGCTGAAACCCGACATAGAACATATAAATTCCCCCGGAACCGCGGACGACGTCGCCAAGGATCACGCCGTTATCGTCGAAACAGCCATTGCGGCCGACGTCGAGCACTGGCTTTTCCGAAACCTTCAACACCTTCGTCGGATCCGACGAGGCAACATCGACATAGCCGATACGGCTCACCCCAGTCTCATCCCGGAACCCCGCGTATACGCGGATCGTATTGCTATCGATCAAGAACGGCGTCGGGGTGAGCGCCGAATTGTTCATCCACGACCGACCTTGTGTTGCCGTGTGAAACACGGCCCCCAGTTTTTCCCAATGAATCGTCATTTGCGGCGTATCGCTATCGTGGTGTTTGTACACATGTCCCAGCTTGACGGGGCATCACGTCTATCTATAGCTCGACTTCCGTTGCGAGCTTGCCAGGAACTGGTTTGGACGCGTAAGCCACGTAGATCCGATTCGCCTCCGTGTCTTTTGTAATAAGCGCCCCCGACCCGACGACACAATGATCAGCAACCTTGACATGATCGTTGAACGTGCTGTTCACACCCAGGAAGCAAGATTCGCCAATTTCACAGTAACCGGAAATCACCACGTGCGATGAAATGAAAACATGGTCCTTGATAGTCGTTCTGTGGCCGACATGATTCCCACTCCAGAGAATACAGTTGTTACCAACCGTCACGAACGGTTGAATGACATTGTTTTCGAAGATGAAAGTGTTTTCGCCAATAACAGCATTACGCCACACAAATGCCCGCGAACTGATGTAGGTAGCAAAACGGTACCCCCTGCTCTTCGCGTCCAGATAAAAGCGGGTACGCAGGGCGTTCAGCTGCGAAGACGGAATGGCGACGAACAACGTGTAGTCCGAGGAGGGATAGAGTTCCGGCAGATCTTCATAAGCCACGACCGGCTTGTCGTTTAGCTCCGGTTGCCGGATATAGCTGCGCTCGACGCAGAAAGCCACCACATCGTAATCCGAATCATGCGTGAAATATTCATAGGCAATTTCTGCCATTTCGCCTGCACCAATCAATACAAGCTTCGTACCCATATCTCAGTCTCCTTCGAATAACGGTATCTCCGGATCCAAGTGTCCTCGAACCGCCCCGACCTGCTTGCGCGAACGAAATCAGCCTATAGCCCCAATGCTCCGGTGCGTAACGCCGCACTCACCCGCTCCACTGTATGGGGCCACTGCCCCTGCACCGCCTGCCTGAACAACCTCACCCCGGGATACCACGGGGAATCTTCCCACCCATGCATCCAGCGCCAGTCGATACCCTGGGTCGGCAGCAGCACCCAGCACGGCGTGCCGTCCGATCCCGCCACATGTACGATCTCCGTATCCACACAGATCACCAAATCGAGTTGCGCAACAATTGCCGCCGCACCGGGCGGCCGCACTGCGCAACCAGCGCGCATTCGAGCACGGGCCGATATGCCCGCAACGTCAAGGTAACGGCCGGGTCCAGCGACCCCTCCCGTGGATGCGCTACCAGTTCGCCATGCGGAAACACGGCGATCGGCTTGCCGATCTGCCGCTGCAATTCGTTAAGCGCTGTGTGGATAGCGCCAGTAACGGTTGCAGCCAGCGGCCACCAGTACCGCGCCCCGCACGCATCGTTCACG
>NZ_JBAURZ010000246.1:0-11583 GCF_049581445.1 Paraburkholderia sp. | reverse complement strand
GGCGGCAGCTGCTCGCATGCGGGCGGCGTGGCAGGTCCCTACGGCGGCTTCGCCAGCAACACTGGCACCGTGACGCGCACGGCGCCGGGCCAGTTCTCCAACTCAGGCACCGCGACGGGACGCTACGGCAACAGCGTGCAGCACTCGGGCGATACCAGTTGCGCCGGCGGCACCTGTGCGCATACCGGCACCCTGACGGGTCCGGACGGCAAGACGGCCAACACATCCGGTAGCGTGACGCGTGATGCGCCGGGTCAGTATTCGTCCTCGGGCACGGTGACAGGCTCGAACGGCAACACGGTCAACCACTCGGCATCGACCAGTTGTGCGGGGAATTCCTGCTACCGCTCGGGTACGGCGACGGGGTCCGACGGCGGGACGGTCTACCATTCCGGCTCGGCGACCCGCGTCAGCGGCGGTGTGGTGACCACCACGGGGACGGTGACAGGTGTACACGGCGCTACGGTTACGACCGGTGGGACGGTCGTAGCAGCGGGCACGGTGACGACGGGTGGCACAGCTGTAGTGGTCCGCTCGCCGACGGTGGTTGTGGCGCCGCCGGTGGCTTACGTGGCGCCGCCGCCAGTCGTGTATGTTCCGCCGCCGCCTGTTGTCTACGTACCGCCGCCTCCGCCGCCCGCTGTGTATGTTGCGCCGCGCGTGGTCTACGTCGCGCCGCCGCCGCCCCGTCCGCTCGTATGGGTACCGGGCCATTGGATGGGTGCAATCTGGGTTCCGGCGCACTGGGCATGAACGGTCAAGCTGGCACTGGAGTAAAGGGTATGCGAGGAGATCAACAGGTCGAGCGCGAGCGGGACGGCGTAGCGTCGGGCCACCTGATAGACGCGATGCAACGCAGGCGGTCTTTGGGTTCGTTGGCAGGTTGGTTCGGAGGTTGTTTAGGCAAACTGACGGACTCACCGCCGGGCAAACTGCCCGGCGCAATAGCGGGCTCAATGAAGTGCTCGTCTACCCGTTTGGCAACCAGCATGTTGACGCTGCTCGTGGCCATTACGGTCATGACCGTGGTCGTAGCCAAAGTGGACAGCGAGACCGATGCATTCCCCGTGGCAATTCCGGTCGAGGCATCGTCGCTCGCATCGTCCAGTTTGCCGCCGCGCTGTGCGCTGCAATTCGCGGCTGTCCTCGATCTTGCCGAGCTTGAGCGCAGTTACGGCAAGACCTCGGGCGCTTATCGCCAGGCATTCGGCAACGTTTCCGGCAAGATCCACGATTGCCGGGCCAACGAGCGGTATGCCGCGGCGTCCCCGGAAGCGGGACACGGCGGCGGCTCGAAACCAGGTCTCACCTGAAGATCGCAAATCCTGAAGAGAAACGCACGCGGAAAGCCATTCTCTTTAGTGTTTTCCTATGAATCAGCTTAAATATGAAGTAGAACAAAGGGAGACAAATCCCGTCGAGAGGGAGGAGACATGCACTGGGTCGTATGGCCGACCGGGTTCGGTGCGCCATGACGGCGCGTTTGCTCGAGGTCCGTGGCATCCAGAAGCGCTTCGGCGGCGTGCATGCGCTCAAGGGTGTCGACTTCGATCTCGCCGCCGGCGAGGTGCATGTACTGCTCGGCGAAAACGGCGCGGGCAAATCCACCTTGATGGGTGTGCTATCGGGCGCGTTTCTGCCCGACGCGGGCGCGATCAAACTCGACGGTAACCTGCTGAATCTAACTAGCCCCCGCGACGCTCACGCCGCCGGCATCGTGATGATCCCGCAGGAACTCGACCTCGTCCCCGGCCTCGATATCGCAGGCAATCTGTTTCTCGGCAACGAAATTACTCACAAGGGCGTGCTGGCTGGCGCGGCGATGCGGCGCAAGGCGCAGGACCTGCTGGCGCGCGCCGGCGTGTCGCTCGATGCCAGTCTCCCGGTGTCGAGCCTGCGAATGGGCGAGCGGCAACTGGTCGCGATTGCCAAAGCCCTGTCCGCGCAGGCACGCATTTTGATTATGGATGAGCCTACCGCGGCTCTGTCAGCAGTCGAAGCGGATCACCTCTTTACGGTGGTGAAGGAGTTGTCCGAGCGCGGTGTCGGCATCGTCTATATCTCGCACCGGCTCGAAGAAGTGACGCGCATTGGCCACCGCGTCACGGTGATGCGCGATGGCGCTGTCGTCGGCACCACGGCACCCGATGCACCCCAGGCGACGCTCGTCCAGATGCTCGTGGGGCGGCCTTTCTCCGATCTGTTCCCGCCACGCGCGACGCGAGTCGGCGCGCCGATCCTCCTGCTCGAACACGCGGCATTCGACCCGGACATCCCACGCCTTGGCTGGCAAGCGCCCCGTGATATTTCGCTGACGGTGCATGCCGCCGAGATCGTCGGTCTGGCGGGCCTGATGGGTGTGGGCCGCACGGAGCTGTTGTCGACCCTTTACGGCTTCGGCACCAGCGGACGCTGGCGCGGCCGCGTCGAAGTGCGCGGCAAACCAGCCGTGCTCGGCAATATCCCGGCCGCCCGTCGTGCGGGCATCGCTTTCGTCACGGACGACCGGCGTGGCACTGGCCTGATCCTCAGCCAAACGGTTGCACAAAACGCCGTGATGTCCACGCTGAAACGCGTCACGCCGTTTGGTCTCGTGTCGCGGGCGCTGGAGCGACGTCAGGTGATGCGCGCCATCAACGACTACGACGTACGTCCACGCTCGCCCGAAGCGAAGGTGGTCAACCTGTCGGGCGGTAACCAGCAAAAGGTGGTCTTCGCCAAGGAACTGATGAACGATCCGGGCCTGCTTCTGCTCGACGAACCCACGCGCGGGGTCGACGTCGGCGCCAAGGCGGAAATCTACCGGCGTTTGCGCAGCCTCGCCGATACCGGCCTGGGTGTGTTGGTGGCGTCTTCTGAATTGCCTGAACTGATCGGGTTGTGCGACCGGATCATCGTGATGCACGCAGGACGCACGATTCACGAATTCGGTCCGAATCCGAGTGAAGAGGATGTGCGTCGCGTCAGCGAAGGGGAGGGCCTTGCCGCATGAGCACCACGCCGACCACCACGACCTCGGGCGGCGATCGTCCGCGCAGCCTGCTCGCCTGGCTGGTCCGTTTTCAGAGCCTGCTAGGGCTGATCCTCGTGGTCACCGCAGGCGTGGTGTTTTCGCCGCGGCGGCATGGCCATATTCTGTTCCTCGCGCCGGATAACATTGCCAACATCATCCGCTCCATCTCCGAGACCGGCATTCTCGCGCTGGGCATGACCTTCGTGATCATCGCGGCCGGCATCGATTTATCAGTGGGGGCGGTTCTCGGTCTGTGCTCGGTGCTGACCGCAACCCTGCTTGTCAACGAAGGCTGGGGACTGTGGAGCACGTTGCCGCTCGTCATCGTGACGGGCGTGGTGTTCGGCGCCATTCAAGGCGTGATTGCCACGCGTTTGCGGATCCAGGCGTTCATCGTCACGCTGGCCGGACTTCAGGCGGCGCGGGGCCTGTCCTTGATCGCTTCGAATAACGCATTTATCAACATCAACTATGGTGCGGGTCCGGGCAATGCGCCGCCGGCGTTCGGCGTGCTCGGCCAGCGGATCGGCGGCGTGTTCCCGGTCGCGACACTGGTGTTCGTGGTGCTGGCGGTGGTCGCGGCGTTTCTGCTTAATAACACGCGTTACGGCCGCTATGTGGTGGCCGTCGGCGGGAATGAAAAAGCGGCACGCCTCTCCGGCATTCCAGTGGCCGCAATCAAGATTTCGGTCTATGCGCTGACCGGTTTCGCCTCGGCGATTGCCGGTATCGTCCACGCTGGACAGTTTTCGTTTGGTAGCCCTAACGATGGTACCGGATACGAACTCAATGCAATCGCCGCCGTGGTGATCGGTGGCACGGATCTGTTCGGGGGTGCCGGCTCCATGATCGGCACCATCGCGGGCGCGATCATGCTCGGGGCGCTCGCCAATATTCTGCAGCTCAATGACGTCAGTGCCGCCATGCAACTGCTTGCGACGGGCGCGATCATCGTGATCGCCGCAGCACTGCAGACTTACGTCGTGGGCCGTGGAGGTTCGAGGCGGTAAATCCGTGCGCGTGGTTCCCGGCTGCGGCGAGCAGGGTGCGCTGGCGTATGTCAAAACGATCGCAACCTTGTTGCATGGGACCGGAGCAAGCGTTAAAGCGCAAACTCTGCCCGACAGGAGACAGGCATATGAAAGTCATTTTGCAAACGACCTTGCTGGCGGCCAGTGTGGCGCTTACGTCCAGCTCATGGGCGGCGGGTGGCAAGCCGCTCGCGAAGGAGTGCGGGCCGAACAACGACTACGTGATCGGCTTTAGCCAGGCGAATTTCAAGGAACCTTACCGCGAGCACGTCAACCATGAGCTTGAACGTCTCGTGAAGAACTACCCGAAATTCAAGCTGGTCATTGCAGATGGGCAGGCAAGCGTGAACACCCAGGTGTCGCAGGTCGAGAACTTCATGACCCAGCACGTCGATTTGCTGATGATCTCGCCGTTCGAAGCGGCGCCGCTGACGCCGGCGGTATCGGCGGTGTATCAGGCGGGCGTACCGGTGATCGAACTCGACCGCAAGACGACGGGCGACAACTATACGGCGTTCGTCGGCGGAGACAACCGGGCGATTGCGCGCGAAGCGGGCGAGTGGGCGGCCAAAACGCTGCTGCCCGATGGCGGCGAGGCGGCGATTCTGGAAGGGCTGCCGAGTTCGTCGCCGGCCATCGAGCGTCTCGAAGGCTTTAAGGCGGGCATTGCTGGCAACCCCAAGATCAAGCTCGTAGCGGTGCAACCGGTGGACTGGATGGAGGACCAGGCGGTGACGGTATTCTCCGCGATGCTGCAGGCGCATCCGGATATCAAGCTGGTCTATACGAGCAACGATCTGGCGGCAGCGGGGGCATATATCGCTGCCAAGCAGGCTGGCAAGGAAGGCCAGGTGAAGATCATCGGCACGGACGGCCTGCCTGGACCGTCCGGTGGTATCCGTTCGGTGGCAGACGGCCAGTGGGCAGCCACCTACACGTATCCGACAGGGGCGGCCCAGGCGCTCGAACTCGCCAAGAAAATCCTGATCGACTGCGCGACCGAAGTGCCGCGTAACGTGGTGGTGCCAACCCAGCGAATCGATCAGAGCAACGCGAAGGCGCTGATGAACAAGGAGCAGTTCTAGCCCGTTGGTTATGTATGCAATGCCGGTAGCGTCTTCGTCGTCGATGCGCTACCGGCAGACAACATCAGCGAGTGGGTCTTACATCGTCTCCAGCACGTCGATTCCCAGCAATCCCAGGCCCGTGCGCAATGTATCCGCCGTGAGGCGGCACAGTTGCAGGCGGCTGTTGCGTACCTCGCCACTGGCGGTGAGCACCGGGCACGCTTCGTAAAAGCGCATTAGCGCTGCAGCCAGTTCGTAGAGATACGAGCACAGATAATTCGGTAAGGCGTCCTGCGCGACGGCGAGTACCGCGTCCGCGAAGCGGGACAGTTGCAGCGCGAGTTGACGCTCGGCCGGTTCTTCAAGGCTCACTGTGCTGTTGATATCCCACTCGCCGGCGCGGCGCAGCACGCTCTTGATGCGCGTGTACGCATACTGTAGATAAGGCGCCGTATTGCCTTCGAACGACAGCATGCTCGCCCAATCGAACACGTAGTCCGTGCTGCGGTTCTTGGCGAGATCGAAGTATTTGATCGCGCCGATCCCTACCACCTTGGCCACGTCGCGCCGTTCGGCTTCCGGCAGTTCAGGACTCTTTTCGGTGACGAGGTCATAGGCGCGTTGCGTCGCCTCGACCAGCAGTTCGGCAAGCTTGACCGTGTCGCCGCTGCGGGTCTTGAACGGCTTGCCGTCGTCGCCGAGCACGACGCCGAATCCGACGTGCTCCAGCTGAATGTGCGGCGGGACATACCCCGCCGTGCGCGACAGCGAGAACAACTGCTGGAAATGCAGCTTCTGACGGGCGTCGACCACGTACAGCAGCCGGTCGCCCTTAAGGGTGCCGCAGCGGTAACGCATCGCGGCGAGATCAGTGGTGGAGTAGAGATAGCCGCCGTCCTGCTTCCGGACGATATACGCGGCGGGCTCGCCGTCCTTGCTGCTGAACTCGTCGAGGAACACGACTTTCGCGCCGTCGCTTGTCACAGCCAGTCCGCGTGCTTCCAGGTCAGCTACGATCACCGGCAGGTCGTCGTTATAGGCGCTTTCGCCGCGCACATCGGCGAGTGTCAGGCCGACTCCGAGCTGGCGATAGATCTCCTCGCAATGCTGCATGGAAACTTCAAGAAAGCGCTTCCATAGTGCGCCCACGCGGGGATCTCCGCCTTGGAGCTTGACCACGTAATCGCGTGCCCGATTCGCAAATGCCGGGTCTTCATCAAAGCGCTGTTTAGCTTTGCGATAGAAATCTTCGAGATCGGCGAGGGCCATCCCCGTAGTGTCTTCAGCCACCACTTCGTCCATCGACGCCGTTAGCATGCCGAACTGCGTGCCCCAATCGCCGACGTGATTCTGCGCGATGACCCGATGCCCGACGAAACGCAGCACGCGCGCGAGCGCGTCGCCGATCACGGTGGAACGCAGATGCCCCACGTGCATCTCTTTGGCAAGATTCGGCGACGAATAGTCGATTACGACGCATTGCACGGCGTCACCAGTGACACGCGGGACCGCCAGACTGTCGTCGCTTAACGCGTTGCTTACCCATTGCGCGAGGTAGTCCGGCGCGACGGTCATGTTGATAAACCCGGGTCCAGCAATCTCGACGCGGCTCACGATGCCATCGAGCTTCAGATGATCCACCACTGTTTGCGCCAGGGCGCGGGGGTTGAGTTTGCGCGCTTTCGCCGCAGCCATGATGCCATTGCCCTGATAGTCGCCGTGTTCGGGACGGCCGGCGGGTTGCACATTGGCGGGTGCGTCCGCGCAGCCTGCGGCAGTGAGAGCGTCCTGGACGCGGGCGTTGAGAAGCTGGAGCAGTGTCTGATTCGGCATCGGAGGTGGGCGTTGAATGGTAGAGACGCTAAGTGGCCTGATTCTACCTTGGGTGTTCTGGCGTTCCCTCCCGCAAAGTCTGAACGGCCGCTCTGCCGCCAGCGCAAAATTTTACCTATATAATAATTTTACCTTGACTAAAATTTTTGACCTCGGGAAGATCCCTGCAAAGATGGGAGGTAGTGTGGCCATTGGCAACAACCATGCGCAGATTACGGGGATCGGCGAGCGGATCCGCGCACGCAGGCGCGAGTTGCGTCTGACGTTGCTGCAACTGGCGAAAGCGACAGGGCTGTCGATCGGCTTTATTTCTTTGGTGGAGCGCGCTCAGACGAGCCCATCCCTGTCGTCGCTGACCAATATTGCCGCTGCGCTGGACATGCCGCTTGGCGCACTGGTCGAGGCACCGGAATTGCCGCAAACGGACTCGCATCAGGATTCGCGGCCCACCTTTGCGGTCGAGAACGGCAGGGTGGCGTATGAACGGCTTTCCACTGTGTTCGCCGGCAGCCAGGTCCATGCGGTCAAGATGTTGATGCCGGCAGGCTACGCGTCGGAGACGGTGTCGCACGCAGGAGAAGAGTTCGTATTCGTGCTGCAAGGTGAAATCCGCTACTGCGTCGACAAGAAGATTTACCGTCTGAAAGCCGGTGACAGCGTGCATTTCGACGCCACGAAGCCGCACTCGGTCAAAGCGGTAGGCGGTGAAGCGCAGGTACTCTGGGTCGGCACGCTTAACGTGTACGACAGCGCGAAGACGCGGGCAAGTGCGAAGAAGGTGGCGCGCTTTGGAGACACGGAGTTTCACGACCCGGCAATCGTGTTCGAAGCGCAGTCCACCGTTGAAGCATAGAGCCTGGTATCGAACGAGTTAGCGTTTAGTAAGCTTGATCAGGATAACTACTGAAGCTGATCGGGCCGGCAATCTCGGTGGTTCCACTGAGCAAACAAACCGGCCAGGCCCAGGTGCCGGTGCGGGAAAACGAAGTTAATTTTCTAGAGAGAGAGGGGGATTCATGGGTATCGGCATTGGCGGTTCGGACGCACAACACGAGTTGGCCCAACTGCACGATATGACGCACGGCATTGAGCCCATTCAGCCGGCGGAGTTTCTGGCGCGCATCGCCAAGGCTCAGCGCCTGATGCAGCAGCAGGGAATGGACGCCGTTTATGTCGAGTCAGGCGCGAACCTGCTGTATTTCACCGGCGTGCCTTGGCGCAGAAGCGAGCGGCTCGCTGGCGCGCTGATTCCTGCTAGCGGCGAGATTGAATACATTGTGCCGGCGTTCGAACGCGGCACTTTTACGGGCGTGCTGCAGATCCCCGGTGCGATGAGCTGCTGGGAGGAAGACGAAAATCCGCACCAGCTTCTGATTGACCGGGTGAACCGGCTCAAGTCGTCGGGTGCGGTTCTGGGCCTTGACGAGTCCGCGTCGTACTTTATGTTCGAGGGGCTACGTATCTGTGCGGGCAGCGTGCAGATCGTGGCGGCGACCGAGGTGACGCGGCCGTGCCGGATGCAGAAATCCGCGACCGAACTAGCCTTGATGCAGCGTGCCAATGATATGACGATCCGCGTGCATCAGGCAGCCGCGGCAATCTTGCGCGAAGGCATCAGCACGTCGGAAGTATTGGACTTTATCGACGACGCGCATCGTGCGGTGGGTGCGCGCAGCGGTTCGAGTTTCTGCATTGTGCTGTTCGGACCTGACACGGCTTTCCCGCATGGTGTGAAGACGCCCAAGGCGCTGGACAACAACGAAATGGTGCTGATCGATACGGGTTGCCAGCTGCATGGCTACAACTCAGACATCACGCGAAGCTATGTGTTTGGTGATGCCAACGAGCGTGAGCGCGAAGTGTGGCTGCATGAACAGGAAGCGCAACGCACGGCCTTTGAGACGGTGCGCTGCGGCGTGCCTGCCGGTGCAGCGGATAAGGCTGTGCGCGCATACCTGCAGAAGTCCGGTTACAGCGCGGGTTATGGCTTGCCGGGTCTGCCGCACCGTACGGGGCATGGTATTGGCCTCGAGATTCACGAGGGCCCGTATCTGGTGAGCAGCGACACCACGCCGCTCGACGTCGGCATGTGCTTCAGTATCGAGCCGATGCTGTGCATGCCGGGCGAATTCGGCATCCGTCACGAGGACCATGCGTATATGACGGAGTCCGGGCCGCGCTGGTTTACCGAGCCCGCCCGCAGTATCGACGACCCGTTCGGCCTGGCTTGAGCGTTTGGGGGAGCGCAACGATCATTCAAACAATGTGGTCGGTGCGCCCCCCAGCAACCCAGTCATCGTAAGCGCATTGCGCTGCCCCTGATCCTCGAAGCAGTTGTTGAAAATCACATGCGTTCTCGCCGCACGCGATGCAATCGCGCGAATCGATGTGGCCAGTTCTTCGAGTTCCTCGTCGCTGTAGTCGTAGTTAAACCGGTCTGCTGCCGTGGCGCCGGCGCCAGGGTTCCACGCTCCCGTATTGCGGCCGTGCAGGCGCACCATCGCCAGTTGCGGATTCGTCACTTCCCACACCGTATGCACGCGGTTGGTCACATCCGGCGGTGCATCCACGATCACGTGTACGAGATCCCGCTCGCGCAGAAATGCGAGCGTCGACGCCGCGTGCTTCTCATCGAGCCACGATTGATTGCGAAACTCGACGGCCATCGTGTAGCCGGCCATGCGTGCCGCGCACTCGTCGACATGCGCGAGGTCCTCCGGCGCACTGGTGATCCACGGCGCGAACTGGAACAGCACGGCGCCGAGCCGGTCGGTCTGTCGCAGCGGTTCGAGCGCTTCGCGGTAGCGTCGCCATAGTTCGTCACGAATCTCCGCTGGCAGATCGCGGTAGTACAGATTCTTTTTGCGCGTCGCTGGAGAGGGTGTGGCCGCGAGTGCCATGACGATATCTTGCGGCAGCACATCGGGCGAAGTTTGATGCCCCGTGAAGATCCTGAATGCCTTGAAGTTGAAAGTGAAGCCGGCAGGCGTGCGCTCGGCCCACAGTTGCGCATTCGACGCGGAAGGCATCGCATAGTAAGCGGAGTCCACTTCCACGAGCGGGAACTGGCTGGCGTAAAAACGCAGCCGCGCTTCCGCGCTGCTGTACCCGCGTGGATAAAAGCGCTTGCAGGCAATCAGCGATTTGTCGGCCCAGCCCGCTGTGCCGCATTGGACGTTCATCTCCGCCATCCTCTCTCACCCCATAGCGTGGTGCGCTGCCGCGCTACGCTGCCGGTGTGGTGTGTTGCCGTTCGACCGAGTCCGTCAGTTCGCGCCGCAGCACGGCAATGTCAAACGGCTTGGGCAGCAAGCGCGCGCCGGATATCGCTTCACCCAGATTAGCCTGCTCGCCGTAGCCCGACATCAGCACGACGCGCAGCGCGGGCTGCATGCTGCGCATTGCTCGCGCCAACGCGTCACCCTGCATGCCCGGCAAAGTGACATCGCTCAGGAGGATATCGTAGCGATGCGTCACCACCAGCGCGAGTGCTTCTTCGGCGCTGGCCACCGCGGTGCAGGACAGCCCGAAGCTCGCGAGCAGTTCGCTCATCGCCTCACGCGAGGGCTCGTCGTCTTCCACCAGCAGCACGTGAGACGGCGAGGCGGATTTGCGCTGCACATCCGTGGCATTGGAAGGGGTTGCTTCGACCGCTGACGACGAGGCGGGTGCGCGATCGTGAGCATTCAGCACGGTGCGAACCGTGCGCGCGAGGTCGTCGCGATGATATGGCTTGCTCAACAACGTCACACCGGGGTCGAGCTTGCCGTGATGGAATATCTCGTCGCGCGTATAGCCCGAGGTGAAGAGCACCGGAATGGCCGGCATGTGCAACGCAGCGTGTCGTGCCAGTTCGACGCTCTTGACGTTGCCAGGCATCACCA
The DNA here is from genome assembly GCF_049581445.1 of Paraburkholderia sp. Lineage (GTDB taxonomy): Bacteria > Pseudomonadota > Gammaproteobacteria > Burkholderiales > Burkholderiaceae > Paraburkholderia. Next base: position 755 of record NZ_JBAURZ010000246.1, on the reverse strand, counting down.
CGTCGGTAAACAGCAGGTCGATCTTTACCCCGCTGCCAATAAACTCGAGCGCGGAGTCGCCATCCGAGGCCGTCAGCACTTTGTAGCCGAGTTGCGCGAGCATTTCGACAGCGGTCAGGCGAACTTGCGCATCGTCTTCGACGACGAGGATCGTCTCATTGCCGCCAATGGCAGCAGCAGGTTGATTGGCTAATTCGATAGTCTCGAGATCATTGCAGCGCGGAAAATACAGCCGCACCGTTGTGCCGCTGCCGACCACACTGCTGATCAGCATATGGCCGCCGCTTTGCTTGACGAAGCCGAACACCATGCTCAACCCGAGGCCCGTGCCGTGACCGTTGGGCTTTGTCGTGAAGAAGGGTTCCAGCGCGCGCTCCAGCACTTCGGCCGGCATGCCGACGCCGGTATCGGTGATCGAGAAAACCAGATATTCGCCCGCTGTCAGACCGGAGGTTTCATCGACATAGGCGTCGGTCACCACCGCGTTTTCGGCGCGCACGGTGAGGATGCCTTCGCCACGCATGGCGTCGCGGCCATTGATCGACAGATTCAGCAGCGCGTTTTCGAGCTGGTTGCGATCGACCACCACGTTCCACAGACCTTGCCCAAGTACCGTGTCGACGTGGATCGTCTCGCCCAGCGCGCGATGCAGCATCTCGTTCATGCCGCCGAGCAGCCTGCCCGGATTGACGACCGCCGGCGAGAGCGGTTGGCGTCGCGCGAAGGCGAGCAGGTGGGCGGCCAGTTGTGCGCCG
>NZ_JBAURZ010000245.1:0-54381 GCF_049581445.1 Paraburkholderia sp. | reverse complement strand
GCGCCGCCCTGCTCAAGCGCCGTCCGGACGTACGCGAAGCCGAGCGGCAACTGGCGGCCTCGACCGCGCGCATCGGCGTGGCAACCGGCGCGCTGTATCCGACTGTGAGCTTCGGGGCATCGACTGGCGTTATCGGCGTTGTCGAAGACCTGGGCACCTCGCCCACTAACTACTGGCGTTTTGGACCGCTGATCAACTGGACCTTTCCGGTCAACGGCGCACGCGGCCGTGTGCGCGAGGCTCAGGATGCAAGCACGGCGGCGCTCGCCCACTTCGACGGCGTGGTGCTGAATGCCCTGCGCGAAACCGAGACGAGTCTCGCGACTTATGTGTCGGACTACGCCCGCGCCGAGGCGTTGCGAGCGGCGCTGAAGTCGGCCACGGAATCGGCGAGCGAAACGCACCGGCTGTACGTGGGTGGACGCCAGTCCTTTATCAACGACCTCGATGCCACGCGCACGTTGACGGCAACTCATGCGCAAGTGGCGGCCGCTGAAGGTCAAGTAGCGATTGATCAGGCGAATCTGTTCCTCGCGCTGGGTGGCGGGTGGGAGACCGCGGACAACGCGCCGGCAACGGCGGCGACGCCCGCGGCGCAGGCAACCCCTGCGGCAGTTGAAACGCCTGCAGCGGCTGCAACGTCTGCAACGGCCGCGATGCCTTCCACGTCATCCACGCCTTCAAAGTAAGCCGCGAAACGAGAGCAAAAAGAAGCGTTCAGGCTACGGGGCGCCGTTTATGGCGCCCCGCAACGCATGATCCCCTCGCGCCAGGCCGCATTCGCCGCCATCGCGGCGGCATCTCGAGTCTGAGGATAGAAGAAATTCAAGCGCCCCCGCCCTGCGCAGCGCGGGTCGTCATCGCAATTGCAATATTTATTGCATCATCCAACAAAGTGGAATAATCTTTCCATTCAAGGAACCTCCGATTTTCTTAGCCAGCGCCCAACCCCTGGTGGAAGCCCATCAGTTTTCCAGGTGAAGAACTGGACGCTATCCCGTATCGTTCATAGATCGAGCGATCCGCGAACCGCACTTGCCGCAACGGATTCACAAGATATCCTCAATTGCGCCGCCTAATCTCTACGGCATCCTAACCAGATAGACCAGGCGCGAGTTTCAACGAAGCACATACGACGTCGAGTGACAAAACTCATCACGGAGACATTCATGCAACCATTCGCATCAAAGGTCGCGGTTATCACCGGCGGCTCCCAGGGACTCGGCGCGGCAATTGCCGCACTGTTCGCCGAACGCGGTGCACGAGGTATTGTGATTTGCGGACGCTCGCGGGAGAAAGGCGAAGCGAAGGCGTGCGAACTCAGTGAGAAGAGCGGCGCCGATGTGCGCTTCGTTCAGACGGATCTGGAAAGCGTCGATGATTGCCGCAAACTGATCGCCTGCACCGACAGTCGGTTCGGCCGCGTCGACGTGCTCGTGAACGCCGCCGCAATGACCGATCGCGGCACGATCCTCGACACGGATCCGGCGCTCTTCGACCGCATGTTCGCCACCAACGTGCGCGCACCCTTCTTTCTGATGCAGGACGCCATTGCGGTGATGCGACGCGAGGGCATACCGGGCGCGATCGTCAACGTCTGCTCGATGTCGGCGATGGCCGGTCAACCGTTTATCGCGGCCTATTGCGCGTCAAAGGGCGCGCTCGCGACGCTTACACAAAACACCGCCTACGCGCTATTGCGCAACCGGATTCGGGTGAACGGCCTGAATCTGGGCTGGATGGCCTCGGATGGCGAGGATCGTATTCAGCGCGAATACCATGGCGCGGCCGACGACTGGCTCGCAACGGCTGGCGCCGCACAACCGTTCGGACGCCTGATCGATCCGCACGAGGCCGCGCGCGCAGTCGCCTTTCTCGCCAGCGACGAGTCCGGCATGATGACCGGCTCAATGGTCAACTTCGATCAATCGGTTTGGGGGGCATTCGACGATCCGCCTCATCCGGCGCACGCGCTATAGGCGAACTCACGCTGCAGTAAAACGAAGCGGGCTTCACGGTCAATGCACCGTGAAGCCCGCTATCGCCAGGCACGCGGCGTTACGACTTCAGAAACTCCAGCAGATCGGCGCAGACCTTGGCCGACTCGGTCGTACACATGCCGTGCGACGCACCCGGATACACCTTGAGACTGGCGTCCTTGATGATCTGCACGGACTTGCGCCCCGAGTTATCCAGCGGCACGATCTGATCGTCGTCGCCTTGCAGGATCAATGTCGGCACATCGATTTTCTCCAGATCGGCCGTGTAATCCACTTCCGAGAACTGCTTGACGCACTCGTACAGGCCGAGGATCGAACCCATCATCCCTTCACGCCAGAACTCGTCGATTACGCCCTGCTCCACTTTCGCATTGGGACGGTTGTAGCCGTAGAACGGCATCGCCAGATCCTTGAAGAATTGCGAGCGATCGTTCGCTGTGCTGTTGCGGATGCCGTCGAACACTTCCATCGGCACACCGCCCGGATTCGCCTCGGTCTTTAGCATCAGCGGCGGCACCGCGCTGATCAGGACCATCTTCGCGACACGCTTCGTGCCATGCCTTCCAACATAGTGGGAAATCTCCCCGCCGCCTGTGGAATGGCCCACGAGCATCGCGTCCTTCAGGTCGAGCGAATCGATCACTGCGGCAAGATCGTCCGCATAGGTATCCATTTCATTGCCGGTGCCGGTCTGACTCGAACGCCCGTGGCTGCGACGGTCATGCGCAATCACGCGATACCCCTTTTGCAGCAGAAACAGCATTTGCACATCCCAGGCGTCCGCGCACAGCGGCCACCCATGCGAAAACACGACCGGCTGGCCCGTGCCCCAATCCTTGTAGAAAATCTTTGCGCCGTCCTGAGTCGTTACGTAGTTCATGAAACGCGCTCCTGTCTGTGCGAGATGGCCGGCGCATCTGCAAAAACTGCGCCGGTGGTGTGAAAACCATTGAGGACAAAAGATGGGAAGCCGTGATCGGACTCGTGCGTAGCTTCCCGACTGAGCTTAGCCGACGAATGAAGAAGTTGAAAGCGCGAAAGCCACGGGATCGCTACGCGTTGCATGATCGTTCGTCTCTGTCGAACGATCTCTCCATTTGCAGGGCGTTAGATAGAAGCAAACCTCGTCGCCCTGAAGTGACGAACTGACATGCTCCCGCTGTATCATTGCTCTGCGCGAAACACTGGCGCTCGCCTGCGAGCGGCGCATGGCCTCGCGCACCAGGAAAGGAAACCAATGGTACAGAAGACACGCCGACGCGTGCTGGTGGCCGGCGTGCTCGCAAGCGCTGGTCTCATGAATTCGAAAATCGCGAATGCCATGCTGAGTGGCAAGGTAACGATCGCCCTCGTGTTGAAGTCGCTCGCCGACCCGTTCACGATGGCCATGTCGAGTGGCGCGCAAAACTATCAGAAGCATTTCGCGTCGGAGTTCGACCTCACGGTGCGCAGCACCGCAAGCCAGACGGACACCGCGGGTCAGATCCGTATCGTCGAGGAACTGATCGCCTCGCACATCAATGCGATCGTGCTCGCGCCGACCGATTCGAAAGCGCTGGTGCCCGTGGTGGCGCGCGCGATCGATGCGGGCATCATCGTGATCGCTATCGACAATCCACTCGATGAATCCGCCACGCGGGCCGCCCGCATCACCGTGCCGTTTGTCGGGCCGGACAACCTCAAGGGTGCGCAGATGGTGGCGGATTATCTGGCCACCAAACTCAGGCCCGGCGACGAAGTCGGCATCATCGAAGGCGTCGCTACCGATCGCAACGCGCAGCAGCGCACCGACGGCTTCAAGGAAGCGATGGATGCCACGCACATCAAAATCGCTGCCATCGCATCGGGCGACTGGGTCTACAGCAAAGGCAAAGCAGCAGCCGCTGTGATGATGGCGCAGCACCCACACCTTCGGGGACTGCTGTGCGCCAACGACAGCATCGCCACCGGCGCCGTGGATGCAGTGCGCAACGCGCATCGCACCGGTAACGTCTACATCACGGGCTACAACAACGACGCCGTCATCACGCCGCTGATCGCTACTGGGCGCATCCTCGCCACGGTCGATCAGTTTCCGGCGCGCCAGGCGGTGTTCGGCGTGGACATGGCGCTCAAAGCGCTCAATGAGCAGACGCGGCAGCAGGACTTGTCGCCGTACATCGAAACGCCGTTGCAGTTGGTGACGGGCAACGCGCGCTAGCGGTGGAACGAACTTGTATCTTCCACCAGCAAACGCCGCAGATGCGCGACCTGATTGACCGCGTCCGCTTCCACAAGCGACAACTGCTCGCGCGGGAACGATGCGGCCGGCTGCGCTGAGGCCGCACCGTGCAGAGACGCGTCGATCTCTTCACTCACCGTTTCGATCCATCCGGCCAGTTCGCCGTGCCCCTTCGCCCGGTTCACCGTGAGCCGCATCCGTGTGGCCGTGCCCGCCATGCGGCGCAACAACGCGAGCGCCGTAATTGCGGCACGATCGGCCATCGTACTGTCGAGCCGTTCCAGCCGCTGACGGTTAAAGGACTCTTCCGCGTTATTGCTCGCAAGACCCGCTGCGCGGCGGTCCAGCTCGACTGAGCGCTCGCCCTCGATGTCCTCGCCGCCGACGTGCGCAAGCACACTCCTGAGATAGCCCAGGTTGGCCCGCACGGCATCGGCGAGGCACGAGCGGAAATCGATGGGCTCGCGGCTTGGCCACAGCACAAACGTCGCAAGCAGCGCAATCACGCAGCCGAGGACATTGTTGCCGAGCCGGTTCAAAGCAAAGACCAGTTCGCTTGCGCCCGGCGTCGCGAAGTCGGCCACCAGCACGAAGGTCGGTGTCAGGAAGAGCACGAAGAGGCTATAGCTCACCGGCCGCAACGCCATCGTCGCGCAGATCAGCGGGAACACGATCAGCGAAATCCCGATTGGCGAATGCACCGCGAGACCAATTGCCGCCGCAAGCAGTCCGCCTACGATGCTGCCCGCCGCCCGCTCAATGCTGCGCGGCCACGTACCCGCGATCGATGGCTGCAAAATCAGCAAGGTCGCCATGGTGGCCCAATAGCCGAATGGCATATGCAGCGCCCGGACAATCGCGAAACCCGCCGTTACGGCAATCCCCACTCGCGCAGCATGCCGCAGGCCAATCGACTCGAACGTAGCGTTGGCTTTCAAGGTGAGCCATGCACGCACGACGCTGTCCCCCGCGGCCTGCCACCACTTGGCCGCATGGCGCGGCGCAGGGTCGAATTCCAGCGTGCCAGTAGACCGCAGCCGCAGCGCCAGGGGTTCGCCCAACGCGCTCTCCAACTGGCCCGCCAGCTTGTGCAGACGCTGCTGCAACGCGACCGGCGCCGCGTCGGGTTGATCGTCAATGGCCCGGCCGAGGCGCAACGACACTTCGGCCATCGCCGACAGTAACCGCGCCGCGCGCTGCGGCTCGTGCAGGCTGTGATGCCCGCGCTCGCAGGCATCCGTGACGGCGATCAGATAGCCGAAAAGCCGCTCCGTATCCGCCAGCGCGATCAACAGGTTTTCATAGGTCGCACGCTGGTCGACCCGCGAGTTCGGGACTTTGGCAAGCGCCTCGCGGGCAGTCTCGAGTGCGGTGCGCGCCTGGCCGCGATAGGTCGCGGCGTGGCTCGCCCACTGCCGGAAGTCGGCCGCTTCGCGTCTGAGGAGACGGGCGCTGTCGAGCGCGATATCCGCAAGACGACCATAGACGGCACGCACTGCGGTGCGGCTCGGGCCGAACGGATGAATGCGCCACACCGTGAGACTGAGTACGACGGCGAAGAGACACCCGGACAGATAGATGGCGAGGAACAGCAAACCATCGCGCAAGTTGTGCATGGGTTTGTCGACCATCACCACGCACGCGGTCGCTGCCAGAATGCCAACCTGTGAAGCAGCCGCGCCCCAGATGCGGCACATCGCGCCAGCGGTCGCAAAGACCAGAATCGCCAGTGCGGCGGCGAGTGGCCCCGCGCCAGAAGCGAACGCGGTCAGGCCGCCGCATACCGTCGACAACAGCGCGAAACCCGTCATTGAGGCGAAGCGCATCCGGTTCGAACCTGCTGCATCTGCGAGACAGGTCCAGAACGCGCCGATCGCCGCCCACGCGAATGCCGGGTTGTGCAACAGGTTGCCGAGCAACAGCATCGCGGTCGACGCACACGCTGCCCGCAGCCCTTCAGACAGGTTGGTTTCATCCACCGCAAACGACACCATCCAGACCGGCCGACGGCGCGACAGAAAATCCGCCAGCGCGTGCAGCGTGTTCAGCCGGCGACCGGCCGCGTGTCTTGCCCTGCGATGAAAATGACCGAACATGGGGCCTTGAAATCAAGTCGCTGTATTAATCGAAGCCGGCGAAACACGCGGGCTCAGAAGCGGGCCGCCCCGCGTTCATTGCGTAAATTCGAATAATACGGGTAAACCCTTATCCACAAACATGACTTCGCTGCATGGCGAGGATGCCTTTTTCCCATTGACGACGCTATGCGTGCGTCCACTCCGAAAGCAACGCCGGCAAGTGCTCCATGTTCCTGAACACATGGACCACGCCTACTGCGCGCAACGCATCCGGATCGCTATGGCCCACTTCTCCGGGGCTATAACCGAACACCGTGGCCCCCGCTGCGACACCCGCTGTCGCGCCCGTCACCGTATCTTCCACGATCGCGCAACGCGCAGGGTCCACACCAAGCGCCTCGGCCGCTGCCAGATATACGTCTGGGTAAGGCTTGCTGCGCGGTGTTTCATGTCCGCTAAAGATGCGGCCGTCGAAGCAATCCAGAATGCCCGCTTTCGTCAACTGAAGTTCGACCTTGCGGCGATCTGCGCCCGAAGCCACCGCGATGCGCCCATCGAGCTTTGCATGGAGCGAGCGCACAGCCGAAGCCGCGCCCTCGATGGCGACGAGTTCGCGGTCGAGAGCCGCATTGCGGCGCTCCCTGAAGTGTTCGAGCCACGCCTGCGTAATGGCCACGCCCGTATTCGCCTCGATGAGTGCAGCCTCGTCTTTCACGGCCTTGCCGACGAACACACGCAGCGTCTCTTCGGGGCTGATCTGCCAGCCCAGTTCACCGAGCATCTGGGCGAGCACGCGGTTAGTAATGGGTTCTGAGTCGACGAGCACGCCGTCACAGTCGAAGAGTACGGCGTCGAAAGGAAAATCTGCCATTGGGTCGGTGGGGATAGTCGGGAGGGTTGAAGCGTGAAAGGATACTTCAGGTTCGACGCACGTGTGTCGCCGTGCCCAGATGCGCCATCCCAATCCACATGTACGTCGCTTGCAGCCGCACATAATTGACAGCGAAAGCGACTTCATCGCTATACTCGTTTTGCCTCGGCCAGGGGTGTTGCCTTTGTTTCGCATGACGAGCGTGAGGAGCGATGGCGTTCATAGGCCCTCTCCACAAGATCGATCAAGGAGCCAACGTGACGACTCTTCGCGGCATGCTCGCGGCCTTCGCCCTTCTGATTCTTTCCGCCTGCGTAGGCTTGCCGCCGCAAGCCGGCCGCACCGAAAACACACGCCATCACCGATACCGACAGCACGCGACTCGGCACAGCCTTTGCGCCGCAGGCGGAGCAACACCCTGGGCTGACCGCATTTCATCTGCTGCCCGACGGCGTTGACGCACTGCTCGCCCGCATCGTGCTGGCGGACGCCGCGGATCGCACACTCGATCTGCAGTACTACATCTGGCATGACGACCTGACCGGACGTTATCTGGCTAACGCCGTGCTTAAGGCGGCCGATCGCGGCGTCAGGGTGCGCGTGCTGCTGGACGACCTCGGTACCAACGGTGACGACCGCGTACTGCTCGCGATCAGTTCGCACCCCAACATCCAGATACGGCTCTTCAATCCCGTCGCGAGCCGGACCTTCAAGAAATTCGGCACTTTGCTCGAATTCAAGCGGATAAACCGGCGCATGCATAACAAGGCGCTGATCGCTGACAACCAGGCGGCGATTCTGGGGGGCCGCAATATCGGCGACGAATATTTCGGCGCATCAAGCGACGTCGCGTTCGGCGACCTGGATGTCCTGACGTTTGGGCCCGTGGTCCATCGTGTATCAACAGCCTTCGATGAGTTCTGGAACTCGGATGCCGCCTATCCCATCGAGAACCTCACCGGCCACCCTGCGCCGCCGGACGCGTTACCGGCCTATCGCGAGAAACTGGCCGCATTCGTTGCCTCGAAGAAAGACACGCCCTACGTCGCAAATGCAAGCGAGCGCCTCAACGAGACGCTTCAGGCACCCGATACCTATTTCTCGTGGGGCAAAGCCACCTTGCTCTACGACGATCCGGCCAAGATCACCCGTTCGCCAAACGATGCCCAAGGTCATTTGATGACCCAGCTCAAGGCGCTGGCCATCCAGCCGGAAAAAGAAGTGCTGATCGTCTCGCCCTACTTCGTACCGGGAAAGGACGGTGTTGCGTGGATACGCTCGCTGACCCAGCGCGGTGTGAAGGTGACGGTGCTAACGAACTCGCTCGCGGCCACTGACGTAGCCGCTGTACACGCGGGTTATCAACGCTACCGCAAGGATCTGCTGGATGCCGGCGTGCATCTCTACGAGTTGAAACCCGCCGTCGACGAAGATAGGCACACGAAGAAATCGATCCTCGGCTCGTCGAAAGCGTCGTTGCATGCGAAGACCTACGTGTTCGATCGAAGCAGCATCTTCATCGGTTCGATGAATTTCGACCCGCGCTCGATCACGCTCAATACCGAGGTGGGCGTCTACTGCGAGAGCGCCGGGGCGGCCGAACAGGTCGTCGACGGGCTCGAACCGAAACTCGATCAGATCGCCTGGCGGGTCGAAGAACACCCTGACGCGAATGGGAAAAACCAGGTTGTCTGGATCGATACCAAACCTGATGGCACCACGACCGAGAGTGACGAACCCGGTGTCTCCACCATGCAGCGCGTCGGGATCTGGTTTCTCGGACTCCTGCCGATCGAATCGCAACTCTGAGTCGGTGGCTCTACACGCAGTACAACACGTTGTACAAGCAATCAGCATTCGCACAATAAATCCTGCAGGAGCCAGGCATGACCGAACTGACCAATCACCCGTTGTTCTTCTTCGTCGTTTCAATGGTGCTCATGTCGCTCTCAGCGTGGTTCGGTGTAGCACGGCTACGGCGCAACAAACCGCTTGATGATGATGCACGAGAAGATTTCGGTGTGGTCCAGTCCGCTACGCTGACGCTGCTGGCGCTGGTGATCGGCTTTAGCCTCTCGATGGCGGTGGGCCGCTACGATCAGCGCAAGAATTACGAGGAAGAAGAAGCCAATGCGATCGGTACGGAATATCTGCGCGCAAGCCTGCTGCCTGATTCCGGTGCGGCAACCGTGCGCTCGCTGCTTGTAAAGTACCTGGAGCAACGCATTCGGTTTTATCAGGTTACCGACTCGCAGCAACTGGCCGAAATCAATTCCACGACTTCTGAACTGCAAAACCAGATGTGGATGGAACTCAGCAATACAGCGGCAGCGCAGCCGAACCCAGTGACCGCGCTGGCCGTGGCCGGCATGAACGATGTCATCAATACGCAGGGGTATACGCAGGCGGCCTGGTGGAATCGCATCCCCCTCTCGGCGTGGACGCTGATGATCCTGATCGGCATGCTGTGCAATGTGCTGGTCGGATACGGCGCGCGCAGTCCGGCGCCGCGTAAGCGCTTTCTGCTGATCATGCCGCTGGTGGTCTCGCTGTCGGTCATGCTCATTGCTGATATCGATAGCCCGCGTAACGGCATTATTCGGGTCGTGCCGCAGAATCTGATCAGCACGGCGCAGTCGATACCCAAATAGCGCGGCAGACAGCGGCGCTGCCGAATACCTGGGCGTTGATCGACACATGCATTAGTATGATGTTATACAGTCGTCCCGACATGCGGGTCGTGCAATACAGAACAGAGTGGAGAACAAGATGAACCAGCGTGATCCTGTCGACATAGCGCGCATCATGCTTATCGTCGTCATCTTGTGCGCGTTGACGGTGGGCAGCCTTTACGTCGTGCGTCCGTTCATTCCAGGACTGATCTGGGCCACCACGATTGCGGTGGCCACGTGGCCCGCCATGCTCGCCGTGCAGCGCCGCTGCGGCAACAGACGCTGGATTGCGACGACCATAATGTTGCTGATCCTGCTGGTTGTCATCGTCCTGCCGCTGTATGCCGCCATCTCGACGCTCGCCGAACACTCGGGCGAAGTCATGGGCATGATCAAACATCTGCCGGACTACGCACTGCCGCCGCCCCCAGATTGGGTGGGCGACGTGCCGGTGGTCGGACACCGCGTCTCGACCGAGTGGCAAATGCTGTCCGATGCCGGCCCCGGGGGCATCCTCGCCAAAGTGGAACCCTACGCCACCATCGCCGCGCGCTGGATGTTCGGCCATGCGGCGCTGGTTGGCGTATTCGTGATTCATATGTTCGTGACGATCATCATCACGGGCATTCTGTACAGCCAGGGCGAAGCGGCGGGCGCATTCATGCTGCGTCTCGCAACGCGCATTGCGGGCCAGCGCGGCGCCGAAGCTGCGGTACTGGCTGGCGCGGCGATTCGTGCCGTGGCACTCGGCATCGTCGTTACAGCGGTCACGCAGTCTGCTCTCGGCGGGATCGGTCTGTGGATCGCCGGCGTGCCGGGCGCGGGGATCCTCACTGCGCTCATGCTGATGCTGTGCCTTGCCCAGATCGGGCCGATGCTGCCCTTGCTCGGCGGCGTCGCATGGCTCTTCTTTCACGACGCGCATGTGGCCGCGGTCCTGCTGTTCATCTGGTCCGTGATGATCGGCATGCTCGACAATTTCATGCGGCCGATGCTGATCAAGCGCGGCGTCAACCTGTCGATGCTGCTCATCCTGGCCGGGGTATTGGGTGGCATGTTCGCGTTCGGGATTGTCGGCCTGTTTATGGGTCCGGTGATTCTGGCGGTCACCAGCACCTTGCTGAACGCCTGGATCAACGAGCGGCCAGTGCCGCCTGGCAACGCGCCGGTTACGAGTGATACGACCGTCAGCGGGCCAGGTTAGCCCTGCGTGCAACGCGACGCGAGATCGCAGTGGGCAGTCGCAAAAGGCCAGATCGCGCCGGACCTGTGCCCGCGTCTAGCCGAACCTAAAAGCGGTTGAGCGGCGGCAATGGGGATTGCGTCTTGCGATCGTTGCGGGCACGTCGCGCGATTCGCCTCAAGGCGCGCAGCGTGTTACTCCTATCCGGAGCGACGCCAGGTTCTTGCATGTCTGCGTAGTGCCGCTCGACGGCACCCTTGAGCGCGTCAAGCGCCGAATCCCCCGCCCGCGTCTGCTCGTTCAGAGCCTCCACACGCGCCGGGTGCGTAAATTCCGGACTGCGATCCATCCAACGATAAAGCGCGGGCACGATACGCTGTAACGAGCCTTGCGCCGTCGCGCTACGCAAGCTTCTCGCGTTGGGTGGTTCAGTGTTCGGCAGGATTGCTGACCGCAGTACGCGACCGCTAGTTGTTTATGCCGCGCTGGAGGGTGCGGCTGTGGTGCTGGCTCTAGCTTGCACGCTCGGCCTGGCCCATGCGGCGGCGCCGTTCGCCTACCTGCAGGATCGGGTCGGCGCCATAGCCTGGCAGAGACGGTGGGAGGCTGTATGCCGCAAATACGGCGGGCGCCATCGCCGGCACGCTGGCTGCACCGTTTCTGCTCATTCCATCCTTTGGGGTACTTGGCAGTGCTTGCGCCGCTGCCGTGCTTAACGCTGCCGCTGGGTTGCTGGCCGTGCTGCTTGCGTGGCGCAAAGGCGCAGGGGCTAGCGCTCCCTCGCGTGACATCGGGGAGGCGGTCGTGCGTGGCGCCGCCCCGTTGCGAATCGATTCCGAGGCTGACGCTGCACGCACCGCTTCAGAGGCAACCTCAAGCACGCAGCCAGGCGACGCCGCTATCCTGGCGCTCGGGCTGTATGCAGTCGCGGGTGGGATCGCGTTGGGCTACGAGGTTGTCTGGTCGCAGGCCATCGTGCAATTCATCAGTACTCGCGCCTTTGCCTTCGCCGTAGTGCTGGCCACCTATCTGGCCGGCGTTGCACTCGGCAGCGCACTTGTGTCGCGCCGCGCCGACCGCGCGCGTGACCCGTGGGGCACGTTCGCGCTGCTAATCGCGGCGGCGGGGCTCGTGGCACTGCTTGAATTCGCCTGGCTCGGCCATGGCCTGTCGCAGTGGCAAGATCGTGCCGCCGATGCCGCCCTGCACGCGAGTGGCGATCTGCTCGCCGCCATGTGTGCGCGTTTCGCGGTGGCTGCGCTGTGCGTCGTTTTTGTACCAACCCTGCTGCTCGGCGCAGCGTTCCCCTTTGTGCTGCGTCTCGGAGTGGACAAAGGCCACGTAGGCCGCGACGTCGGCGCCGTGGTCGCACTCAACACGGCTGGCGGCATCGTAGGCACCCTGCTTACCGGCTTCGTGCTGGTGCCCGCATTCGGCTTGATTCGTAGCCTGGGCGTACTGGCCGTCATGGCATGCATCGTGGGACTGATCGCGGTGCTGCGCGGCACGGGCGTACGGACCTTCGCGCGCTCGAGCGTGCTCTTGCTTGGCTTGATCACTGTAGCTACCGCCGCACTCACGCCCGTGGATCGACTCGCCGCTTTGCTAGCGGACGCCCATGGCGGGACACTGCGCTTCTACGAAGAAAGCGCCGGAGGCACCGTCGCCGTTGTGGCGCAGAATTCCGGCGAACATTCGTTCAAGCGGCTTTATATTCAGGGCGTTTCGAACTCCGGCGATGCAATGACGTCGCTGCGTTATATGCGTCTGCAGGCGCTGCTGCCGCTGCTGATCCAGCGCGATACGCCGCGCTCGGCACTGGTGATCGGCATGGGCACCGGCATCACGGCGGGCGCACTGCTGACCTATCCCGGCCTCGAGCAGCGTGTCGCCGCCGAACTGCTGCCCGCAGTGGTCCGCGCCTTGCCGCAGTTCAGCGGCAGTAACTATCGCGTCGGCGCCGATCCCCGCATGCAGATTCGCTTGCGCGATGGACGGCGCGCGCTGCTCGGCAGCGCGCAACGTTACGACCTGATCACGCTGGAACCGCCGCCTCCATCAGCGGCTGGCGTCGTCAATCTGTATTCTTCGGACTTCTATCGACTCGCAGCCTCACGCCTGGAACCGCGTGGAATTATCGCGCAGTGGTTGCCCATCGCGACTCAGAACGAAGAAGACACCCGTGCGCTGATTCAAAGCTTCGTGCAGGTGTTTCCCTATGCGGCGCTGTGGACCACCGAGTTGCATGAAATGATGCTGGTGCGTTCGATGCAGCCGATCGAGCTGGACGTGCCGCGCATTCGTGCCCGTTTCGCACAACCCGCCGTCGCCACGGCCCTGCGTGAAGTGGGTATTGCGTCTCCCGCCGCGCTGCTGGCGACGTGGGTGACCGACCGCGCAGGACTGCAATACTATGCGGCCGACGCGCAACCGGTCACGGATGACCGGCCACGCATCGAATATGCGCCGTGGCTGTGAGGGGACGAGTTGCCGAAGGTGCTGGCGCGGATGATGGCGCTAAGCGGTCCACCGCCGCTCATGGGCGCGGACGACAGTTTCCGCGCCGCTGTGCAAGCTCAGCACAACACGCTGCAGACGTTCTATGGCGCAGCGCTCGATGCATACCGCGGTGACCGCGACGCCTGGGCAGACGATATTCGCAGCGTGATGCACGACGATGGCGAGAACCCGTATTATCGGTGGTTCGTTGGCAATGACGGTTAGATCCGCACGGCGCGATGGCCGCACCGAAGCTGATTCGGACGGCTGCCCGCCGCATGGCGGGCAGCCGTAACGAGCTTAACGCGAATGCTCGTCCTTATGCTCCCCTTCCGGCTTGTGCTGCGGCGCCGGATGCTGCTGCGGATGAGGCTGCGCCGGATGCGGATTGGCATGCTGCTGCGCGGGATGCGGGTCCGCGTGCGGCGCCGGCTGCTCTTCGTGCTGCTTCGGCGCAACGTCTTCACCACGCTGCGGTTCGCCGCCCGGGGCTTGGGCAAGATGCTGCTCTTCAGGCTGACCGTCAGGCGCTCGCTCATGCGCAGATCGGTGCTGGCGCGGTCCGAACGCGAACCATGCAACACCCGCTCCGACCGCACCGCCAATGGCAAGATCAACGAACGTGGCAGCGGATGACATTCGCGTTGTAACCGGGACGCGAATATGCAACGAATTGTGAGCGCGGAGTAGAAACCGACAGCAAGACGTAAGCGCGGCTTCGCGCGGGCCATAATCTATCAATCTATTCCTGCAAAACCATAACGAAGCACACACCGATTTGTAAGGACATGCAATCATTGTGCAAGCGAGATCTCGTGCACGTCAGGCAAGGTGGTAACGGCACGGCTTCGATGCACAGCGAGCAAAAGCCTGGGGCAAGCATGCGCAAATGCGGCTATATGGCGCGCTTCTCCGCCCGCACTCACAGCATATTTCTGATGCCGACGCGCACGATCTGCGTTATCGTTTTTCACCTTGTTCTTATGAGGCCGGCCATGGTCCCGAACCCCGATATTCATTTGATTCCAGCAAAACTCAGCGCGCTACGCCCCACGCAGATGACGGTGGGCTATCGTGAGGTCACGGCAAAGCGCGACCACTGGAAGACGCTTGGCGCGAAGGCGCGTCGTGAAGCGATTGCCTCGCACTGGTTTCCCGCCGTGCTCGGACCAGAAGACTGCCACTACATCGTCGACCATCATCATCTCGGACTTGCGCTACTTGAAGAGGGCGTCAAGGAAGTGCAGGTCATGGTGCTGAAGGATCTTTCGTGGCTCGATAACCTCATCTTCTGGCGCATGATGGAGCACAACCAGTGGGTTCATCCATTCGGCGCGGACGGCTCGCGATACGAGTACAAACATCTGCCAAAAAGCGTCACCGAAATGACAGACGACCCGTATCGCAGCCTTGCGGGCGAGCTGCGGCGAGTCGGCGGCTACGCGAAGGATGCAACACCTTTCAGTGAGTTTCTTTGGGCCGATTTCCTGCGCCCGCGGATCCCGCAGAACAAGATCGCAAAGAACTTTGCCAAAGCACTGGATCAGGCTAAAGCCCTCTCGCATACGTCCGACGCGCGCTATTTGCCCGGCTGGTCTGGGGTGATCACCCAGAGTTAAAGAATTGTTGGCTTGTATGCAGACGCGCGGCTGAAGAATTCAGAGGAAACGTTTGAACTGCGCCGTGACTGGAACAGCGCTTCAATGAATCCGCAGATCAGGGATGCGCCCGATCCGCTGCGAGCAACTGCCGGTGGCGTGCTTCGGTTTCATCATCGGCGGGGAACATGCACTCCAGGCGCAACTCCTGTGCGGCGACCGTTTGCGGTGTTCCAACACTCGTCACCATTGAGAAGTAACGAAGAACAACGCCTTCGCTAACAAAGCCGAGCGGTATGACCGGCATCGTCGGTGTGGTGGACGGCGCGTGATGCGCCTTCCAGTCGCGCGGCACATCGGGATACGCAAGCAGTTCGTCGAGCAGCCGACTTGTGTTCTCGTCGATCACGTGACCGACCGATTCGCGATACACCCGTTGCAGCAAGCTGCGCGAGACGGTCTCCCAATCGGCCATGAAAGGCCGCATTCCTTGTGGATCGAAGATCAGATGCAGCATGTTGCGCGGTCCTTCGCGCGACGCCATGTCGATGAAGTGGTTGAAAAAGCGCGGCGCCGCATCGTTGGTCATTAGCACGTTCCAGTGACGGTCCATGACGATTGCCGGAAACGGTTCGTGCTGGCGCACGACTCGTTCCAGCGCGCGAATGACGCCGTGCATCTCCTGTGCGTTCCACGGCGCTTCCGAATACACCGGCGCGTAGCCAGCGGCGAGCAGCAGCGCGTTGCGCTCGCGCAGTGGCACGTCGAGCGTCTGCGCGAGAGTCAGCAGCGTTTGACGGCCTGGCACGCTGCGTCCGCTTTCAATGAAGCTGATCTGGCGCTGCGAGACACCCGCCTCGAGCGACAGATCGAGCTGACTCACGCCACGCACATCTCGCCAATAGCGCAACAACTCGCCAAGGTCGCCCGGCGGCACTTTCGGATCGGGAGGGGTGACGTTCATCGTTTTTCCTGATCAAGGTGGACGAAATAACCGACTCAGCGTGCAGGCGCATGCCAGACGAACTCCTCGAACATTGCTTCGAGCGGCGGCCGGGTCACGCTGCTGGTGTAGTTCGTGATGGTCGATGCGGCAACCACCGCGATGACCTCAAGTACTTGCTCCGCGCTGAACCCCGCGTCGATGAAGCTTCGGTGGTCCGAGTCAGCGAGGCGACCGCGCTTCTCGATCAGTGTACGCGCCAGCGTCGACAGTGCGGCCAGTCCGGCGTCCTTAGGCAGGTCGCCGTGCCGCATTGCGTCGACATCCGCAGGGTGTACGCCCTCCTTCAACGCGAGCGCGGTGTGAAACGCGACCGGCCACTCGCTGGCATTCGTGACCGCATCGGTCAGCAGCACTGTCTGGATCTGCGGCTCCGTCAGACTGCTCGTATGCACACGCTGGAACAGGCCGATGAATCCATTGATCAGAACAGGTGAAGCGGCCATCGTGCCCGCGATGTTCGGGACCAGACCGAACGACTGTTGCAGTTGCTCGAGCACAGGCCTGGATTGCACGGGAGCGGATTCGATGGTGTGAACGGTATAGCTAGACATGGTATCTCCTTGACGGTGCGCGCCATCCGATTGATGGTGCGACAGACAAAGAGTAGAGGCCGTCGTGAGGTACGCCAATTACATGGGATGTAATCGCGAAGCCGTAAGCTCACACGGCGTCTGGAACATGTCGCCTGCAATCGACGCGGCACGCCCGACCGCACTGGCCGGCACGAATACGTAGAAGCGCCAGAGATCCGCGTAGCGATCCTGCAGCGCACCGATCTCCGCGAAGGTCTCGCTGGCGGCATCGTTCAGATACTCGAGACCCCGGCTGGTTTCAACTGGAACAGCAGCTTCCTTCATTGCGGTAAGCGCAGGGCAATACAACACTACGTCCGCGAAAGGCACGCCAAGCTTTTCCGCGAATTCAGCCTCGGCTTGCGCGCGGTGTTCTCGCGACGCGTGATAGCGGCTTACCCATGTCGTTCGCAAAGCGGGTGGCACGCTGCGGCCGGAGACCACGTAGCCGCGTTTGAGCAGGTCGCGGTTCAGCGTGCGGCGTGCGAGCGATTCAGCGTCCGCTACGCCGCAACGCGCAAGGCGGTCCAGCAGCGTCCAGTCGTTCAGTTCAAGCAGGTCGCTCTCGGCGAGTACACCATGATCAAGCGCGATCTCCACCGCTTTGGAAATCATCGCGCCCGCTACGACCTTGGTATGGTGGTAGTAGACGCGCTCGGTGAGGAAATAGCGCAGCCGCAATACGCCGATGATTTCCGAGCGCGCGTCAGACCGGTCCATGCCGTGCTTGGCCAGTTTGATGACGAGGCGATTATCGTGTTCGGCAAAGCAGCGGAATATCCGGTCGTCGTAGTCGTGGGAGAGACCGGCAAAGAAGCTGTCGCGACGTAGATAGTCGAGCAGATCGGCGTCGATGCTGCCCGACACGATGTCCTGTGCCCAACGCGGCACGCTTTCAGGAAAGGGCAGACCGAGCAGGCCACCCACGACTTCCCGAATGCCCAGACGGGCCAGCGCATTGCCCAGTTCACCCCCGAACATATCCGCAAGGCGCGAGCCTTTGTCGTGCCGTGCAAACAAGCGGCGCTCGTCTTCTAACGTGTGGCCGAACGGTACGTGCGTGACATCGTGAAGCAACGCCGCCACACCAATTGCATCTTCCAGCTCTGCGGGAACCTGCAGGCCCGAGCGACGCAGGCTCGCCACGATCCGGTGCGCTACCGCGCAAACGCCAACCGAATGATCGAAGCGCGTATGCAGGGCGCCAGGGTAGACGAGGTGCGCCGTGCCAAGCTGCTTGATGCCGCGCAGCCGCTGCATCATGGGCAGATCGAGGACCGCTGTCTCGAGCCTCGTCAGCTCGATATCACCGTGGATGGGATCGCGTAGCAGCATGGACGGTGGGACTATTCTTCTCGGCAAAGCGAATGTTCTCGTTCTTGCGCAGCTCGTATTCCTTGAGGGGATGGATATTCGGGTTGTAGAAGAAGATCGTGAAGTCGATCCCCGAGGCCTGCATGGCTTCCATCACTTCACCGGAACACGGTGCGCAGCAGGAGTGCAGCAGAACCTTGCTATGCCCGTTAGGCAAGGCGAGCGGTTTGCGATCCAGATCCGGCATCATGGTGTTTCCTGTTGTTCAATCAAGTCCAATGCCGGCTTGCGCGCCAGGTCGATAAAGGCCTTGAGGTAATCAATTTCACTGTCACTCTCGCGCGCGCCCAGGAAAATCTGCTTGGCGATGCCCTCTCGGCCCAGTCGCACCGGGACCACATTCATCGTGTCGGCGTATTCCTCCACCAGCCAGCGAGGGAGCGCCGCAACGCCCCTGCCGCTCGCCACCATCTGCAACATGATATCGGTGGTTTCGATCGCCTTGTGGCGCCGGGGCGTCACACCTGCCGGCATCAAAAACTGATTGTAGATATCGAGCCTGTCGGTCTCTACCGGATACGTGATCAACACTTCCCGCGTCAGTTGCTCGGGTTTCACGTATTTGACGCCGGCCAGCGGATGCTCGCGGTTCACCACCAGGACCTGCTCGTAATCGAACACCGGTTCGAAGCGCAAGCCCGGTTTGTAAAGCGGGTCCGGCGTCACAAGCAGATCGATCTCGTAGCCAAACAACGCGCCGATTCCGCCAAACTGGAACTTCTGTTTGACGTCGACATCCACATCCGGCCAGCGCGCGAGATACGGGGCCACGACCTTGAGCAGCCACTGGTAACACGGATGGCATTCCATGCCGATACGCAATGCGCCCCGTTCGCCCTGCGCATACTGGCCAAGGCGTTCCTCGGCGAGCGCCAGCTGCGGCAGCACGCGGTTGGCCACGGCAAGCAGGTACTGACCCGGTTGGGTCAGGCGGAGGCTGCGCCCCTCGCGCAACCAGATATCGGTACCTAGTTGCTGCTCCAGCTTTTTCATGGAGTGGCTAAGCGCGGACTGCGTCACGCACAGGATTTCCGCCGCGGCGGTCAACGAGCCGTGCTTGTCTACAGCCTGGACGATAGCAAGATGAATTCTCTCAAGCATGATTGCACATGAGCAAAACTAATAGTTTGTTGAATTAACACCATTTTACTTCATAAACCGCCTTCGATAGGATGCACCGATCCGCAACCTGTCTCAATCAAGGCGACACGATGGCAACGACACATAATCTGGGCTTTCCCCGTATTGGCGCAAAGCGCGAACTGAAATTCGCCCTCGAGTCTTACTGGAAAGGCGAGTCCTCGCTCGGCGAACTAAAAGCGCTGGGCACGCAACTCCGCCAGCGTCACTGGGCGCACCAGGCTGACCTGGGTCTGGCCGCCGTGGGCGATTTCGCCTTCTACGATCAGGTGCTGGACATGAGCTTCACGCTGGGCAACCTGCCGGAACGCGTGCACGGTTTCCACGGCGATGCGCTCGACAACTACTTCCGCGTGGCCCGCGGCCGCTCGGCCAAGGGTGCAGAAGACCACAGCGCATGCTGCGGCGGCGTCGCGGCCGGTGAGATGACCAAGTGGTTCGATACCAACTATCACTACATCGTCCCCGAATTCAGCGCGAGCACGGAATTCAAACTGGATTCGTCGCGTCTGCTGGAACAACTGGCTGAAGCCCGCGCACAAGGCGTCAAGGCCAAGCCGGTGATCGTCGGCCCGGTGACTTACCTGGCAATCGGCAAAGCGAAGGACGACTCCGACAAGCTGGCCCTGCTGCCGCGTCTGCTGCCGGTCTACGCTGAACTGCTGGCTACGCTGGCGGCGCAAGGTGTCGAATGGGTCCAGATCGATGAGCCGATCCTCGTCACGGAATTGTCCGCCGAATGGCAACAAGCCTACACCACCGCCTACGACGCGCTGTCCAAGGGCAAGGTCAAGCTGCTGCTGGCCACCTACTTCGGCCAGTTGCTCGATAACCTGTCGCTCGCCTGCAAACTGCCGGTGCACGGCCTGCATCTGGATGCGATCAATGCCCGCGTTGAAGTGGACGCAGTGATCGCTCAACTCCCGCAAGACTGCGTGCTGTCGCTGGGCGTGATCAACGGTCGCAATATCTGGAAGACCGACCTGGCGAGCGTGCTCGAATGGCTTGAGCCGGTTGCGAAGCAACTGGGCGAGCGCCTGTGGATCGCACCGTCGTGCTCGCTGCTGCACGTACCGGTGGATCTCGATAGCGAGCAGAAGCTGGATCCTGAAGTCCGCTCGTGGCTGGCTTTCGCCCTGCAGAAGCTGGGTGAACTGAAGGTGCTGGCCACCGCGCTAAACCAGGGCCGCGACGCGGTCAAGGCAGAACTGGCCGCTAACGGTGCCGCGATTGCCGCTCGCCGTGCGTCGCCGCGTGTGAACAACCCGGCAGTCAAGGCCGCACTCGCGAAGATCAGCCCGGCCTTGGGTCAGCGTAAAAACGCCTACCCGGCACGCGCTAGCAAGCAGGCAGCGTTGCTGAACCTGCCGGCTTACCCGACCACGACCATTGGTTCGTTCCCGCAAACCGGCGAGATCCGCCACGCTCGTAGCCAGTTCAAGAGCGGTGCGCTCGACGAAGCCGGTTACAAGACCGCGATGCGCGCCGAAATCGAACGCAGCGTGCGCGAGCAGGAAGCACTGGGCCTGGACGTACTGGTGCACGGTGAAGCCGAGCGTAACGACATGGTCGAATACTTCGGCGAACAGCTCGACGGCTACACGTTCAGCCAGTTCGGCTGGGTGCAGTCGTATGGCTCGCGTTGCGTCAAGCCGCCTATCCTGTTCGGCGATATCAGCCGTCCGAAAGCTATGACGGTCGAATGGATCAAGTATGCCCAATCGCTCACCAGCAAGCCGATGAAGGGCATGCTGACCGGCCCGGTGACGATTCTGAACTGGTCCTTCGTGCGTGACGACCAGTCGCGCTCGGTCTCGTGCTACCAGCTTGCTCTGGCGATCCGCGAAGAAGTACTGGACCTCGAAAAGGCCGGCGTGCGCGTCATCCAGATCGACGAGGCTGCATTGCGCGAAGGACTGCCGCTACGTCAGTCGCAATGGAAGGAATACCTCGACTGGGCGGTGACGTCGTTCCGTATCACCGCCAATGGTGTGGATGATGAAACGCAGATCCACACGCATATGTGCTATTCGGAGTTCAACGACATCATTGCGTCGATCGCCGATATGGACGCTGACGTCATCACCATCGAGACCTCGCGGTCGGATATGGAACTGCTGGACGCATTCGACAACTTCAACTACCCGAACGAAATCGGCCCGGGCGTGTACGACATTCACTCGCCGAACATCCCGACCGAAGATCACATCGTTCAACTGATGAAGAAGGCTGCTGAACGCATTCCGGCGCAGCGCCTGTGGGTCAATCCGGATTGCGGCCTGAAGACGCGTCAGTGGGAAGAGGTCATTCCCGCGCTGACCAACATGGTCGCGGCCGCCAAGAAGCTGCGCGCCTCCGTCTAAGGCACACGCGCCGCTGGTTCAAACCGGACCGGCGCGGTACATCCCCCTTCTGTTTATCCCGGGCCCTGCCCCGGGATTTCTTACTTTTGAGCTCCCGCCATGTTTGAACGTAGCCGTTTCACGATCGACCAGATCGATCCCGAACTGTTCGCCGCCATCCAGAAAGAAGACCGGCGCCAGGAAGAACACATCGAGCTGATCGCCTCGGAAAACTACACCTCGCCAGCCGTGATGGCTGCACAAGGTTCACAGCTGACCAACAAGTACGCAGAAGGTTACCCGGGCAAGCGCTACTACGGTGGCTGTGAATTCGTCGACGTGGTTGAACAGCTCGCCATCGATCGCGTGAAGCAGCTGTTCGGCGCCGAAGCCGCCAACGTGCAGCCCAACTCCGGTTCGCAAGCCAATCAGGGTGTGTTCTTCGCTACGTTGAAACCCGGCGACACGATCATGGGCATGAGCCTCGCCGAAGGCGGCCACCTGACTCACGGCATGGCACTGAACATGAGCGGCAAGTGGTTCAACGTGATCAGCTACGGGCTGAACGCCGACGAAGACATCGACTACGACGCACTTGAAAAGCTCGCTCAGGAAAAGAAGCCCAAGCTGATCATCGCTGGTGCCTCGGCCTTCGCGCTGCGTATCGATTTCGAACGCATCGGCAAGGTTGCCAAATCCATCGGGGCGCTGTTCATGGTCGATATGGCTCACTATGCTGGCCTGATCGCAGCAGGTGAATATCCGAACCCTGTGCCGCACGCAGACTTTGTCACCACCACCACGCACAAGAGCCTGCGCGGTCCCCGCGGTGGCGTGATCCTGATGAAGGCCGAGCATGAGAAGGCCATCAACTCGGCGATCTTCCCCGGCATCCAGGGCGGCCCACTGATGCATGTGATCGCCGGCAAGGCCGTCGCGTTCCAGGAAGCCCAGTCGCCCGAGTTCAAGACCTACCAGCAGCAAGTAGTCAAGAATGCGCGCGTGCTGGCCGAGACCCTGATCGGGCGCGGTCTGCGCATCATCTCCGGCCGCACCGAAAGCCACGTGATGCTGGTCGATCTGCGCGCGAAAAAAATTACCGGCAAGGAAGCTGAGCGCGTGCTGGGCGAGGCGCATATCACCGTCAACAAGAACGCCATTCCGAATGATCCGGAAAAGCCGTTCGTCACCTCGGGCATTCGCCTTGGCACGCCGGCCATGACCACTCGCGGCTTCAAGGAAGAGGAAGCTCGCCTCGTGGCCAAGCTGGTTGCGGACGTTCTGGACAACCCGCAAGACGCCGCCAATATCGCTGCCGTGCGTGAGCAGGTCGCAGCCCTGACGAAGCGCTTTCCGGTCTACGGTTAAGCGCGAAAGGCCTCCTGCGGGGAATCGCTACTCACGATGAACCGTCGCCATGGAGTAGCATGATCAAGCGTCAGCCCAAAGGGCGATCCTCTTTGGGCGTGACGCGCACCGGGACTGCAACCACCGTTTACCCTTCCCCACCGCATGGCATGGAGAAAGCATGGCCTATCGCAACTATCACAAACGCACGATTGCGGATCGCGATCTGCATCCCGAGACGCAAATGATGTCCTATGGCTACGATCCGTTCCTCTCGGAAGGTTCAGTGAAGCCACCGGTTTTTCTGACGTCGACGTTTGCGTTTCGCACCGCAGAAGACGGCGCCGAGTTCTTCGACATCGTCTCGGGTCGCAAGCCTCTGCCAGAAGGGGAAAGTGCGGGCCTCGTCTATAGCCGCTTCAATCACCCGAATCTCGAGATCGTTGAGGATCGTCTCGCGCTACTCGACGGCTCTGAGTCCGCTGTTGTGACGTCGAGCGGCATGTCTGCTATCGCAGCGATTCTGCTGGCGTTCTTGCGGCCAGGCGACTGTGTGGTTCAGTCGGTCCCGCTGTACGGCGGCACGGAAACGCTGATCTCGAAGTTTTTGCCGGAATGGGGCATCAGCTCTCAGGTGATTGACGATGGTCTCTCGGTACAGTCTATCCGCGACGCACTGGAAGCCGCTGCGAAGAAAGGCAATGTGCGGATGTGCTACATCGAGACGCCGGCCAATCCAACCGATGCGTTGTTCGATCTCGAAGGGCTGCGTAACGAGATCGACGCGTTCGAAACGCGTCACGGCTATCGACCCATCTCGGTGTGCGACAACACCTTGCTAGGTCCGCTGTATCAGAAGCCAGTGAATCAAGGCATCGATCTGAGCGTGTATTCGCTGACGAAGTACATTGGCGGTCACAGCGATCTGGTGGCGGGCGGTGTCACCGGCAACCGCAGTCTGATCACGAAAGTACGCGCAATCCGCAGCTCACTTGGCTCGCAACTGGATCCCCATTCGTCATGGATGATCACGCGCTCCATGGAGACTCTCGTGCTGCGCATGGAGCAGGCTGCGCGCAGCGGCAGCGCGGTTGCGCGGTGGCTTGCGACCAATCCTTTTAAGCCCGTCAAGGTACTTCATCCGGAATTGATCGAAGATCTGGCGTATCAGGCTGTCTATAAGCGTCAATGCAGTGGACCTGGATCTACGTTCGCTTTCGTCCTCGACGGTGGTCGCGAGCAGGCGTTCAGATTCATCAACACGCTGACGCTATTCAAGTCGGCTGTGAGTCTTGGTGGCACGGAGTCGCTGATCTGTCATCCAGCCTCGACGACGCATTCGGGGGTGCCCGCTCATCTGCGCGCCGCAGCGGGTGTGTCGGAAGGGTTGATCCGGGTGTCTGTTGGCTTGGAGCATCCCGACGATCTGATCGCCGATCTGTCAAACGCGATGGAAAACTGCTGACACGGGCGAGACGGGTTGCGTTGCGTGAAAACGCAACGCGAAGGCGGCTTCAAGAAAGAGAGCCTTCCTATGAATGTGGCTCATACGATGATGAAAACATGTCGCTTGATGAATCATGGCGTGGCTCTCACACTACGCGGTATTCACTCAAGGATTCCGCATGGCCCGCACTCACATCTCTGGTTTTCCGCGCATCGGCGCGCATCGCGAACTCAAATTTGCGCTGGAATCATTCTGGCGCGGAGAGTCCGACGACGCCTCCCTGCGTGACGTTGGCAAGGAGTTGCGCGCCCGTCACTGGGAATTGCAGCGTGCGGCGAAACTGGATTTCGTGGCGGTCGGCGATTTCGCCTGGTACGACCCGATGCTGAACCTGACCGCCCTCCTTGGAGCGCTGCCGGAGCGGTTCGGATTCGAGCCGACCACCCTGTCGCTCGCTCAGTACCACGAGCTGGCGCACGGCAACAAGGCGCAGCCGGCGATGGAAATGACCAAATGGTTCGATACCAACTATCACTACCTCGTGCCGGAACTTGGTCCTGAGACCACATTTGGCGGCGGCGTCGAGTGGCTCTTCGATGAAATCGACGAGGCGCTCGCGCTCGATCTCGCGGTCAAGCCCGTGCTGATCGGACCCATCACCTATCTGTGGCTCGCCAAAAGCCGCGATGCAGGCTTCGATCGCTTATCGTTGCTGCCAAAGCTCGTTATCCGCTACCTGCGCATTCTCGACAAACTGAAAGCCCAAGGCGTCGAATGGGTCCAGATTGACGAACCCGCGCTCTGCCTCGACCTCGAAGCGGACTGGCTCGAAGCGTTTTCCGCCGTATACAACGTGGTGGGCGACTCAGGCGTCAAGGTGCTGCTGGCGACCTATTTCGACACCGCTGCCGATCATGCGTCACTCGTTGCAAAGCTGCCGGTTCATGGCGTGCACATTGATCTGATCAGGATACCTAAACAACTGGAAGCATGGCGTTCAGCACTTCCGGCAGACAGGGTGCTTTCGGTCGGCGTCATTGATGGGCGCAACGTCTGGCGCGCCGATCTGCGCGGTATCACGGATTCGCTTGGAAGCCTTCACGCGGAACGCGGCGAACGTCTCTGGATCGCACCGTCCTGCTCGCTCGCTCACGTGCCGGTCACGCTTGCTTCTGAAAAGAGACTTGATCCTGAGGTTAAGTCGTGGTTTTCCTTCGCAACCGAAAAGCTCGATGAGCTCAGCACGATCGCGCTCGCGCTACGCGAGCCGCAAGCAGCCGAGCCTGCGCTCGCGGCGGCAGACACGGCCCTTGCCGCTCGTCGCAATTCAGGCGCAGTTTCGAACGTATTGGTGCACCGACGTGTCGCCGCTATTACCGACACAATGGCAAGCCGTAAGAGCCCGTTCGCCGACCGCAGCCGCGTACAGCGTCACTCATTGAAGCTGCCCTTGCTGCCCACCACGACCATCGGTTCATTTCCGCAGACGCCGGCGATCCGCCAGGCCCGCGCAGCGTACCGCCGAGGCGAGATGCGCGCGCTCGAATACCTCGAACGTATGCGGACCGAAACTGCGACCGTCGTGCGCAAACAGGAAGAACTCGGGCTCGACGTCCTCGTGCACGGCGAAGTCGAACGCAACGACATGGTCGAATTCTTTGCGGACAAGCTGTGGGGATACGCGCTCACCGAGAGCGGGTGGGTCCAGAATTATGGGGCGCAGTGCGTCAAACCTCCGATCCTCTACGGCGACATCTACCGGCCCGAGCCGATGATCGTGGACGCCGCCTGTCACGCGCAATCCTTCACGGACCGGCTGGTGAAAGGCGTGCTGACCGGACCCGTCACCATGCTGGAGTGGTCGTTTGTTCGTGACGACCAGCCGCGCTCGACCACGGCGCTGCAACTGGCTCTTGTGATTCGTGACGAAGTCATGGACCTCGAAAAGGCCGGCATCCGCATCATCCAGATCGATGAGCCTGCGTTCCGTGAAGGGCTGCCACTGCGTAAGGCGGACTGGTCCGCCTACCTCGATTGGGCGACCCGGGCATTCAGGATTTCAGCGGGCGGCGTCTCCGATGCAACGCAGATTCACACGCATATGTGCTACTCGGAGTTCAACGACATTCTGCCCGCGATCGCGGCGCTGGATGC
This sequence comes from Paraburkholderia sp., assembly GCF_049581445.1. GTDB lineage: Bacteria > Pseudomonadota > Gammaproteobacteria > Burkholderiales > Burkholderiaceae > Paraburkholderia. The sequence goes on along the minus strand of NZ_JBAURZ010000245.1, from coordinate 27,877 downwards.
GGACGTGATTACGATTGAGACGTCGCGCTCTTCGATGGAACTACTCGACGGTTTCGGCGAGTTCGCCTATCCGAATGGAATCGGACCCGGCGTCTATGACACCCATTCGTCGCGCGTGCCTGGCGTCGAAGCGATGCAGCGGCTGCTCGAACGCGCGTGCGAAGTCATTCCTGCCGAGCGCCTGTGGGTCAACCCCGACTGCGGCCTAAAGACGCGCGGCTGGCCGGAGACGGAAGCCGCATTGACCAACATGGTGCTGGCGGCTCGAGCATTGCGGCAGAAACTCGCGGCGCAAGGGTCGGGCGCAGGGAACATTTGAGCATTTCACATGACTCGCGTTCTCGGGCACGCGAGTCATTGCCATTGCCATTGCCATTGCCATTGCCATTGCCAGTGCCAGTGCCAGTGCCAGTGCCAGTGCCAGTGCCAGTGGCAGTGGCACGTGGGGCATGCTTTATCGTAGGAGCTTCCCTATTCCGTACTCCTCTTCATTTTGATTGCTCTGATTGAGGTTATAGAGCGCGGAGACTTGCGGCAGGCGACGACATTATATGCACTCCCTAGTCTCCGTCTTCTTGCGCATCGCTCGAGAACGAGAGCCGAAAAAGAAAAGGCCTTATGGATATGCATTCATAAGGCCTTGATTTCTTTGGTCGGGGCGAGAGGATTTGAACCTCCGACCACCTGCACCCCATGCGGGATGTCGCTCGTCCGAGAAGCGCGAAGATGTGCGCTCTGCGATTTTTCTGTCTAATCCGCGCATAAAATCTATGCAGCTATAACCCGCTAACAGCCCACATCTGCATTTCAGTATTAGACATGTCTTTGTGTACACCCGACATGCGGAGCGCACTGCATTTCCCATATCGCATGAGGGCTGGTTGTGGCGCGGTCGCCGTTTCGTGCAATCGGCACAGTCACCCTGAATCTGACGAGTCTTCGATCGGCAGCACGAGCGACGCAGCTCTTTATTGCGACCTTTCCCTCAACAAGCGGGCACGTGCGTGCTACCCCGTCAAGTTTGACTTGGATCAAAGAACCGGTGCGCGAATTGAGTACCCTGTCCAGAAGTAGCGGACCATCCATGGACCAATCGCAATGCGCAAGGCGATACCCCTGCTGACAAAGCTGATCGTACCGCCATCCGGGCGCGCGCTTTCCAGTCGAAATCCATTACGACTTACGGCCAGCATTCGTTGGAGCGGATAAACAATCTATCCCTTCAGTTGTGCGCCCCAGCTTGTAACAAGGTGCTGATCAAAAATCGCGGCATCCCCGCAAGGTGAGGACAGTGTGACCAAAATTGATGGTGCGAGCAGCGTGACGGAGTTGTCCGGTGGCAGGATTGTTTCCATCGTCGACGATGACGAGAGTGTTCGCTTGGGGACCGCGAGCCTGGTACGTTCTCTGGGCTGGCGGACGCGCACCTTTGCGTCGGCTGCGGAATTTCTGGAGTCCGAGTACATTGGCGAAACGTTATGCCTGATTTCGGACATACGAATGCCGGGAATGTCGGGGTTCGAAATGCACGATCGCCTCCAGGAAATTGGTGACGCGCCGCCCACCATTTTTACTACCGCATTCCCGACCGATGAGCTTCGCGCGAAAGCAGTGGCGAAGCGCGTGCTAGCTCTTCTGGAAAAGCCGTTCGAGCCCACAGCGATAGAGCATTGGCTCAATCTCGCAACCGACCGGTCATAACGCAGAATCGGGCTTGCGCTATTGGTCACGGTCAACTGATCGGTGCGACCACTCATTGAACCGCCGCGGGGCGGTTCAGGACAGATGCCGCTCGTTATCCGAGCAAACGACAGGTTGTTCGAATGTGATCTGCAGAAGTCGTCACATTGGCGAGCGACAGTCACGGTCCATCTCGCACGCTCTTGAGTCCGTAAGCAAGATGTCGCGCCAACCAAGGATACCCAACGGACGGCAATCCACGTCAACCACTGGGATGCACGATATTGAGTGCCTGACAAGCAACTGGATGGCCTCCGCCACATCCGAGTCTGGCGATATCGTGATCGGCTGTCGCGAAACGATCTGATGTGTACATTTGTTGAGCGTAGCCACATCCCTTGGGGTTTCCACGATACTTTCTATGAACGGACTGATAGCCCGTAAAAGATCGCGGTCGGAAACAATCCCATATAGCCACATGTCTTCCACGACTAGTACATGGTGCATGCCGGCATGCTCGAAAATTCCGCGTAGTGTCAGTAGAGTTCCGTCGAACCCTATGGTCACGAGGCGGGTGGTCATCAATTCGCGCACTTTCACTGTAATGTTCCCTCTGCTTTCGCGCCGTATTTAAAAGGTCTTCGAATCACCCGGTTTGCCGGACTCGCATGCTCGGTCACACGCATCTTCGGGCAAGGCATGAAGAATCTGCAGCGACTCCAGTGTCGCAAGACGTTCAGCTTCTTACCAGCGGTCAGACAGAGGATAGCCGGCGCCATCGCGCTGTAGGCTCGCGGCGATTGACAGGTGAATTTTCCGAAATTTTCTGGTGCTCCCCGAAACACTTCGCTGACTTCTATAGGCGTAACGGCAAGGTCTGAGGTTGCTGAAGCCGTCTTGCAGGCTGCACCTCCATGTCTTTTGATTTTCATCAAATTTTGATGCATAGAGCGTTCACGATATGCAATCCTCAAGCCTGCATCACCCCCTAAGTCGGGGTATTCGCCTCGCAAGTTGATCGCGAAGACGTGCGCTTGCCCGCGCCCGAGGGCGGCCGGCAAAGCGCACAGATCCTGTTTTCATGCAGATCATGTTTGTGGGCGACGAACTTGCCGCGGCAGCGGCAGCACCGAGCCAGTTCTAATAGGCCGCCATTGAAAAAGCGCACCAGTGTCCACGCGCGCGTCAAGTCGAGTACCACCTCGCCCTGCGAGTCGGCACAGTGTTCGCGGTACAGACGGTATCCCTTGGTCATATTCCGTTTCGACATACGCCATCCTTTACTGGGGCGTGTCGGCGGGATGACAGGCAAGCAGGATCGCCGCGTGCTTCGAGCCCGCACCGGCTCGCATGGCGGGCGCCGTCAACGCGGCCAGCATGTCGTAATTGCTGAGCCGGAAGGCGCACAGGAGCTGATCTGTGCTGGCAAGCCTGACAATCTGGGCCAGAGTTAATTCGGAGAGAATGTGCGCGATCTGTGCCGACAATCCAAGCCGGAACATGCCAACGGCGCGATCATCACGCAGCATTTGCTGCGCCAGCATGAAGTACGATAGGTTGATCTCACGTATGGACTCGAGTGTTTCCTGACCAATCATGGTTTTTGCCCCCGAGAGGATGACCTCGATGACCTGAACTGGCGTTTGAGCCGATCTTTACTTTTCAATGAAACACTAACGCTCCCGTCGCGTTTGCCCCGTGGCCGCCTTCCCCATCGGGACCCGGCGACAAAATACTCATCGCTACTTCCCGCAACAGGTGTTGCGTTAAAGCGCCCCCGCCACCTCGGGCGAGGCGCATCAGCTCGATCAGATGTTCCGCGGAATGGCTCATGGGGCTCTCCAATACTTGAACGAAAAACTCAGACGGTGGTTCCGAGGCGGCCGGCGCGCCGATCGCCAGCGCAATCAAGGTGCTTCGGCCGCACCGTCGACTTCGTCGAAATCACCGATAGTGGCGCTGACTTGAGGCCCGAATGCTTGTCCCAAAATTGGCTGCCATGTGATCAGTATCGGTCGCACATATTGGGACGGAAATGAGGCATGGCCGAAGTTGCCGTAGGTAAAGCAGAAAAATTGGGCTCTCGACCGGCCTATTGGGCTCCTCTCAGGTGGGTCATGGGTACGCCTCGAGTGGTAACGCATGCACGCTCGACGGGTCGGTCGCCATGTGCGGATCCTTCGAGGGCAGGCATTACGGCGTTTCAGCCATATGCTTGAAACGCAGTCGTCGCAGAAATGTCGGATCTGTGGATGGAGTGCTTACAAGGTTGCCCCGCACCAGAGTAGGAAACGCCCTACAAGGCTTCGTACTACCTGACTTGAAGTTCATACGCCACTGATTTTGTTTTTGGGACTTGTCCTCAATACTTCAAGGCATGCAATCGATGCCATCCTCAGGACTTCCGGTAAAAGTCTTTATTGTCGAAGACTCTCCGCTAATCAGGCGGCGACTGATGCAACTCGTCGAGACAATTCAAGGGGTGCAAATCGTCGGCGAGGCCGAAGATGCCCAAACGGCCGTCAGGCAGATCATGCTCAGTCAGCCCGACATTGTCTTGCTGGATCTGCACCTGGCCCAAGGCACCGGAATGGAAGTAGTAACCGGACTGTCTCTGCACCAGCATCCAGCCACCATCATCGTGCTGTCGAATCACGCAACGTCAGGCATCCGGCAAGCGTGCTTGCGTGCAGGTGCGGGGTATGTTTTCGACAAGACTCGCGAATTCACGCAAGCGCTGGAGATCATTGCGGACATACGCCGAAAACGTGCCGCCACCGGTTGAGAACGCCGCCCCCGTGAGTGGCTGATGAGGAGAAAACAGCCGCAGCGAATACGTAAGCAGCGTTGATCAGCCGTCGGCGGTGACGTTGCTTCGCGGCAGCGAAATGACGACGTGGAATCCTTGCCCTGGTGCGCTATCGATTGAAACGCTACCCTCGAGCAGACGTACCCGCTCACGCATGCCTAGCAGACCAAAAGACTGTTTCTTGCGCGGCGCGTCTGGGTCGACGCCTTTTCCATTGTCCTCGATGCGTACCGTACAGGTGTCGTGTGTGCACACCATCTCGATATCGACTGCGGTAGCCTGCGCATGCCGGGCGACGTTGTTAAGCGCCTCTTGAACCATCCGGAAAATCGCCGTCGCTGCAGCATCCGAGAAGTGGATGTCTTCGACCTCCAGCCGTGAGGTTACGCGCAGGCCGCAGCGTCGCGCAAAATCTTCGGTGAGCCATTCGAGTGCCGCACTCAACCCGAGATCGTCGAGCATCGGCGGACGCAGATCGGCCGCAATGCGCCGCAAGGAGGCCGCCATAGCATCGATCTGTTCCTGCAGTTCACGTGTCTGCAAGAGACCTTCCGGCGACCCACCACTTGAGCTCAGATGTCCTTCATGAAGCGCCACCGCCATTTTCAACGCGGTCAACTGTTGACCAAGATCGTCGTGCAACTCCCGCGCAACCCGCCTTTGCTCGTCTTCCCGCGCTTCCTGGATACGGGCGGCCAGTTCGCTCGCCCGTTCGAGTTCCGTTAACCGCCGCCGCTCGGTCATGTCACGGGTCACTTTCGCGAAACCACGCAAGGTGCCGGCAGTGTCGTGGACCGCCGTGATCACCACATTGGCCCAAAACCTCGATCCGTCCTTCCTGATACGCCAGCCCTCGTCTTCGATCCTCCCATTCAAAATGGCTGTGGCGAGTTCCGCGTCAGGCTTGCCTGCTGCGACATCCTCCGGCGGATAGAAGACAGAGAAATGCCGCCCGACAATCTCGTTCTCGAGATAGCCTTTTATGGTGTGTGCACCGTTGTTCCAGGTCGCAACGGTTCCGGATGGGCTCAGCATGAAAATCGCATAATCGCTAACGGCATCGACAAGCAGGCGATAGCGCTCCTCGATCGGGATATCGGAACCCGCTGCGCGTTCAACAAGGTCTTTCTGATGCACGTTGCCAGAGCCCACTGGTACCCCGAATGAGGAGGCGACGAGAAAGGTTTGTGCATATTGATCGGCCAAAGCGGACCGAAGACGACATGCAATTATAACCCTCGACATTCGGCTCGAGTCGCTACTCGCCGTGCCCTCATCATCGCCCCCCGCACGCCCGCGCCGCCTGGGTCGGGCCTGCGGCCACCCCCAGCGCTACCCTACGGCCGCCCCGTAATGTCACACAGTGCGCTCATTCGGCCCCAGCAGCGGCCAAAGCCGGCTGCCCGCAGACCACCGCGTGGGTCTGCGCCAGCAAGTGCTCCCAGATGCGAGGCGCTGGCATGGGTTTACCGAACAGATAACCCTGCAACGTGCCGCAGCCGAGGTGGGTAAGAAAGAGCCGCTGCTCGTCTGTCTCAACGCCCTCGGCGACAATCTCAAGCTGCAATGATTTAGCGAGAGCAATGATGGCCCGGGTGATTGTCACGTCCTCTGGGCTATGCGCCAGTTGGCCGACGAAGCCTCGGTCAATCTTCAATTCCGTAGCAGGCAGTCGCCGCAGGTACAGCAAACTCGAGTAACGCGTGCCAAAGTCGTCAATGGAGATGCACACGCCCACGGTCCGCGGTTGCCTGAGACCCGTATACTGGCCTCCACGTCCTGCATAGCGGCCGATTCAATCACTTCGAACGTGAGCGAGGCGGCACACAGCCCATGACGTTCGACCGCTGCGCCGACCCGCGAGACGAGCTGGGAATCGTGGTACATCGCGGCGGCTGCATTGGTCATCAACGGGTCTGCGTCCTCGCCATCGCCCGGACAGATTGCAATGCCGATGCTCGCGGTAGTTTTCAGTTCATGGCCGGCCACCCGCACCGGAGGCTTGAAGATCTTCAGCATGCTGTCAGCGAAAGCTCCTGCTTCCGTCGAATCGGCGACGCGTTTCACCAGTGCAAATTCGTCAGCGCCAAGCCTTGCGAGGGTGTCGGCCGTCGCAACGCGAGACTCAATACGCCTGAAGATTTCAACCAGCAGCAGGCCGCCCGCATGATGGCCGAATGCATCGTTGATCCCCTTGAAATTGTCGATGCCCATAAAGAGGAAAGCGAGCGTGGACTTCTCCTCAACCGCGCAACGCATGGCATGACGCAAGTGGTCTTCCAGCAACGCGCGATTGGGCAGGCCAGTCAGGGTGTCATGCAATGTGACGTACGAAAGCTCCCGGTTTGCGCTTACGAGTGACGCTACCAATACCGAGGTGATTCTGGCCCCCAGCATAACCACCGCCGTAACAACGGTCACCGCGGCGGCGAGCCAACCTCCTGACATTGCGTGAGCACCGGCGAGCGCACCGCATCCGCTTCCGCGCGGAAATCCAGATCCGCGCCGCCTGCGAACCACAAAGCGAACGCGCTAGAAGCGATGGCCATGGCCAGCGACAACAGCGTGATCGCGGGATCGTAGCCCAACTCGATGGGTAGATAGAACGCAAGCATGTCGACGAAATGCATCGACCAGATGCCAGCCCCCAATTGCGACCGCGCCACCGAACAGCCAGCATTTTCTTTCCCAGCCTTTTGAAGCGACCACACGCGCTGACATATCGAGTGCGGTGTCCGACGCAATAATCGCAACCAGAAAAGACACAAAGACAAGCAGGTGGTTATAGGAGGATCCGTACACGAGACTGCTCCCAAAATGGATAAATCAAGCTTTTATATCCGGCGAGTAACGATGCATGTCGGGTGGCAAGCCTTTGATGTCCCATTTTCGGTGGCCCAGGCCATGACTTGCCCACACAGGTTTGTTTCGCGTGCCCCGATAAATTTATTGTGCTCATATCTCCAGGAACCAGATATCAGACGGAGACGAGGTTCAAGTAGGTTCGCAGTTGGTTGTGTGTGGTCTCCCCTACAATCCGGTATTGAAAATTCGGCCACCGACTGCTCAGCGTTACAGCACCTTTCCTGCATAACTAACTTATTACATTTGTATAACTAACCAAATCTACCTAACCTCACGTTTTGGAAGCATCGTGGCCTTGTAAGCACTAACGGCACGCCGTCTCGTACTTGCAGTGGACGAAGCGCAAAAGCCTCGGCCGATCGACCCACATCAACTATCGAACGGTATCGATCGACTGGCCCGGCCCGCTTGGCTTATAAATGGAGCATTTGCTTAAACCCATGCAATGCGCATTGGCATGCCGGACATCATCCGCACCTGGTATTGAACCGCAGTGACATCAAGCGTATTCAACCGGCAAAATATAAGATAACGCACGATGGCACCCTCTCATTAAGCCCGAAGCAATGATCTTTCACCGGCACTTCACCTCCATCACGCTCGCTTACGACGGACACCTTCGCAGAGGGCGCTCGCGGCAGCTCCGGAATCGTGTTACGCGGTTCAGCGCCATGCCCGAGCAGGCTTGCAAGTTCCCATTACGGACTGCTCACCCGCAAAAGGCCTAATCCATGATCAGGGTCCTGATCGCTGATGACCACACTCTGGTGCGCGACGGGCTGCGGCATATCCTGCAGTGTACGAGTGGGTTTGAAGTGACTGGCGAAGCCAGGGACGGCGCCAGCACGATGGCACTGGTGCGCTCCGCCGATGCCCATGTGCTGGTCCTCGACCTGTCGATGCCCGGGCGCAATGGCGTCGAACTTATCAAACAGATCAAGGACGAAAAGCCCGCCTTACGTATCCTCGTGCTGACGATGCACGCGGAGCAGCAATACGCAGTGCGGGCGTTCAAAGCCGGTGCCTCGGGTTACCTTACCAAAGAAAGCGCGAGCGCCGAACTCGTCGCCGCAGTCACCAAGGTCGCTTCCGGCGGAGTCTACGTCAGCGTCTCGATGGCCGAGCAATTCGCACAAAGCCTGAATGAGCCGGTTGGAACCCTGCCCCATCAACGCCTCTCTGACCGGGAGTTTGATGTATTCCGGCGCATCGCCGCCGGCGAAACCATCACGGAAATCGCCCAGCAGCTGTGTGTGAGTAGCAAGACTATCAGCACGTACAAGACACGGCTTCTCGAGAAAATGCAGATGCCCCACGAAGCCGCGCTTGTGCGCTATGCGATGCGTCATAAGCTGTTCGAAGACGATAACGAGATCTGAGCGTCACGGATTTACATGACTCGTGTACCAACGTGTAGTTGCCTGCGCACAATACACGTCAACGCACCGCGTACCCTGGAGCCGCCGGTGAGATCAACGCCGGGAAGACCCCGCTCGCAGCTTGAGCACCAGCCGCGGTCGTGCGGCCGCCATCCCGAAAGAACGCCTGCTCGGCTGCCTTGTTCAGGACGACGATACTGATACGGCGATTGGTCGGCTCGTCGGCGACGCTCCTGTTCAGCGGCAAAACATCGGCGAGCCCACGGATCTGCAGCAGCTTGTCTTCATGCAAACCACCCGCAACCAGCGCCCTTCGCGCTGCGTTTGCGCGGTCGCTTGACAGTTCCCAGTTCGAGTAGCCCGCAATACCCCCTTCGTATGGGAGGGCATCCGTGTGTCCAGCGACCCACACACGGTTGTCGATGTCGTTCAGCGCTGTGCCGATCTGGAACAGGATGGCCTGTGCGTAATCCGCCGGCTTCGAACTGCCCGACGAGAACATCGGACGCTTGAGAGAATCAACGATCTCGATACGCAGACCCTCATTTGTTATCGCAACTCGAATCTGATCCTGGTACGCGTGTAGCGTCGGGTTCTGGTCGATCAGCGCGGTCAGCCTCGCCTTCAGCTGTTCGATACGCCGCCTGTCGTCGCTTGTGTCGTCGCCGGCATGCCCTACCACAGTTGATGTCGGTTGCGTCTGACTCTGCCTGCCAACACCCTGAAGCGTCGAGCTGAGATCCCGACCGCCCGCCTGCACCACACCTGGCCGCGCGGACCCAGAGCCTTCTTTCCCGCCAAGCATTACTGACAATGGGGTATTGAAGTAGTCCTCAATGCCTTGCCTGTCGTACTTTGACGTTGAACCAAGCAGCCACATCAGCAGGAAAAATCCCATCATCGCAGTGACAAAATCCGCGTAAGCGATCTTCCAGGCGCCACCGTGGTGGCCATCATGTTCGCCTCCCTTCTTGACACGGCGCACGACAAGGCTGGGGGGCGTCAGCTTTTCCACGGATTCACCTGGTTTTTGTTGGGGCACGTCCGCACTCCGTCACGTGGTCTTGGGCATGCGCGTCGCGCGCACGGCTTCGTCAAGCTCGTGAAAGCCTTTGGTCCGGCGCGTTGACATCGGCTTCGATCGCCATCCAGCCTTCCTTGCGTATCTTCTGCAACAGTTCGTATAGCAGTGCGATTAGTTCGACATAGGTTTGCTTCGTGTAGCCACCACCTTTGAAACAGGTAGGCAGGCTCTTGATGGTCTTATTGATCGTCGTCACTAGGTTGCTCACGACGAACGCACCGATCGCCCCACCGAAAATGCATATCAGCTCAAATGGCTGTAATAACGCTGGGAGATGCCCTCCTTCGCCGACGAAGCTGCCTATGACTGCCCCGATAACGACGACCCACCCGATGACGACGAACATGCTTCCCCCAAAAGAATTGCTAATTTTGCTCGGCCTGTGCTGCCGGCTGTCGAGCAAGTTGACGTTGTGCTGCGTCAGTGTGTAACGACTCGCCAGGTCAGTTGCTGTAGCGGTTCATGTAGCCCTTCTTGATCCAGATCAAAATTTGATCGCAGCGCGCATCTGCCCATGCGTGAGCTCCACAAACCGTAGTGCTTGACCAAGGGTGCAGCGATGGGGCCCCATTCGCGTCGAAGCGCGTTTGATCTGGATCAAGCCGTACGCCAGTGCGACTCATAGACTGCAGATCACGGTCGTGACCGGCAATGGGGAACCGGGTGTGACACGCGCATTCCTGAAGTCCATACCTATCGCTGTTCTGATGGCGCGTTGACGTTTTATCTAATCGGCGAGGTCCGATATGTACCAGCACATTCTGGTTGCACTCGACGGCAGCGAGACATCCGCACGAGCTTTGGAAGCGGCATTGCGACTCGCTCGTGAGTCCGGCGCTGAACTACAGCCGTTGTATGTCGTCGATGTACCCGTCGTGGCCTATGACGCGCCCGGCTTCGATCCGGGGATCATCCGCGATGCGTTCATGGAAGACGGAAAAAAGTTGGCCGACGATGCCCTCTCGCGCATGCAGCACGACAACGTCCGCGGGACACCACGGATCGTCGAAACCAATCTCGCCAGGGACGATAGCGACATTGCGCACGCAATTCTGCATGCAGCGGCCGAATTTCGAGCGGATCTGGTCGTGATGGGAACCCACGGCCGCCGCGGCGTTCGCAGACTCATGCTCGGCAGCGTGGCGGAGCGCTTCCTGCACCTCGCGCAATGCCCGGTTCTGCTAATTCCAGAGCACGCCGCGCCAGACACAGGAGTCAGCGAGGGCGAGGTGCCCGTTCGGAAAAGAGCGTTTTCATAAGTTTCGAGACCCTGCAAGTGTGCTTCGACGACAGCGCTCGCACATCAACATCGCGAGTGCGCCAAGGCCGCGAGCGGTTGCTCGACAAGTGGATGTTTTGTGGATTTTGACGAATATGCCGCGGGTCGGACAAATCGACATGGCGCAGCATGTTTTGAACAGGCTCGGTGAAGTCGTTGCACGCATTGGCAGTCGGAGCGCCGAGGCATGCATCTGCGTGGAGTCTTCGACTCTTCAGATCTCTGAGGGATGCTTTGATGCCCGGATCCTCCATCATGAAAAACAGCTTTCAGGAGCCCCACCCGCTCAAACCTATTGTCGTTTAAGCGGGGATGTCAACGCGAATCCGTTCCGAAACGTCGCGCCGCAACGGGATGAATTCGTTCTCGCTACGACACTGGGACAGGCGACTGCCGACACAACGAACCGACTCTTTGCCTTGACATGCCCATCAATTATTTTCGCGGCCTCACCAGCCCACAACGCTCCGATCAAGCCAATCGCCACCTCGGACGCTCATTGGCCTTCACCGCCGGGGCGATCAACGCCGGAGGCTTTCTCGCGGTCGGCCAGTACACCTCCCATATGTCCGGTGTGGTCGCCTCGATGTCCGATAACCTCGCGCTTGGAGAAGCCGGATTGGTGGTGTCGGGACTTAGCTCCCTCCTGGCGTTTCTCGCCGGCGCGGGCACATCGGCTGTGCTGATCAACTGGGGACGCCGTCGTGGCGCTCAGAGCGAGTATGCAATGCCTTTATTATTAGAAGCGGTGCTATTGCTATGTTTCGGATTCCTTGGCTCGAAAGCGGGAAATCACCGCTTTTTTTTTGTACCTGCGACAGCCGCCTTGCTATGCTTTCTCATGGGCCTGCAGAACGCGATCATCACGAAGATATCGAAAGCGGAGATCCGCACGACGCATATGACCGGTCTCGTCACCGACATGGGTATCGAACTTGGCAAGCTGCTTTACTGGAACGTCCACGCCCGAAGTCTGGGGGCAGTTGACGTAAAGGCGGATCGACCAAAGCTTGCACTGCTGGCATCGTTGCTCGGCGTGTTTCTAATTGGCGGGTTGATCGGCGCGTTGGGTTTCAAACATGTTGGTTTCGTTTCGGCGATACCACTTGCGGTGATGCTGATGGTGCTAGCGGCCGTGCCGCTGGCGGATGATCTGGTCAGTCAGCGGTCGCCATGAGTGCATAGACTATGACTGCCCCCATAACGACGACCCACCCGATGACGACGAACATGCTTCCCCCAAAAGAACTACCAAGTTCGCTCGGTTTTTGCTGCCGGTTGCCGAACGCGCTGACGTTGTGCTGCGTCAGCGTGTAACGACTCACCTGGTCCGTTGCTGTAGCGGGTCATATAGCTTTTCTTGATCCAGATCAAAATTAGATCGCAGCGCGAATCTGGCAGGATACCGAAGGCCTTAAGGTGCCTTGAGGGAGCAACCCGGCGCATGAGCGGAAACGCCCCTGCCCGGACGGGCGCGGGAGACCCTCTGTCTTACCTTGTCACTCACTCGCTTCATCGCGAGTACCTGAATGAAATCAAATACTCGCGCGTCGGCGGACAGACGGCTGACTTCATCGCCGACCATGCTCGCCAGATGGTCTTCGCTCAACTCTGTGCCTCGAGCCATCTCGAGCAGCGAAACCAATGATTTATCGCGGGGCATGGCTGGACTCCGGGGAAGCACGACTGGGCGCGTGCATGACTAGCTTCAGTGCTCGATTCAATCTCAACGCTCGGGCCCCGCGTTGACCTGAGTCAACGGTGGTGGCCCCGCTCTCACACGATGACATGACGATCCGGCAACGATCAGTTCGTGCGTCGTCATTTCATCTTGTGTTGAAAATCCACCCATGCAGGCGACCTCAAATGAAATCGCCGTGTCATACCGTGCTATGGAATATCAGCGCACACCAACTCGAAGGACATGTGAGAACCCGCGACAAACTGCGTTTCTCGCCGTGAGGGCCGTTAGCGGATGTCGTGTAGCAACGGCCACGCCGTGGATCAAATCAACCGACCTGCATCATCTGCAATTCAATGGGAAATTGAAGGTGGCTTTTGACCTCCCTGACGCCAGACAATGTCTCAGCCACGACAAAAGTTCGCGTGCGTCGACACCCTGTAATCCGAGCCGTTTGACGATATCGCTCATTTTCTGAAATGTCGTGATTTAGTTCACCGGTGATCGCAATTACTTTAGGAGCGAAGCGGCATCCGGCTTTGACGTAGATCACGGTTACGGCGCAGAGCGAGATTCGCGCGCCCACGGTAAGCCGCTGCGCGGCGCCAGCCGAACGTGACTGCATTGACTCAGATCAAGCATGACGGGCACCCGAACGCTACAGTCGTCAGATGAGGCTCCTGTTCTATCGTAAGTCAAGCGCGTTAAAACCCTGAGGAACCTGAGATGGACACTCTTTCCAAGCCAACCATCGCTGCAAATAGCTCGCGCACGGATGGTCCTATGGTCTCCACTGCGAGTGACCCCTTTCGCGCGCTAGACCATGCGAAAGAAGCGATGACCGCCCGCGTTACGGGAGGGCTGTCACCCGCGTCGCTACAGGCAGCGCTCTCCGACTGGCTCATTCATCTCGCGGCGGCGCCTGGCAAGCAGCTGGAACTCGCCTCGCTTTGCGCCCAGAACGCCAGACGCATTACCGACTATCTGGCTCATACAGCGCTCGGCTACTACGCACAGCCCTTGGCGGAGCCTTCCGCAGGCGACAGTCGCTTTCTCGCCGCGTCATGGCAGACCGAACCTTACCGGTTCTTGCAACAGTCCTTTCTGTTGACCGAACAATGGTGGAGCGCTGCAACTTGTGACGTGCCGGGCACGACGCGCCATCATGATGACGTAGTGTCGTTCAGCGCGCGCCAGTTACTCGATATGGTGGCGCCGACAAATTTCCCATTCACCAATCCCGAGGTCACGCAGCGCGCCGCCGCGACGCTCGGCACGAGCCTTGTCGAAGGGTTGCGCAACGGGCTCGACGATGCGTGCCGGCAAGCGCGCGGCCAATCGCCGGCAGGAGTCGACCAGTTCAAGGTCGGCGTCAATCTCGCCGTCACCCCCGGCAAGGTCGTGTTTCGCAATCATCTGATCGAGCTTATCCAGTACAGTCCGGCCACCGGTAAGGTGCTGGCGGAGCCTGTCCTGATCGTGCCGGCGTGGATCATGAAGTACTACATCCTCGATCTCTCGCCGCACAATTCGCTGATCCGCTATCTGGTCGAACAGGGGCACACGGTGTTCTGCATCTCCTGGCGTAACGTGGATGCCGCAGACCGCGAACTCAGCCTCGAAGATTACCGGCAGCTGGGCGTGATGGCGGCGCTCGACACGGTCACGCAGATCGTTCCTGATCACAAGATTCACGCGACCGGCTATTGCCTCGGCGGGACCCTCCTGTCCATTGCCGCCGCGGCCATGGCGGGTTCTGGCGACGACCGGCTCGCCTCGGTCACATTGTTTGCCGCGCAAACGGACTTCACCGAGCCAGGCGAATTGCAGCTTTTCATCGACGACAGCGAAGTCAATTTCCTTGAAAGCATGATGTGGTCGCAGGGCTATCTGGCGGCCAACCAGATGTCGGGCGCTTTCCAGCTGCTTCAATCGAACGACCTGATCTGGTCCCGCGTGGTTCACGACTACCTGCTCGGCGAGCGCGCACCCATGATCGACCTGATGGCATGGAACGCCGATGCCACCCGTATGCCGTACCGGATGCATTCGGAGTATTTGCGGCACCTGTTCCTTGACAACGACCTGGCATGCGGCCGGTATCAGGTCAACAATCGTCCGGTGTCGATCCGTAACATTCGAGCACCGCTTTTCGTAGTTTCGACGGAGCGCGATCATATTGCGCCGTGGCAGTCGGTTTACAAGATCCACAACCTGTCCGATACCGAGATCACATTTGTCCTGACCAACGGCGGCCACAATGCCGGGATCGTCAGCGAGCCGGGGCATGCTCACCGCTACTTCAGGATCTACCGTACCGCCGCGGACGATCTGCGCGTCAGTCCTGACGAATGGCTCGCTGCGGCCGACTCACATGAAGGTTCGTGGTGGCCCGCATGGACCGACTGGCTCAAGACGCACTCGAGCCCGAAACGCATCGTCCCTCCCCTTGCAGCGCCCAGCCCGCAGCGTGCGGCGCTCGGCGATGCTCCCGGCAGCTACGTGTTCCAGCACTGAGGGGCTCCCATGGAAGACATTCTGCTGCGCAATCGCACCTTCGACCAGCTTGAGATCGGCGAGTCGGCTTCGCTCGTCCGGTTGGCCGAACAGAAGGACATCGACCTTTTTGCCGCGATGTCGGGCGATGTCAATCCGGCCCATACCGACGCCGCCTTTGCATCGGGGGATCTGTTTGGGCACATCGTCGTGCAGGGTATGTGGACGGCCAGTCTCATCTCCGCCGTGCTCGGCACGAAACTGCCAGGTCCGGGCACCATTTACCTCGACCAGGACCTGCAGTTCAAGCGTCCCGTTGCACCCGGCGATGTCATCACCACCACGGTTACCGTCAAGGAGAAACGCGCCGACAAGCATGTCGTCCTGCTCAATACATGTTGCACCAATCAGAAGGGGCAGATGGTGCTGCTCGGCACCGCCACCGTGATCGCACCCGATACGCCGGTCGCCTGGCCACAGACGGTCCGTCCAGACATTGCCGTGCGTCGTCACGACCGCTATGAGGCATTTATCCGCGCCGCCCGTTCGAGTGCTCCACTGCGCACAGCGATCGTGCATCCGTGTTCGGTGGATGCGATCAAGGCAGCTATCGAGGCCCGCGACGAAGGCTTGCTCGATCCGTTGCTGATCGGACCGGAAGCGAAGATCCGCGCCGCTGCCGAGGCCGCCCATGTCAGCATCGACGGCGTCACGATCGAAGCCGTCGAGCACAGCCATGCCGCCGCTGCCCGCGCAGTCGAACTGGGCGCAGCCGGCAAGGTGGACGCGCTGATGAAAGGCAGTCTTCATACCGACGAACTGCTATCCGCAGTCGTTGCGTCATCTTCGAACCTGCGCACCGAGCGAAGGATCAGCCATATCTACGCGATGGACGTGCCAGCCTATTCGAAGCCGCTGATCGTCACGGATGCGGCCGTCAATATCGCACCGTCGCTTGAACACAAGCGCGATATCTGTCAGAACGCCATCGATCTTCTACATGTGCTAGGCGTTGACCTGCCACGCGTGGCCGCGCTGGCCGCCGAGGAAACGGTCAACCCCAGAATGCAGACGACGCTCGACGCCGCCGCGCTCAGCGTGATGGCCTTGCGCGGGCAAATTACCGGCGCGCTTTTCGACGGACCACTCGCTTTTGACAATGCAATCAGTCCGGCAGCAGCGCGAACCAAAGGTATTGCATCGCCTGTGGCCGGCCAGGCGGACATCTTGCTTGTTCCCGATCTGGAAGCCGGCAACATGCTGGCCAAGCAGTTGATGTACTTCGCTGGCGCCGACGCGGCGGGCCTCGTGCTGGGTGCGCGTATTCCGATCATCCTGACCAGCCGCGCTGATAGCCTGCGCGTGCGTCTGGCTTCCGCCGCCCTCGCCAAGCTGGTGGCTGCACATCATCCACAAGGGTTTGCCCGATCATGAGCACCCCACTGCTGCTTACATTCAACCCAGGCTCGTCAACGATCAAGATCGGGCTGTTTAGCGTTATCGCTGGCGAAGCCGTGAGGGTCGGTCAAGGCAAGATCGATTTTCGCCATCAACCCTTGCAGTTCCATCTTACGAATAACGGCAAAACGCTCGAAATTCCCCTGAAAGCGGCTGTCACTGAAGATCTGCACGACGTGCTTGACGAGACGCTGGGATGGTTCGCCAACCACTTCGCGCTCGGCGATCTCGTTTCGGTGGGCCATCGCGTCGTACACGGAGGCGATCGCTTCGCCGGGCCCGTTGCAATCGACAGCGACGTGCTTGCCGCCATCGCCGGACTTGTGCCGCTCGCACCGTTGCATCAACCGCAGAGTGTCCGGCTCATCCGCGCAATCCGGCATCTGCGGCCCCATCTCGTTCAGTCGGCTTCGTTCGATACCGCCTTCCACCGAACGCAGACGGATCTGGTGCGCCGCTTTGCGATTCCGCGCGAACTCTTCAACAAGGGCATCAAGCGTTACGGCTTTCATGGCCTGTCCTATCAGTTCGTGATCAGGCAGCTCGCTAGTCAGTTCCCTCAACTCGCCCGCGGCAGGGTCGTCGCGGCGCATCTGGGCAGCGGCGCGAGCCTTTGCGCCTTCGATGCCGGCAAGAGTTGCGACACGAGCATGGGATTTTCGACGCTCGACGGCATTCCGATGGCCACCCGGTGCGGCGCACTCGACGCCGGTGTCGTGCTGCACCTGCTTGAACAACAGGGTCTCAGCGCTAAAGAGGTCGAAAAAATGCTGTACGAAAAGTCCGGCTTGCTCGGCGTCTCGGGCATCAGCGCAGACAGCCGTGAACTGCAGACCAGCGATCGGCCCGAGGCGCAGGAAGCGTTGGCGCTTTTCACGTTTCGTATTGCGGGCGAGACTACGCGGCTCGCAACCAGCCTCGGAGGCATGGATTGCCTCGTGTTCACGGCGGGAATCGGCGAACACCAGCCGCAGACGCGCAGCGCCGTCTGCGAGCGGCTCAAGTGGCTGGGCGTCGAACTCGATCCGCAGGCTAACGACGGCAATACGCGCGTCATCAGCAGCGCTCGCAGCCGCGTGGCCGTGCTGGTGCTGCCGACCGACGAAGAACAGATCATTGCCGACGAGGCGGTTTCAGTCCTCCATCAAGGAGAGCCGAAAAAATGAACGCGATCATCGATCTGGCGGGCAAGCGTGGACTGGTCATCGGGATTGCCAACGAGCACAGCATCGCCACGGGCTGCGCCGCCCTGTTTCGCGCGGCCGGCGCGGAGCTGGCGGTCACGTTCCTGAACGACAAGGCTGAGCCGTTCGTGCGTCCGGTCGCACAGGCGCTCGGCTCGGGCATCGTTTTACCTTGCGACGTACGCATTCCTGGCCAAATGGAAGCGGTATTCGAGCGGATCACAAAAGACTGGGGACGGCTCGACTTCCTGCTCCATTCAATCGCGTTTGCACCGGCCGACGATCTGCACGCAAGCCTGGTTGACTGCTCGGCCGAAGGCTTTGCGCTCGCAATGGATGTCTCGTGCCACTCGTTCATCCGCATGGCGAGGCTGGCGCTGCCGCTCATGACCGACGGCGGCAGTCTGATGACAGTGAGCTTCTACGGTGCCGAGCGGGCAGTCGAACACTACAACGTCATGGGGCCGGTAAAGGCAGCGCTCGAGTCGAGCGTGCGCTATCTCGCTGCGGACCTGGCCCCGCGCCGTATCCATGTCCACGCTATCTCGGCCGGCGCAGTGAAGACGCGTGCCGCATCCGGCATTGACCACTTCGATGCGCTGCTTGACGACGTTCGCGCCCACACACCGGCGCAGCATCTCGTCACGATCGAAGAAATCGGCCGCATCGCCACCGTCCTCGCAAGCGACGTCGGTATGACGCTGACGGGTTCGACGATCTATGCCGATGCGGGCTTCCACGTGATGGCATGACCATGATGGACGAATCCGCCACCGCACCTTCCCTGGATCGGGAATCTCACACACCGCCCCACTCGGAGGCGCAGTCACCACTCGGACGCGTCGTTGCCGCGCGAGGCGCCGTAGTCGATGTGAGTTTCGATGGTGCCACACTACCTCTCATCGAGGAATCACTCGCGATCCTTGCCGATCAGGGGCCACCGATCATCGCTGAGGTACAGGCCCACGTGGACGTAAGCACGGTGCGCGCGCTCGCGCTGCAATCCACCAATGGATTGCGGCGAGGCACGCCTGTGCAGGCCTGCGGCGGACCCATTCAGGTTCCAGTAGGCGAAGCAATTCTCGGGCGCCTGATCAACGTAACCGGCATACCCGGCGATCGCGGCGGTCCATTGCCTGCCGACGTGCCGCGCCGCCCAATCCATCGCGCAGCGCCCCCGCTTGCCTCACAAGGGGCCGCCACCCAGATCTTTTCGACGGGAGTCAAGGTCATCGATCTGCTGACACCCCTGGCGCAGGGCGGCAAGGCTGCGATGTTCGGCGGCGCGGGCGTCGGCAAGACCGTGCTGGTGATGGAACTCATCCATGCGATGGTCGAGCGCTACCAGGGCATCTCCGTCTTCGCAGGGGTCGGCGAACGCTCGCGCGAAGGCCATGAGATGCTGCTGGACATGCACAGCTCCGGCGTCCTGTCGCGCACCGTGCTGGTGTATGGCCAAA
The DNA here is from genome assembly GCF_049581445.1 of Paraburkholderia sp. Classification (GTDB taxonomy): domain Bacteria; phylum Pseudomonadota; class Gammaproteobacteria; order Burkholderiales; family Burkholderiaceae; genus Paraburkholderia. The sequence continues at coordinate 8,502 of NZ_JBAURZ010000245.1, read as the reverse complement.
TGAACGAACCGCCCGGCGCGCGCTGGCGCGTACCGCTCACAGCGCTAACGGTGGCGGAGTACTTCCGCGATGAGCGCCATCAGAATGTCCTGCTGCTGATGGATAACGTGTTTCGCTTTGTCCAGGCGGGTGCGGAAGTGTCGGGACTGCTCGGCCGTCTGCCCTCGCGAGTCGGCTACCAGCCGACCCTCGCAAGCGAAGTCGCCGCCTTGCAGGAACGTATCGTATCGGTGGGCGACGTCGCGGTAACGGCGATCGAGGCGGTATACGTGCCTGCAGATGACTTCACCGACCCCGCGGTCACGACCATCGCCGCTCACGTGGACAGCATGGTGGTGCTCTCGCGCGCGATGGCTGCCGAAGGCATGTACCCGGCCATCGATCCGATTGCCTCCTCCTCGATCCTGCTCGACCCGCTCGTCGTCGGCGCCACGCATGCCGCAGTCGCCACCGAAGTGCGGCGGACCATTGAGCATTACCGCGAGTTGCAGGATGTCATTTCGCTGTTGGGAGTCGAGGAACTGGGTGCCGACGACAGGCGCATCGTCGGCCGCGCCCGCCGCCTGCAGCGTTTTTTGACCCAGCCGTTCGCCGTTACGGAAGCGTTCACTGGTGTCCCTGGACGCTCCGTCACGCTGGCGGACACGCTCGCCGGCTGCAAGGCGATCCTGTCAGGCGACTGCGATACCTGGCAGGAGAGTTCGCTATACATGGTCGGTACGCTCGAAGAAGCGCGCGAGCGGGAACAATCCTCGCACGGCGCCGCGCTGGCGCCCGCCACCACGCGCGCGCCGCGGAGCACAGGACCATGACGGCCTCACTCCATCTGACAATCGCCACGCCAGCTTGCGTCCTTGTCGACAGTCAGGACATCGTGGCACTTCGCGCCGAAGACGAAACCGGCAGCTTTGGCATCCTCCCCGGACACACGGATTTCCTGACTGTGTTGACGCCGTGCGTACTTCGCTGGCATGGCGCAGATAACGTATGCCATTTCTGTGCGGTTGAAGAAGGCGTTCTGAGGGTCTCAGGCGGAGCCAGCGTCACGATCGCCTGCCGTGATGGTGTGCTCGGCGACGCGCTTGACGCACTCGAAGCGCAGACCCGGACGGCCCGCGCACGGCGCCTCGATGTGCTGCGCCAGGCACGCGTCGAGCAAACCCGTCTACACGCGCAAGCTGTTCGCCAGTTGCTGCGTTATTTGCGCCCGGTCGCCCCTGGTGTCGATGGGCGGCTCGACGGCCGTGAAGGTGGAGAGGTCGCCTCATGAGCCGCGATCCAGGCGACCCGGAGGACCGGAACCCCGCCGATAAAGCGACGGGCAGTGCCCCCGGTTCGAGCCGCTCATCAGTAGACGGCGCTGCCACCGGGCCTGCCGCGGCCGATCGCGTGGAACATGCTGCCCGGCAAGCCGCGCAGCGCGAACGCGCGGGACGAGAGGAACCCGAGCCTTCGCTCGGCGCCCGCTTGGGCCAGATAGGCATTCTCGGCTGGACGATCGTGGTGCCAACTCTGCTCGGTCTCGTACTCGGACATTGGCTCGACCGTTATTTCGGAACCCGGGTCTTCTTTTCCGCACCGCTGCTGATGGTCGGCGCAGGTGTCGGCCTTTGGTCGGCGTGGAAATGGATGCATCGGCAAACCCAGAGGAAATGACCATGACGCCCAACTTCCTGCTAACCACTGAGGGCGCTCAGGCCGCGATCGGCCTCTTCGTCGGCATACTCGCGGGACTCGTCCATTTCACGACGTTGCGATGGAATGTCCGGTTGCTGAGCACAGGCTCCTCAGCCAAGGCGATCGCGTTGCAAATCGCGCGCCTTGGCGCCATCGCCGCCATCTTCTTCGTGCTGGCTCGCACCGGAGCCTGGGCGCTACTTGGTGGCGCTGGCGGTGTGCTGTTCGCCCGCCACGCCGTGATACGTCGCGTCAGGAGTGCGTCATGATGCACTCTCCACTTGCGACTGAACCGCTCTTTCATGTCGGCGCCGTACCGATCTCGGCAGCGGTGGTCACGACATGGGTAATCATTGCGCTGCTGTGGACAACCTGTGCGCTACTCACGCGCCGACTTTCGTTGATACCGTCGAAAGCGCAAACGGTGTTGGAACTGCTCGTCAGCACAATAGACAGCCAGATCCGTGACACCATGCAGACCGAACCCCGCGATTATCGCGCGCTGATCGGCACGCTCTTTCTTCTCATCCTGGTCAGCAACTGGTCGTCACTGCTACCCGGCGTCGAACCGCCCACCGCGCACGTTGAGACCGATGCCGCGCTGGCGCTGATCGTGTTCTGCGCGACGATGTTCTATGGCGTGCGCACCCGGGGCGTGCGCGGCTATCTCGCGACATTCGCGCAACCGACGTGGGTCATGATCCCGCTCAACGTGGTGGAGCAGATCACGCGTACCTTTTCGCTGGTAGTACGTCTGTTCGGCAACGTCATGAGCGGCGTATTCGTCGTCGGCATCGTGCTTTCGCTCGCGGGCCTGCTCGTGCCCATTCCGCTTATGGCTCTGGATCTGCTGACCGGTGCAGTGCAAGCCTATATCTTTACCGTACTGGCGATGGTATTTATCGGCGCCGCGCTCGCCGAAGGTTCCTCCGCATCCTCCGACACGCAACAAGGCACCTCATGAACAATCTCATCCAGATCGTCAGTATTATTGCAGCGGCGCTCGCCGTATCGTTTGGTGCAATTGGACCGGCGCTCGCCGAAGGCCGCGCGGTCGCCGCGGCGATGGACGCGCTCGCGCGCCAGCCTGAGTCGGCGGGCACGATCTCGCGCACACTGTTCGTCGGTCTCGCGATGATCGAAACAATGGCCATTTATTGCCTTGTGATCGCGCTGCTGGTGCTGTTCGCCAATCCGTTCATCAAGTAGGTCTGAGGCTGCCATGCACATCGACTGGTGGACGCTCGGACTACAGACAATCAATGCACTGGTGCTTGTCTGGCTGCTTGCGCACTTTCTCTTCAAGCCTGTTGCCAATATCGTCACCGAGCGTCAGCGGGTCGCTGCCGCGCTGATGAACGATGCGGCGGCGGCCAAAGACGTCGCGCTGAACGATCAGAAGCAGGCCGCCGCGGAACTCGCCGGACTCGCCCAGCAGCATGCGCAACTGCTCGCTGCGGCGAGTACCGAAGCTGCCGCGTTAAAGGCGTCGCTCGAACAGGCGGCGCACGCTGATGCAGACCGGCTTCGGGCCGCCGCCCAGGCCGAAATCGATACCATGCGCCGGGATGCGGCCCAGGCTGATGCGGATCGGGCCACACGCTTTGCACTCGATATCGCGGCAAGACTACTCGACCGCTTGCCCCAGCAAGCGCGCGTTGCGGGCTTCATCGAAGGTCTGGCCGGGGAACTGGCGAAGCTGTCGCCCGACGCCCAGGCGCAACTGGCTACCGACGGTGGGGCACTGCGGCTGATCGCGCCACGCAGCTTGCAGCCGGATGAAATCGACGCTTGCCGGATAGCATTGGCCCGCGTATTGGGCCGCGAGCCACCGCTACAGGTCACGGTGGATGCAAGCGTGCTCGCCGGCCTCGAACTGGAAGCGCCCCATGCGATCGTGCGCAACAGTTTGCGCAACGATCTGAGTCACCTCAAGACGGAGCTGCTCGCTCATGACGCAATCCGTGCCTGATCCCGCCGAGGACGCGTGGCTGGTCCGCAGCCGAACGACGCTGGCCCATACCCAGCTGGCTCCACAGGCGGAGACGGTCGGCCGGGTCGAGCACGTGGCTGACGGCATCGCCCTGATCTCCGGCTTGCCGGACGTTCGCCTGAACGAACTGCTGCGTTTCGAAGGAGACCGGCTCGGCTTCGCGCTCACGCTTGATCCCGATACGATTGGCGCCGTGTTGCTCGACGATAGCGATGCCATCGCCGCCGGAAGCCGGGTCAGCAGTACGGGCCAAGTGGTGGAAGTGCCGGTGGGCGAAGGTCTGCTCGGCCGGATCGTCGATCCGCTCGGCCGGCCTCTCGACCGCGACGAGCCCGTGCCGGCCGAAGCACACATGCCGATCGAGCGGCCCGCCCCAGCGATCATCGAGCGCGATCTCGTCACTCAACCAGTGGCAACCGGGATCTTGCTGATTGATGCATTGTTCGCAATCGGACGCGGACAACGCGAGCTGATCATCGGCGATCGGGCCACGGGCAAGACATCCATTGCACTCGACACGATCGTCAACCAGAAGGATTCGGATGTGATCTGCGTGTATGTCGCAATCGGCCAGCGAGCCACGGCAGTCCAACGCGCTATCGACGCCGTGCGGCGCCACGGCGCGCCCGAGCGCTGCGTCTTCGTGGTCGCCTCGGCGGCGGCCTCACCCGGTTTGCAATGGATCGCGCCATTCGCCGGCGTCACGATCGCTGAGTACTTTCGTGATCGCGGCCAGCACGCGCTCATCGTGATCGACGACCTGACCCGGCATGCCGCCACGCATCGTGAACTCGCGCTGCTCACTCGAGAGCCCCCTGGCCGTGAAGCCTATCCCGGCGACATCTTCTATGTGCATGCACGGCTGCTTGAGCGTGCGGCGAAGCTCTCCAGCGAGTTGGGCGGCGGCTCGCTGACCGCATTGCCGATTGCCGAGACCGATGCGGGCAATCTGTCCGCGTATATCCCGACCAACCTGATCTCCATCACCGACGGGCAAATCGTGCTGGACTCAGGGCTCTTCGCGGCAAACCAGCGACCTGCAGTGGACGTGGGTCTAAGCGTAAGCCGGGTCGGCGGCAAGGCACAGATCGCCACGTTGCGTACGGTCTCGGGGCGTCTGCGGCTCGACTATTCGCAGTTCCTGGAACTCGAGATGTTCACCCGCTTCGGCGGTCTTACCGATGCTCGCGTGAAGGCACAAGTAACGCGTGGCGAGCGCATCCGCGCACTCATCACGCAGCCTCGCTTCGCGCCGCTACGGCCTGTCGACGAGATCGCACTGTTGGCCGCTCTTGCCGACGGGGTCTTCGATGCGCAACCCATCGAATGCATCGCGGCGGTGCGCGCCCGTCTTCGCACGCATCTGGATTCAAACGGTGGCGCGCAGGCCGCCGCTGCCCTCGCCGCCTCCGGCAGGCTTGATGCCGCGACGCAAGCGGCACTCGTGGCGGCTGTGCGCGAACTCGCACTGCAGCTCGCCATATCACCGCCAGCTGAGGCAACGTCGCCATGAGCAACCGGCTCGCCGACGTCCAGGCTCGCATTGCGACCGTTCACGAGCTCGAGTCCGTGGTGAACGCCATGCGCGGCATTGCAGCAGCGCGGGCGCGGGAAGCGCGCAGCCGGCTGGACGGTATTCGTGCATGCGCCGACATGATCGGAGCCGCAATCGGCGACGCGCTGATGCTGGATGATCGCAACGCCCAACTGGCCTCCGCCCGGACCGAGGAAGGTGCCGGTACACACCTGGTGCTCGTGCTATGCGCTGAACAGGGCTTCGTCGGCTCGTTCACCGAGCACATGATCGAGGCAGCGGCACAGGTGCCGCACGCGGGCGTCATGGATTACTTTGTGATCGGCGACAGGGGTGTCGTAATCGCGCAAGAACATGGACTGTCGGTGGGTTGGTCCGCACCAATGGTCGCCCATAGCGATGAAGTCGCGGCGCTCGCCGACCGCATTACCGAAGCCTTGTATGAACGTCTGGAAGCCGGCCGCGCAACACGCGTCACCGTGTTGCATGCCGTGCCGCAACTTGCCACCACAATCGAAATCGTCCAGAAATCGCTACTGCCCTTCGACTTCGCACGCTTCGCCGTGTCGGCGCGGCATATTGCGCCACTTGTCACGCTGGCCCCGCAACGATTGATGGTCAGGCTCGCCGAAGAGTATGTTTTCGCACAGTTATGCGAAGCGATCATGCTTTCGTTTGCAGCAGAAAACGAGGCGCGCATGGCTGCGATGATCGCCACGCACGCCAATGTTCACGACAAGCTCGATCAGTTGGTCGGCGACTCCCGCCGCCTTCGACAGGACGAGATCACTGCCGAAATTGTCGAACTCACATCCGGCAGCCTGGCCTCCGGCGGCTCCGCTTACAACTCTTGCAATTAACGCCAACCATAGTAAACGACTTTGAAAGAGGCCCAAGCAGATATTCGATTGCCCGCCGGCATCGTTCACAAAGTCCAACGCTGCCCGTTCGTTGATTCGCATCAATCCCTTAGCCTGCGCTGGTCACCGCTTTCCTCTCCTCGCGCGGCTATGCCTGAAGCTCCTGCAAGGGAATACTCCGGCCCAAATCCTGAGGTTGAACGTAGTCACGAGAGCGCCACCTTTTGCCTGAAAAGCCGCGCTTCGCCGACTGGCAGAACGACGCGCCCGTAGGTCTCATTCAGCATTAGCGCAGCGGACAGATAGAACGCGAGAATCGCAGTCACCAGACCGCCATATCCACCAGCAGTGTGCAATGCAATTGAGCCCGTCCAGTCGCCGGCGGCTAGCAGAAAGAACGTGATCCAAAGCGCCAGAAAGATGGATTGGAGCGCACGTGGCGAGCGGAAAGTCGCGAACCACATATACAGCGTGAAGACGCCCCATAGGAACAGATACCAGCCGACGAACGCCGGTTGCACCTTGCCATGCAAAAACAGAACGAAAAGCGCGAATGACCACCAGAACGCGCCGTAACTCAGAAACGCCGTCGCACCAAAGGTATTGCCCCGCGGAAGCTCCATCACTCCCGCGATCGCCTGCACGGTGCCGCCATAGGCGAGTGCACAGCCCAGCACGAGTCCGATGGAATCGGTGGAAAACCAGCCTGCGTTGATCATGCTTAGCAGCCAGGTTGTCAATGCGAAGCCTGCCAGCCCAAGTGGGGCGGGATTCGGGAATTTGCTTTGCGCTGCAGGGGTGCTCATGGTGTGTCTCCTGTCATTCAAAGGTCGCGGCATAACAGGTATCCGACGGAGATACCGGGTGCGTAATCGCCGTGTTGGGTTAGCTAGCTTCGCCAAGTTGGTCGAGGATGGCCGGGTTCTCGAGCGTGGACACGTCCTGCGTGATCTCCTCACCCTTTGCGAGCGAGCGCAACAGCCGGCGCATGATCTTGCCCGACCGTGTCTTCGGCAGATTCTCGCCAAACCGGATGTCCTTCGGCTTGGCGATGGGTCCAATTTCCTTGCCCACCCATGCACGCAATTCGTTGGCAATCTTCACCGCCTCCGCGCCGTTCGGGCGTGCACCCTTGAGTACGACGAACGCGCAGACGGCCTCTCCCGTGAGTTCATCCGGCCGGCTGACTACGGCTGCCTCCGCTACCAGCGGATTTGCTACCAGCGCCGATTCGATCTCCATAGTACCGAGCCGGTGACCCGACACGTTGAGCACGTCGTCAATGCGACCGGTGATCGTGAAGTAGCCGGTTTGCTTGTCGCGCACCGCGCCGTCGCCGGCGAGGTAGAGCTTGCCGCCGAGTTCTTCAGGGAAGTAGCCCTTTTTGAAACGCTCCGGATTGCCCCATATCGTCCGGATCATCGACGGCCAGGGCCGCTTGATGACAAGAATGCCACCCTGCCCGTTGGGTTCGTCACGGCCAGTCTCATCCACGATTGCTGCCATGATGCCCGGCAACGGCAACGTGCACGATCCCGGCACCAGGGGCGTCGCCCCCGGCAGCGGTGTGATCATGTGGCCGCCGGTTTCGGTCTGCCACCACGTATCGACGATCGGGCAACGGCCGCCGCCCACGTTCTCGTGGTACCAGAGCCATGTATCCGGATTAATCGGTTCTCCTACCGTCCCGAGGATGCGCAGTGAAGACAAGTCATAGTTCCGTGGATGCGCCTCGGGGTCCCCTTCAGTCGCCTTGATCAGCGAACGGATCGCGGTGGGCGCCGTGTAGAACAGCGTCACCTTGTGCTTTGCGATCATGTCCCAGAAGCGGCCCGCGTTCGGATACGTCGGCACACCTTCGAACACGACCTGGGTGCCACCCAATAGGAGGGGTCCGTATGCGATATAGCTGTGGCCGGTGATCCAGCCGATGTCGGCGGTACACCAGAACACGTCGGTCGGCTTCCAGTCGAAGGTCCACTTCAGCGTCTGCGCAGCCCACAGCAGATAACCGCCAGTGCTGTGCTGCACGCCTTTTGGTGTGCCGGTCGAGCCCGATGTATAGAGGATGAATAGCGGGTGCTCCGCGCCCACCCACTCCGGCGCACATTGATCCGACTCGGCCTTGGCGAGCTCGTGCATCCACAGGTCGCGGCCTTCCTGCCACGCCACCTTGCCGCCGGTGCGCTGATAGACGATCACGCTCTTGACCGCTTCGCAGCCACCCATCGCCAGCGCTTCGTCGGCGATGTTTTTCAGCGGCAACGCTTTGCCGCCGCGCATCTGTTCGTCCGAGGTGACGAGCGCGACCGCGCCCACATCGACCAGGCGTTCGTTGAGCGACTTCGACGAGAAGCCGCCGAACACGACCGAATGCGTCGCGCCGATCCGCGCACAGGCCTGCATCGCGACGATGCCTTCCACCGACATCGGCATAT
>NZ_JBAURZ010000244.1:0-1545 GCF_049581445.1 Paraburkholderia sp. | reverse complement strand
CACCTGGCCAGCACGCTGCAGAAGCTCGCTGCCGCGTCCCCCGCCACCCGCGATCGCGCCGAAACCGCCATGTCCGGCACGCTGAAAATCGCGCTTGCGCAACTGGCCATGCTGCTGCAGCCGAGCGAAATCACGCGCGCCACCGTTCCGCCAGAAATTGCCCGAGACTGGGTCTCACCTGACGGCCGCGCGCTGGTCGATATCGCGCCGAAGGTCGCACCCGGCGCGGACCCCGGTGACGATGTGCTGCTGCGCCGCTTCGCGCGCGCCGTGAAAACCGCGGAACCCGGTGCGATCGGCGGCACGATCTCAATCCTGCATTCCGCTGACGTAATCATCAAGGCGTTCCTGCAGGCGGCATGCTGGGCACTGCTGACAATCACGATCCTGCTGTGGCTGGCGCTGCGCCGCATCGGCGACGTGCTGCGAACGCTGATCCCGCTGCTGGTTTCGGCGCTGGTGACCCTTGAACTGTGCGTCGTTTTCGGTATGCCACTAAACTTCGCCAATATCATCGCGTTGCCGCTCATGCTTGGTGTGGGTGTGGCGTTCAAGATTTACTTTGTGATGGCATGGCGCAACGGGCAAACCGGCCTGCTGCAGTCAAGCCTCACTCACGCTGTGATGTTCAGTGCGGCCACCACCGCCACCGCATTCGGAAGCCTGTGGTTGTCTCATCACCCAGGCACGTCGAGCATGGGGCGGTTGCTCGCGCTGTCGTTGTTATGCACACTTATCGGTGCCGTGGTTTTTCAGCCCGTCCTGATGGGCAAGCCGCGCCCTCGTCGCGCTTCGAAAGAAAAGCAAGGAATCAAGCAATGAAGATGCGAACCACCGCGCTGGCCCTGCTAATAGCGGGCCTTGCGTCCGGGTGTGCGACGGGTCCCGACCGCAAGCCGGGCGACCCGCTTGAACCAATGAACCGCGAGATATTCAAGTTCAACGACGTCCTCGACCGCACGATTGCGCAGCCGGTCGCGAAGGGCTATCAGAAGGTGACGCCGCAACCGATTCGTCAAGCCATCAGCAACTTCTTTTCGAACCTCGGCGATCTCAGCAATGTCGCAAACAACTTGCTGCAGTTGAAGATCACGGACGCAACCGAAGACCTCGTGCGCTTCGCATTCAATTCGACCTTCGGCCTGGGCGGCCTGATCGACTGGGCGACACCAGCGGGCCTGCCAAAGCATCACCAGGACTTTGGGCTAACGCTGGGCCGCTGGGGCGTGCCGTCAGGGCCGTACCTGGTGCTGCCGTTATTCGGACCAAGCTCATTCCGGGACAGCCTCGGCTACGCGGTGGACTACCGCTTTAATCTGATAACCTACCTGGAGCCTGGGGTACGTAACCCGATGTGGATCGCGCAGTTCGTCAGCGCGCGCTCCGACCTGTTAGGCGCATCCAGTCTGCTGGACGCCGCCGCGCTGGATAAATACTCGTTCGTACGTGATGCATTCACCCAGCAGCGGGCCTCGCTATTGAGGGGTGGAAATACGACTACGCCCGCGCCGTTGCCGAACTACGGTGACCCGGACGCCCCGGGGG
>NZ_JBAURZ010000243.1:0-1987 GCF_049581445.1 Paraburkholderia sp. | reverse complement strand
GCGCCGAGCTGACCTGGCGTAACCCACAGCTGGTCGGCGCGCTAGCCGCCGTGGCCGTCAGCGCGTTGACGCGCCGGCCGCTGCTGACCATCGCAGTGGGCCTCACCGTGTTCTTTGTCTGGCAATGCGTTGTGCTTAAATAGCGCGGGTTCGCCGGATCTGTTCAACGGGCCCGGCTGCACCGTTCCATCTACCGCAGCCCCGCTAGAGCGATTCACCTGGGTCGGCGCCACTGCCCCTGCCCGAGCCGTGTGCGGCGCTGCAGCAGGTGCCCCGGCTGCGACCGGGACATGCCCAGCTGCGACACCCGCCGCCCCGTGCCCTCAAGTTTTACCCCATTACGCCGTTATGCAGTCGAGGTCCGCTCGTCGGGAAGGTACTCCCGCTGGTTATGCGGCAACAAGCAGGATCAACCGCGTCAAGCATCAACATCGCTCTCTCACGGGGGCGGTTCGCAGACGGCGACACGTTTGCGATGCAACGCGGGAGGACCAAACGGGATAAGACATGGGTCAAATCACCCTTTCACTCAAAGACGACACCGTCGCGAATCTGCGCAAGGATTTCGACGCGTTTCTGCGGGTTTCGCTGAAGCTCGATCCGCAATTCGCCACGCCGTCGTTTGAGGATTTTCTGCGCGCCAAGCTGCTCGACAACATGTTGCCGCTCACCGAGCACGCGGTGAAGCGGATGTTGCAGGGCGGCCAGTATGCGTGGGCCAAACGTACGCTGGACAAGGAGTTCCCAGATGTCGTCGCGATTTTGATGCAGCAGGCCACCGAGTTCGGCTTCGGCTTCGCGGCGCGCTCGGAATGGACTCCTGAGGAACTGGCCAAGCAGTGCCATGACTGGGCGGCGGCCATCGTGAGGGAATCGGAAGGCGATGCGTCGCTGATCGACCCGCTTGCCGCACAGATCAAGGGCGCAGCGAGGGACATCCAGGCGCTTGAAGAAGAGATGCAGACGCCCGCGTGGCGGCTGGTGGAATCGCTGCGCCAGCGGGTCTACGAAGCCAAGGTGGCCTGCGAAACGACCGTAGGCAGCACCGCGCGCGAAAAGCTCGGCGAATTGCGCGGCCTGTTGCGTCTGGGCATTTCGCACGGCTCGTTCCAGAAGCAGGAAGCCCAGCAGATCATGGAATATCTGCGTCTGCTGAAGCCCGACATCTTTGTCGAAGAGCCGTACGATGTCTTCACGCGCCTCGCCTCGTGGCTGCGCGCCTTCTTTACGCCGCCGCCGCGTCAACAACAGGCCCCGTCCAAGCAAGCGCGCTAATTGCGTTAAAGGGCGGCGCCGCCGCCCTCAATCCCACATTTTCTTCAGCTTTGCGGCAATCGCGATCTTCGCCTGCGCCGCGGCTGCCAGACCCGCCGCGCCTGGCACCGCCGGCACCGGCACGCGCGGCCAGGCGTAAGTGTCGAACAGCGGCAGCAGATGCGCAGGAATGAAACGGCTGCGCGACGCCCAGACGTGGCGGTCGCCCAGATGCGTCTGGTTGTGCACGTAGAAACGCTGCGGCACGACGAGATGCAGATCCTCCTTCGCGCGCGTCATTGCCACATAGAGCAGCCGCCGCTCCTCTTCAATCTCCTCCTCGCTACCAGTACCGAGATCCGAGGGAATGCAGCCGTCCACACCATTCAGGACGAACACGTTGCGCCACTCCTGGCCCTTCGCGGAGTGAATCGTCGACAGAATCAGATAGTCCTCGTCGAGCAACGGCACCCCGGATTCGTCGCTGGTGGCGTCGGGCGGATCGAGCGTCAACTCGGTCAGGAAGCGCTCGCGCGAAGCGTAGGTGCCCGCGATGCTTTCCATCTGCAACAGATCGGCGTGCCGGATCGCGGCATCGTCGTGATTGCGCTCGAGGTGCGGCTCGTACCAACGACGGATCAGCTCGAACTCGGCCGGCCACGCTGAGTCGCGCGCGCACACGGTCGCCATCAGCGCGACAAACGCCTGCCAGTCCTCGAGCGCGCGCGGCGGC
>NZ_JBAURZ010000242.1:0-4840 GCF_049581445.1 Paraburkholderia sp. | reverse complement strand
TGCCACCGCAGGCAGCGGCGCCGCTGGCGCTGCGGCGAGCGCATTCGGTAAGGCACCGGTTAGATCTGCGTCAATCGAAACAACGGCTACTGAGACGGCTACGCTGGAGCCCGCCAGCATGGCCTCGGCAAGCGCCACGGCCACCGCCAACGCAGGCAGTGCAGAGATGAGCGCCCATCCCGCCGACGCCACCGTAGCTACCGTAGCCGCGCCCCCGGCTGGTACATCCACTGCTTCCGCCGCCACCCTTGCGCTCGAGCGAGACTATCGCTACCGCCTCGCCCGCAAGAACGTGCATGTGGCATTCGCCAATCTCGGTCAGGCGTTCCAGCGCATGATGCTGGAGCCGAAAGCCGCCCAGAAATTTGTCCCCGAACTGAATGACCTGCTGGTGCGCAGCCATGTGCTGGCATCGCAGATCACGGCGGCCGCGCCGCTACTGCGCACTTCGGCGCAGCAGCCGGAGACCGTCTCGCAGCAGCCGCTGCAACGTGTGCTCAGCGTCGTGCGCGACAACCTCACTGAGGCCGAGGCCGGCACGGTGCCACCGGCAGATCAGGCCGAGGCCACCAGACAGCTGGCGCGGGAACTCGATGCGATGGTGGTCGAGGCGGAAAAATCATCCGACTACTCGGCGGATGCGGTGCATGAGTTGAAACTGCTTGCGCACCAATGCAAGCAGATGCTGACCGCAGCCAATCTGATTCGCCGCGACGCCAGCGTGATCCGCTTGCCTGATGCGTGATGCCGGTGGCCTATGCCTATGCCTGATGCCTGATGCCTCTTGGATCAGCCTGATGCGGCAACATCGTGCTTGAAGGAACAGCGTCGAACGAAACGCTCTGGCTAAGCGCTTCTGCCGCGCTACACCTCAAGTGATTCACAACGGCAGCATCCCTGCTTTACGCTGATTCACGCCGATCCTCCGCGGCATCACTGCGAGGCGCTGCTCGCCCCCACCGCAGCGGCAGCCGTCGAGGCAACCGAAGGCGGGCTGGCGTTTTCGCGATCAAACTCGCGTTTGCCGCTGATCGCGTTGTAGAGAAGCGTCGCAATAACCAGCAGCACCGCGACCACAATAAACACGGCGATGCCGAAGGTCGGGTTCTTCTTGCGCGGTTGGTTCATGGGGCTGCTCGACTCTCGGGTGATGTCCAGGAAGGGTGGCATTCTACGCCCACCTGCCTTCCACATGCCTTGCAGCCGCATAATCCGGACCCGCCCGCCGTCTGCTGACGCTCTCGCCTGAACATCACCCTCGCCGCATGCCGCTACACTGCCTAACGCCCTTCCGTCACCGCCGACGGCCGCACCGGCAGCGCCGTCGAATACTTGATCTGCTCCATCGCGAAACTTGAACTCACGTCGTAAAGCGGCACTGCGCTGATCAATAGCTTGTAAACCCGGTCGTAATCGTCGATGTCGGAAACGACGACACGAAGCAGGTAATCCGTCTCGCCACTCATCCGATACACCTCCACCACTTCGGGAATGTCGCGTACGGCGCGTGTAAAAGTCGCCGCCCACTCCTCGGTGTGCTGGTTCGTGCGCACCGCCACGAACACGGTCGTGCCCACCCCGAGCTTGCGCGCATCGCACAAGGCCACCTGGGCGCGGATCACACCCGCATCCTTGAGCCGCTGCAGCCGCTTCCAGCAAGGCGTCTGTGACAGATTCACGCGCTGCGCCAACTCGGCGACCGGCATGGTGGCGTCCACCTGAAGTAGCTCAAGCAGCTTTCGATCGATGATATCCATTCCCATGGGAGCCCCTGAAGAGAAATTTATTCTACTTTTAACCGATCAGAGGGAATTATATGGAAACTCTTTCTCTGTGCAAACCGGTATAAATATCAGTGTCCGATAACCGCAGCATCGCCCTTGCAGCCCTTATGAGCCACGATACCTACCCGTCTATTGCCAATCACTCCGCTGAAAACACCATGCGGTTTTCGAGCAACCCGGCGCTGCATAAAGCCCGGCCCTTGGCGGCATCGTCCATACCTGCGCCTGACCCGCTGCAGCGCCTGTGCAACGCATTGGATACCGCCTTTGAGCAATCTGCCGACGCCGTTGATCCATCGCAGCGCGCTGCCTTTGCTTCAGCCGTCCGGGCGGCCCTCGCTGACGCGGCGGCGGATCCTGCGCTGTTAAGTCCCGCACAGCGTGAGGGTTCGCGCGACACCTATCGCCGCCACCTGCTCGCAGCCGATCCGCAGGGGCGCTATGCGATCGCCGCCCTCGTCTGGCAACCCGGTCAGGCTAGCCCGATTCACGCGCACCAGACATGGTGCGGTTACGCTGTGGTGAACGGCAGCTTGTCGGAGACGGTTTACGACTGGAGCAATACGCAACGGTGCGCCAGCGAAACGCGCACCCATCCGCGCGCGAGTGGCGCGGTATCGTTTGTGCGTGCCGGACGCGGCGGCATCCATCGGTTAGGTAATACGAGCGACGCGGTTGCTGTCTCGCTGCATATTTACGGCGTGGAGGGCTCGCAGATCGCCACCCACGTGAACGATCTGCTCGAGGTTACACAGCCGGTCGAGCGGGACCTCGCTTAATCCACCTAGCTCTTTCCCGACTCACCTGCCGTCGGAATCTGCGGTGGGATCGGCGCGGTATCACCCGTGGGTGGCGGCGCGGGCCGCGGCTCATGCGATACATCGCGGGCCGCAGCCACCGCAAGCCCTGCAACTCTCGAACCGCCCGTAGTCACATGCGCATGCGCGTGGGCATGCGTGGCGTGCTCGGGTTCGGAATGGCCGCGCTGGGGCACGTCGTCCCCGGGCATCGGCTGCCCCTCTTCGTCCTTTGCCGAGTTATAGATCCGCATCTGCGGCACTGGAATCTCGATGCCTGCTTCGTCCATCTTGCGCTTCAGGCGCAGATTGAAGGCGCGCGCCACGCTCCACTGTTGCAGTGGCAGTGTTTTGATCTGCCCTTTCACAACCATCCAGTTCGGGTCGAACCGGTCAAGTCCCCATACTTCAATCGGTCCGAGCATCTCCCGCCGGTATCGGAAGTCAGCCATCAGTTCCGCGCCGACCTCGCGAATTAGTTGCGTGACCTGATCGACGTTGGCGGTAAAACTCATCCGCACTTCGAATACGGCATAGGCGAAATCGCGCGACAGGTTCTTCACAATCTTGATCTGCGAGAACGGGATCGCGTGAATCGCGCCCTGGCCGTCGCGCAAGCGCACCGTGCGGATCGACAGATGCTCGACCTTGCCGGCATGGCCGCCGTCTACATCAATCCAGTCGCCGACCGAAATGGTGTCCTCGATGATGATGAACAGGCCCGTGATCAGATCGGTCACGAGCGACTGCGCGCCAAAGCCAATCGCCAGACCGATCACGCCGGCACCGGCAAGCAGCGGCGTCACGTTGATGCCGAGATTCGCCGCCGTGACGATGCCGGCGATCGTCACAATGGTCACGAACAGCGCGTTGCGGACCAGCGGCAGCATGGTTCGCGCTCGCGTGCTGGCATTACGCGATTTGTTGCGCGGACCGCCCGGACTCAGGGCCTCGGTGATTGCTGTATCGATCAGAATCCACAGCAGCCAGGCAATGAAGAGCGTCGCAAAAATAGCCATGACCGCATGCGCGATGCCGCGCGCCGCGACGTTTTCTTCGACCACGCTAGCCAGCGACACGCCCCACAGACGCGCCGCCAGCTCCATAAACGCCAGCCAGATAAACAGCGTCAGCAGCGTGCCGGCGAAGCGCAACAAGCGCGACAGATAAGGCGAACGGCGGCGCCGACGAGGATCGTGCGGACGCGTCATGCGCAACACGATCGCGGACAAGAAAAACGCCAGCACCAGCAACAGCGCCGTCACCACCGAAATCTGCAGTACGTTCTCGTTAGACCCCGAACCGGCCAGCGTGGCAATGATTGATGCGCTCGCCAGCAGAAGGACCGGTACGTGCCAGAGCGATGCAAGCACGTCGAATGCATCGGTCGCGGCTTTGTGGTCGTGCCGGGGCTCGTAGGCGCGATTGCGGATCAGATGGGCAACCGGGCGGCGAAAGGCCAGCGCGAAATAGGCGGTCAGCACCGCGGCCGTCATATTTGCCACGGTCGACACCAGTTCGGCGAGATTCGTCCCGAGTTGATGCGCGACGTCGTAATTCACCGCTGCGTCGCCCAACGCGCCGCACACACCAATCGCAAACAGCAATCTGCGCGCATGCTCGAGCAGCACGCGTACCGCGACACGCCGATGCCCCGAGCCGAACAGCGAAAACATGATCAGACAGATCGCGGAAAACACCGCGCCGGCAACGATCGCGTATGCGACCACCATGCCGAGCGTGCGGCCGAGCGCATCGGGCATGGCCCGCGCGAACACCAGCGCGGCCAGAAAGGCGACGATCCATGGCCCTACTCGCCGCAAGGCAAAGATCAGTAACTCGCGCGTGCCCGGATTCGGATTGAGGCCGTAGACCACGCCAAAGCGCGCATACAGCCGGCGCTGCACATAGATCAACCCCCAAGCGCACGCGCCCCAGCCGGCCAGCATCAGGAACATGTCGGCCAGTATCTTGCCAAGGCTCTCGTGTCCCTGGCTGCTGACGATGGTGTACAGCTCATTGGCCGCCGCGTTGAAGCGGCCCGCCCAATAGCGCAGCGGCGTGCGTCCCTGATGCACGCCGGATTCGAACGATGCAATACCCGATGCAATCGCACCCAGCAAGCCGGGGCTGGGTTGCGCAGGCGCAGGCGGCGCGACATTGCGCGTGACCTCGCGCAGCTTCTTCAGTTGCGCAACCAGGGCAGTGCGCTGCCGGTCGTTATCGAGCGTGGAGATCACACTGTCGAGCGACTGGGCC
>NZ_JBAURZ010000241.1:0-18257 GCF_049581445.1 Paraburkholderia sp. | reverse complement strand
TCATGCCGGGCGACAACGTGTCGATCACGGTGAAGCTGATCAACCCGATCGCCATGGAAGAAGGTCTGCGCTTCGCCATCCGCGAAGGTGGCCGTACCGTCGGCGCAGGTGTCGTTGCCAAGATTCTCGAGTAAGCCAGCCAGTACTCGTTGAATTGAAGTTTCGGGGTTGGCGGTGTCGTCAACCCCAAAATGGTTTAGGGGTATAGCTCAACTGGCAGAGCGTCGGTCTCCAAAACCGAAGGTTGGGGGTTCGATTCCCTCTGCCCCTGCCAACTCTCGCGCCGTATATGGCGCTCGTTAAGGTGTTATGGCGAATCCTTCCGTCGAAACTGTAAATACTTCCGGCGACAAGCTGATGGTCGCAGCGGGTGTATTGTTGGTCTTGGCCGGGTTCGTGGGGTTCTTCTGGCTAGGTAGTCAGGAATGGTACGTCCGCGGAGCTGCCTTGGCTGTTGGCGTTATCGCGGGTGTTGCAGTCGGACTTCTCTCCGCGCCCGGTAAGGGTTTCATCGCATTCGCCAAGGACTCTTACAAAGAAGTCCGCAAGGTTGTGTGGCCGACTCGCAAAGAGGCGACGCAAACAACTCTCGTGGTGTTCGCGTTTGTATTCATCATGGCGGTGTTTCTCTGGATTTGCGATAAGTCCATAGAATGGGCGATTTTCTCGGCGATTCTGGGTTGGAAATGATATGAGTGATACTCCGGCATCCCCGAGTGGAAAACGTTGGTACGTCGTGCACGCCTACTCCGGCATGGAGAAGAGCGTGCAACGTGCGCTTCAGGAGCGCATCGAGCGTGCTGGCATGCAAGACCAGTTTGGCCAGATTCTGGTCCCAACTGAAGAGGTTGTAGAGGTCAAAGGCGGTCACAAGTCAGTGACGGAGCGGCGCTTCTTTCCCGGCTACGTGCTGGTGGAAATGGAAATGACCGATGAAACGTGGCACCTCGTGAAGAACACGGCAAAGGTGACCGGTTTCGTGGGCGGCGCGCGCAATCGTCCGAGCCCGATTTCGCCGCGAGAAGTCGAGAAGATCATGTCGCAGATGCAGGAAGGCGTTGAGAAGCCGCGCCCGAAGACCCTGTTCGAAGTTGGCGAGATGGTTCGGGTCAAGGACGGCCCGTTCACGGACTTCAACGGTAGCGTCGAGGAAGTGAACTACGAAAAATCGCGCGTCCGTGTATCTGTCACGATTTTCGGCCGGGCGACGCCGGTTGAGCTGGAATTCGGTCAAGTCGAAAAGTTGTAATCCAGATTTTGCGGCGCGCGCCAAGTGGTGCGCGCCGTATTTCGCGCTTACGGCCCGCGTGATGGCCGTTGAGGAGCGTCAGTAGTCAGCTTTAGGCGAACGCGCGCTACTACTCACTGAACACTCGCTTGTACCTGAGCGGTGTTCCAACGAGGTTTTCAAAATGGCAAAGAAAATCATCGGCTTTATCAAGCTGCAGATTCCTGCAGGTAAAGCCAACCCGTCGCCCCCGGTCGGTCCGGCCCTGGGCCAACGCGGTCTGAACATCATGGAGTTCTGCAAGGCGTTTAACGCGCAGACTCAAGCAATGGAACCGGGTCTTCCGATTCCGGTTGTGATCACCGCGTTCGCGGACAAGAGCTTCACGTTTGTCCTGAAGACGCCGCCGGCTACGGTTCTGATCAAGAAGGCAGCGAAGGTCGACAAGGGTTCGGCAAAGCCGCACACCGACAAGGTCGGCAAGATCACGCGCGCCCAAGCTGAAGACATCGCCAAGGCCAAGATGCCCGATCTGACGGCAGCTGACCTGGATGCAGCGGTCCGTACGATCGCTGGTAGCGCCCGTTCGATGGGCATCACCGTGGAGGGCGTGTAAATGGCTAAGCTTTCGAAGCGTCTGCAAGCATTTGCAAAAAAGGTTGATAGCCAAAAGCTGTACGCTATCGACGAAGCGCTGTCGCTCGTCAAAGAGTGCGCTAGCGCGAAGTTCGACGAGTCGATCGACGTTGCTGTGCAACTCGGCATCGACGCGAAGAAGTCGGACCAAGTGGTTCGTGGCTCCGTCGTGCTCCCGGCAGGTACCGGTAGGTCGGTTCGTGTGGCTGTGTTCGCCCAAGGCGAAAAGGCTGAGCAAGCCCGTGCAGCCGGCGCAGAGATCGTCGGTATGGAAGACCTTGCTGAGCAAGTCAAAGCCGGTAACCTGAACTTCGACATCGTGATCGCGTCCCCGGACACGATGCGTGTTGTCGGGACGCTGGGCCAGATCCTCGGCCCGCGCGGCCTGATGCCGAACCCGAAGGTCGGCACCGTGACGGCTGACGTCGCAACGGCTGTGAAGAACGCCAAGGCCGGTCAGGTTCAATTCCGTGTCGACAAAGCGGGTATCATCCACGCCACGATCGGCCGTGCTTCGTTCGAACCGACGGCTCTGCGCAGCAACTTGACCGCTCTCGTCGAAGCGCTGCAAAAGGCGAAGCCGGCAACGAGCAAGGGTGTTTACCTGCGTAAGGTCGCGTTGTCGAGCACGATGGGTGTTGGCGTTCGCGTCGACCAGGCATCGCTCGCAGCACAGTAAGAAAATTCATCGCCTTGATGTGAGTCGAGGCGGTTCTAAGGGCTTTGGGCGGTCGTGAGGTGGCAGTGTGCACCGAGCGACCGGTTGTCAAAGACCGTTGGTGGGAAAGCAGCAGGCAGGCTAACCCTTAATGTAAAGCCAACGCAGATGGCGAACCCGAAAAGGTTTTGAAGTGCTGAAACCGTTGGTTGTCCGTAGCGATGCGGCCAACGAGCGGCCGAAATACTCCTGACTGGTCGGACGCCGTTGTTGAACGCGATGCACAAGGCGCACGCCGCGTGTATCGAATCTGGAGGTTAACCGTGCCACTCAATAAAGAAAGCAAGCAGGCCGTCGTCGCTGAGGTTGCCGCGCAAGTCGCGAAAGCCCAGACCGTCGTTCTTGCTGAGTATCGTGGAATCGCGGTTGGCGATCTGACCAAGCTGCGCGCGAAAGCGCGTGAGCAACAGGTTTACCTTCGCGTGTTGAAAAACACACTGGCGCGTCGCGCTGTCGAAGGTACCCCGTTTGCTTCGCTGGCAGAGCAGATGACTGGTCCCCTGATCTACGGCATCTCGGAAGATGCAATTGCAGCTGCTAAGGTCGTCAACGACTTCGGCAAAACCAATGACAAGTTGATCATCAAGGCTGGTTCCTACGAAGGCAAGGTGATGGACAAGGCTGGCGTGCAAGCGCTGGCAAACATCCCGAGCCGCGAAGAACTGCTCTCCAAGCTGTTGTACGTTATGCAAGCACCTGTTTCTGGCTTTGCGCGCGCTCTGGCCGCGCTGGCAGAAAAGAAACAAGGCGAAGAAACCGCTGCGTAACGCACTTCGGTCGAGCGTGATTGATCGCTGGCTGTATCCGAATTCAATTTAGGAGTATTTCAAATGGCAATCGCAAAAGAAGACATCCTCGAGGCAGTAAGCTCGATGTCCGTTCTGGAACTGAACGAGCTGGTTAAGGCGTTCGAAGAAAAGTTTGGCGTGTCGGCAGCTGCTGTTGCAGTGGCAGGCCCGGCAGGCGCAGCTGCGGCTGTTGCTGAAGAGCAAACGGAATTCACCGTCAACCTGACGGAAATCGGCGCGAACAAGGTTTCGGTCATTAAGGCTGTTCGTGAACTGACGGGTCTCGGCCTGAAAGAAGCGAAGGACCTGGTTGACGGTGCACCGAAGCCTGTTAAGGAAGCGGTACCGAAGGCTGCTGCTGAAGAAGCCAAGAAAAAGCTGGAAGAAGCCGGCGCGAAAGCTGAAATCAA
Organism: Paraburkholderia sp.; assembly: GCF_049581445.1. Classification (GTDB taxonomy): domain Bacteria; phylum Pseudomonadota; class Gammaproteobacteria; order Burkholderiales; family Burkholderiaceae; genus Paraburkholderia. The sequence continues at coordinate 14,477 of NZ_JBAURZ010000241.1, read as the reverse complement.
GTAACTTTCGGCGCGCTGTGCGAAGGCTGGCGGTTTTCCACCGCCGGCCTTTTTGTGCTTTGTGGGCGCTACGTTATTGCAGGGTTGTTCCGGCAAGAACGTAGCCCTAGAAGCCAAAGAAAACCGCCTTTCGGCAACATTGACCGGCGTTTCTCTTTGTCTTCTGAAGCGACTGCAGAAGGCAAGTTTGGTCGGGTAGCGGGCAACACAGGCATCCGCTGCCGTCAGCCAGCGGTTGGTAGCGGCCAACCACCAAGCTTCTAGGCTCGTTCAAGCCATCGGACGGCCATCGGGTCTCAGTCGGTGAACACTCGGGTTGTCTCATCAAGGTATCCTGCCTCGACAACAATGCCCGCCGTGATTCGGAGATCGTATGCAATATTCCTTCACCGAGAAGAAGCGTATTCGCAAGAGTTTCGCGAAACGCCCCATCGTTCACCAAGTACCTTTCCTGCTGGCTACCCAGCTTGAATCATTCAGCACGTTTCTGCAAGCCGATACGTCTTCGACGCAACGCAAGCCGGAAGGCCTGCAAGCGGCGTTTACGTCCGTTTTCCCCATCGTTTCCCATAACGGTTTCGCGCGTCTGGAATTCGTCAGCTACATGCTGTCGCCGCCGGCGTTCAACATCAAGGAATGTCAGCAGCGCGGTTTGACGTACTGCTCGGCACTTCGCGCGAAAGTGCGTCTGGTGCTGCTCGACAAAGAATCGCCGAGCAAGCCGGTCGTTAAGGAAGTGAAGGAACAGGAAGTGTACATGGGCGAAATTCCGCTCATGACGCCGACGGGTTCGTTCGTCATTAACGGTACGGAACGCGTGATCGTTTCGCAGTTGCACCGCTCGCCTGGTGTGTTCTTCGAACACGACAAGGGCAAGACGCATAGCTCGGGCAAGCTGCTGTTCTCGGCACGTATCATTCCTTACCGTGGTTCGTGGCTCGACTTCGAATTCGATCCGAAGGACGTGCTGTATTTCCGCGTTGACCGTCGCCGCAAGATGCCGGTCACGATCCTGCTGAAGGCTATCGGCCTGACGCCGGAACAGATCCTCGCAAACTTCTTCGTGTTCGACAATTTCACGCTGATGCCGGAAGGCGCTCAGATGGAATTCGTCCCGGAGCGTCTGCGTGGTGAAGTCGCACGCTTCGACATTTCGGACCGTGACGGCAACGTGATCGTCCAGAAGGACAAGCGGATCAACGCAAAGCACATTCGCGACCTCGAAAACGCGAAGACGAAGTTCATTTCGGTCCCTGAAGACTATTTGCTCGGTCGCGTGCTCGCGAAGAACGTCGTCGACGGCGACACCGGTGAAGTCATTGCTAACGCGAATGACGAAATCACTGAAACCGTCCTCGAAAAGCTGCGCGAAGCGAAGATCAAGGACATCCAGACGCTCTACACGAACGATCTGGATCAAGGTCCGTACATCTCGTCGACGCTGCGTATCGACGAAACGGCGGACAAGATGGCCGCACGTATCGCCATCTACCGCATGATGCGTCCGGGCGAACCGCCGACAGAAGAAGCAGTCGAGGCGCTGTTCAACCGTCTGTTCTACAGCGAAGACGCTTACGACCTCTCGAAGGTGGGTCGTATGAAGTTCAATCGTCGTGTGGGTCGCGACGAGATCATCGGACCGATGACGCTGCAAGACGACGACATCCTCGCGACGATCAAGATCCTGGTCGAACTGCGTAACGGCAAGGGCGAAGTGGATGACATCGACCACTTGGGCAATCGTCGTGTGCGTTGCGTCGGCGAACTGGCAGAGAACCAGTTCCGCGCGGGTCTCGTGCGTGTCGAACGTGCGGTGAAGGAACGTCTGGGTCAGGCTGAAAGCGAAAACCTGATGCCGCACGACCTGATCAACTCGAAGCCGATTTCGTCGGCGATTCGCGAGTTCTTCGGTTCGTCGCAGCTGTCGCAGTTTATGGACCAGACCAACCCGCTGTCGGAAATCACCCACAAGCGCCGTGTTTCGGCACTTGGCCCGGGCGGTTTGACGCGTGAGCGCGCTGGCTTTGAAGTCCGCGACGTGCACCCGACCCACTACGGCCGTGTGTGCCCGATTGAAACGCCGGAAGGTCCGAACATCGGCCTGATCAACTCGCTGGCTTTGTATGCCCACCTGAACGAATACGGCTTCCTCGAAACGCCGTATCGCAAGGTCGTGGACAGCAAGGTCACGGATCAGATCGACTATCTGTCGGCGATTGAAGAAGGCCGTTACGTGATCGCTCAGGCGAACGCGGCAGTGGCTGCTGATGGCTCGTTGACCGACGAACTGGTGTCGTCGCGTGAAGCTGGCGAAACGCTGATGGTCACGCCGGACCGCATCCAGTACATGGACGTGGCGCCGTCGCAGATCGTGTCGGTGGCAGCATCGCTGATTCCGTTCCTCGAGCACGATGACGCGAACCGCGCATTGATGGGTTCGAACATGCAGCGTCAGGCTGTGCCGTGTCTGCGTCCTGAAAAGGCCGTGGTCGGTACGGGTATCGAACGCACGGTGGCAGTCGACTCGGGTACGACGGTTCAGGCATTCCGCGGTGGCGTGGTGGACTACGTTGACGCAGGCCGTATGGTGATTCGTGTGAACGATGATGAAGCCGCTGCTGGCGACGTCGGCGTGGACATCTACAACCTGATCAAGTACACGCGTTCGAACCAGAACACGAACATCAACCAGCGCCCGATCGTGAAGGTCGGCGACATCGTGTCGCGCGGCGACGTGCTGGCTGATGGCGCATCGACCGACCTCGGCGAACTGGCGCTTGGCCAGAACATGCTGGTCGCGTTCATGCCGTGGAACGGCTACAACTTCGAAGACTCGATTTTGATCTCGGAGAAGGTGGTGGCGGACGACCGTTACACGTCGATTCACATCGAAGAACTGAACGTCGTAGCTCGCGATACGAAGCTCGGACCAGAAGAAATCACGCGCGACATCTCGAACCTGGCTGAAGTGCAACTCGGCCGTCTCGATGAGTCGGGCATTGTCTACATCGGCGCTGAAGTTGAAGCGGGCGACGTGCTGGTCGGTAAGGTCACGCCGAAGGGCGAAACCCAACTGACGCCGGAAGAAAAGCTGCTGCGCGCGATCTTCGGTGAGAAGGCTTCGGACGTGAAGGATACGTCGCTGCGCGTGCCCTCGGGCATGAGCGGCACGGTCATCGACGTGCAAGTGTTCACGCGTGAAGGCATCCAGCGCGACAAGCGCGCTCAGCAGATCATCGACGATGAACTGAAGCGTTATCGCCTCGACCTGAACGACCAGTTGCGTATCGTGGAAGGCGACGCCTTCCAACGTCTCGCACGTATGCTGGACGGCAAGGTCGCGAACGGCGGTCCGAAGAAGCTCGCCAAGGGTACGAAGATCGACCAGGCTTACCTGCAAGATCTGGATCACTACCACTGGTTCGACATCCGCCTCGCGGACGAAGAAGCAGCGGCACAGCTCGAAGCTATCAAGGACTCGATCGAACAGAAGCGTCACCAGTTCGATCTGGCGTTCGAAGAAAAGCGCAAGAAGCTCACCCAAGGCGACGAACTGCCGCCGGGCGTGCTGAAGATGGTCAAGGTGTATCTGGCTGTGAAGCGTCGCCTGCAGCCTGGCGACAAGATGGCCGGCCGTCACGGTAACAAGGGCGTGGTGTCGAAGATCGTTCCGATCGAAGACATGCCGTACATGGCCGATGGCCGTCCGGCTGACGTCGTGCTGAATCCGCTCGGCGTGCCGTCACGGATGAACGTGGGTCAGGTTCTCGAAGTGCATCTGGGTTGGGCCGCGAAGGGTCTCGGCTGGCGTATCGGCGAAATGCTCCAGCGTCAGGCGAAGATTGCAGAACTGCGCGAATTCCTGACCAAGATCTACAACGAGTCGGGCCGCGCTGAAGAGCTGGACAGCTTCACGGACGACGAGATCGTCGAATTGGCGAAGAACCTGCGCGAAGGCGTTCCGTTTGCTACGCCGGTGTTCGACGGTGCGACGGAAGAAGAAATGTCGCGCGCGCTGGATCTGGCCTTCCCGGACGACATCGCGAAGAACCTCGGCATGACGCCGTCGAAGAATCAGGTTCGCCTGTACGACGGTCGCACGGGCGAGATGTTCGAGCGTACGGTCACGGTCGGCTACATGCACTACCTGAAACTGCACCACTTGGTCGACGACAAGATGCACGCGCGCTCCACGGGCCCGTACTCGCTCGTTACGCAGCAGCCGTTGGGCGGTAAGGCGCAGTTCGGTGGCCAGCGTTTCGGTGAAATGGAAGTGTGGGCGCTCGAAGCGTATGGCGCATCGTACGTGCTGCAGGAAATGCTGACGGTGAAGTCGGACGACGTGACCGGCCGGACCAAGGTTTACGAGAACCTGGTCAAGGGCGATCACGTGATCGATGCAGGCATGCCGGAATCCTTCAACGTGTTGGTGAAGGAAATCCGCTCGCTCGGTATCGACATCGACCTCGACCGCAACTAATCGGACTACGGAGAGAAGGCAATGAAAGCTCTGCTCGATCTATTCAAGCAAGTCCAACAACCCGAAGTTTTTGACGCGATCAAGATCGGTCTGGCGTCGCCAGACAAGATCCGTTCGTGGTCGTTCGGCGAAGTGAAGAAGCCGGAAACCATCAACTACCGGACGTTCAAGCCGGAACGCGATGGTCTGTTCTGCGCGAAGATCTTCGGGCCGATCAAAGACTACGAATGCCTTTGCGGCAAGTACAAGCGCCTGAAGCACCGTGGCGTGATCTGCGAGAAGTGCGGCGTCGAAGTGACGCTGGCGAAGGTGCGTCGCGAACGGATGGGCCACATTGAGCTGGCCTCCCCGGTCGCTCACATCTGGTTCCTGAAGTCGCTGCCGTCGCGGCTGGGCATGGTGCTCGACATGACGCTGCGCGACATCGAACGCGTGCTGTACTTCGAAGCATATGTGGTGATCGATCCGGGTATGACGCCGCTGAAAGCGCGTCAGATCATGACGGAAGAGGATTACTACAACAAGGTCGAAGAGTACGGTGACGAATTCCGTGCCGAGATGGGCGCGGAAGGCGTTCGCGAGCTGCTGCGCGCGATCAACATCGACGAACAGGTCGAGATGCTCCGTACCGAACTCAAGAACACGGGTTCGGAAGCGAAGATCAAGAAGTACGCGAAGCGCCTGAAGGTGCTCGAGGCTTTCCAGCGTTCGGGCATCAAGCCTGACTGGATGGTGCTCGAAGTGCTGCCGGTGCTGCCGCCGGAACTGCGTCCGCTGGTGCCGCTGGATGGCGGCCGCTTCGCGACGTCGGACCTGAACGACCTGTATCGCCGCGTGATCAACCGTAACAACCGGTTGAAGCGTCTGCTCGAACTGAAGGCGCCTGAAATCATCGTCCGCAACGAAAAGCGGATGCTGCAGGAAGCCGTCGATTCGCTGCTTGACAACGGTCGTCGCGGTAAGGCTATGACCGGCGCGAACAAGCGTCCGCTGAAGTCGCTCGCTGACATGATCAAGGGTAAGGGCGGTCGTTTCCGTCAGAACTTGCTCGGTAAGCGTGTTGACTACTCGGGCCGTTCGGTGATCGTGGTTGGCCCGACGCTGAAGCTGCATCAGTGCGGTTTGCCGAAGCTGATGGCGCTCGAACTTTTCAAGCCGTTCATCTTCAACAAGCTCGAAGTGATGGGTGTTGCTACCACCATCAAGGCTGCGAAGAAGGAAGTCGAGAACCAGACGCCGGTGGTGTGGGACATCCTCGAAGAGGTGATCCGCGAACATCCGGTCATGCTGAACCGTGCGCCGACGCTGCACCGTCTTGGCATTCAGGCTTTCGAGCCGGTGCTGATCGAAGGTAAGGCAATCCAACTGCACCCGCTCGTTTGCGCGGCGTTCAACGCCGACTTCGACGGTGACCAGATGGCTGTTCACGTGCCGCTGTCGCTGGAAGCGCAGATGGAAGCGCGCACGCTGATGCTGGCGTCGAACAACGTCCTGTTCCCGGCCAACGGCGATCCGTCGATCGTGCCGTCGCAGGATATCGTGCTCGGTCTGTACTACGCGACCCGCGAAGCTGTGAACGCCAAGGGCGAAGGCCTGACGTTCACCGGCGTTTCGGAAGCGCTGCGTGCATACGAGAACAAGGAAGTCGAGCTCGCCTCGCGCGTCAACGTGCGGATCACTGAAATGGTCCACAACGAAGACAAGTCGGAAGGCGCTCCGGCGTTCGTGCCGAAGATCACGCTGTATGCAACGACCGTCGGCCGTTCGATTCTGTCGGAAATTCTGCCGCCGGGCCTGCCGTTCTCGGTGCTGAACAAGCCGCTGAAGAAGAAAGAAATTTCGCGTCTGATCAACACCGCGTTCCGCAAGTGCGGTCTGCGTGAAACGGTGATTTTCGCCGATCAGTTGATGCAGTCGGGTTTCCGTCTGGCAACGCGCGCTGGCATCTCGATCTGCGTCGACGACATGCTCGTGCCGCCGCAGAAGGAAACCATCGTCGGCGACGCCGCGAAGAAGGTGAAGGAATACGACCGTCAGTACATGTCGGGTCTGGTCACATCGCAAGAGCGCTACAACAACGTGGTCGACATCTGGTCGGCGACGTCGGAAGCGGTCGGCAAGGCGATGATGGAGCAGCTCTCGACGGAGCCGGTGGTCGATCGCGACGGCAACCAGACGCGTCAAGAGTCGTTCAACTCCATCTACATGATGGCGGACTCGGGTGCTCGTGGTTCCGCTGTTCAGATTCGTCAGCTGGCCGGTATGCGTGGCCTGATGGCGAAGCCGGACGGCTCGATCATCGAGACGCCGATTACGGCGAACTTCCGCGAAGGCCTGAACGTGTTGCAGTACTTCATCTCGACCCACGGTGCACGTAAGGGTCTGGCTGATACGGCACTGAAAACGGCAAACTCGGGTTACCTGACGCGTCGTCTGGTCGACGTGACGCAGGATCTGGTGGTGGTCGAGGACGATTGCGGTACGTCCAACGGCGTCGCCATGAAGGCGTTGGTCGAAGGCGGTGAAGTCGTCGAAGCACTGCGTGACCGTATCCTCGGTCGTGTCGCGGTGGCAGACGTCGTCAATCCGGAATCGCAAGAGACGCTGTACGAAACGGGCACCCTGCTCGACGAAGATGCGGTCGAAGAAATCGAACGCCTCGGCATCGACGAAGTGCGCGTACGTACGCCGCTGACTTGCGAAACGCGTTACGGTCTGTGCGCAGCCTGCTACGGCCGCGACCTGGGTCGTGGCTCGTCGGTCAACGTCGGTGAAGCAGTCGGCGTGATCGCTGCTCAGTCGATCGGTGAACCGGGCACGCAGCTTACGATGCGTACGTTCCACATCGGTGGCGCGGCGTCACGTGCGGCAATAGCTTCGTCGGTTGAAGCGAAGTCGAACGGTACGGTGCGTTTCACAGCAACGATGCGTTACGTCACCAACGCGAAGGGCGAGCAGATCGTCATCTCGCGTTCGGGTGAAGCGATGATTACGGACGACCACGGTCGCGAGCGCGAACGTCACAAGGTGCCGTACGGCGCGACGCTGTTGCAACTGGACGGGGCGCAGATCAAGGCTGGCACGCAACTGGCGACGTGGGATCCGCTGACGCGTCCGATCATCACCGAGTGGGGCGGTACGGTGAAGTTCGAAAACGTCGAAGAAGGCGTGACGGTTGCGAAGCAGATTGACGATGTGACGGGTCTGTCCACGCTGGTCGTGATCGACGTGAAGCGTCGTGGCTCGCAAGCGGCGAAGACGGTGCGTCCGCAGGTCAAGCTGCTCGATGTGAACGGCGACGAAGTGAAGATCCCGAACACCGAGCACTCGGTGCAGATCGGCTTCCAGGTTGGCGCACTGATCACCGTGAAGGATGGTCAGCAGGTGCAGGTCGGTGAAGTGCTGGCACGTATCCCGGTTGAATCGCAGAAGACGCGTGACATTACCGGTGGTCTGCCGCGTGTGGCCGAACTGTTCGAAGCACGCTCGCCGAAGGACGCCGGCATTCTCGCGGAAGTCACGGGCACGACGTCGTTCGGTAAGGACACGAAGGGCAAGCAGCGTCTCGTTATCACGGACCTCGAAGGCAATCAGCACGAGTTCCTGATCGCGAAGGAAAAGCAGGTTCTGGTGCACGATGGTCAGGTCGTCAACAAGGGCGAAATGATTGTCGACGGTCCTGCGGATCCGCACGACATCTTGCGTCTGCAAGGTATCGAAGCGCTGTCGCGTTACATCGTGGACGAAGTGCAGGACGTGTACCGTCTGCAGGGCGTGAAGATCAACGACAAGCACATTGAAGTGATTGTTCGTCAGATGCTGCGTCGCGTGCAGATTACGGACAACGGCGATACGCGTTTCATCCCGGGCGAACAGGTCGAGCGGTCGGATATGCTCGACGAGAACGACCGTATGATCGCGGAAGACAAGCGTCCGGCAACGTACGAAAACGTCCTGCTCGGTATCACGAAGGCTTCGTTGTCGACCGATTCGTTCATCTCTGCAGCGTCGTTCCAGGAAACGACCCGCGTGCTGACCGAAGCGGCGATCATGGGCAAGCGCGACGACCTGCGTGGTCTGAAGGAAAACGTGATCGTCGGCCGTCTGATTCCGGCCGGTACGGGTCTCGCGTTCCACAAGGCACGCAAGAGCAAGGAACTGTCCGACCGCGAGCGTTTCGATCAGATCGCAGCGGAAGAGTCGTTCGAATTCGGTACGCCGGAAACACCGGCCGCCGAACAGCAGCACTCAGGCGAGTAAGTCCCGGCGGCGCAAGCCGCTTGGGCTGACCAGCCAGCGAAGCCGCTCAGTTTCGACTGAGCGGCTTTTTTTATGCGTCGCGTCATTGATGCGCTTTGCCGAGGCTTCATCGGCCAAATGGCTAACGTTGCATCAAAGCGCGGGCGCAGCACGAATGCGTTGGTAAAATTCGTGTCACCGGCATCACGCTGCTTCTCTCCAATTCATGTCCCGTCCGCTCGAAATCCTCAACGAAGTTTTCGGTTACCCCGCGTTCAGAGGGCAACAGGGCGAAATTGTCGAGCACGTCTCTGGTGGTGGAGATTGCCTTGTCCTGATGCCGACGGGCGGTGGCAAATCGCTGTGCTATCAGATTCCGTCGCTAGTCCGCCGTGAGTCGGGGCTTGGCGCCGGGATTGTCGTGTCGCCGCTTATTGCGCTGATGCAGGATCAGGTCGCGGCGCTCAAGGAGGTAGGTGTTCGTGCGGCTTATCTGAATTCAACCTTGTCTGGTGCGGAAGCCGCGGCGACTGAGCGTGCGTTACGCGAGGGCGAGATCGATCTGCTGTACGTGGCGCCGGAACGGTTGATGACAACCCGCTTCCAGGAGTTGCTTGAGCGCACGCGTATCGGCCTTTTCGCGATCGACGAAGCGCACTGTGTGTCGCAATGGGGGCACGACTTCCGGCCGGAATATATCCAGTTATCGGTGCTGCACGAGCGTTTCCCGAACGTGCCGCGCATTGCGCTCACTGCCACCGCTGATGCCATCACGCGTGACGAAATCATCCACCGGTTGGCGCTGGATGACGCGCGCGTATTCGTTTCCAGTTTCGATCGCCCGAACATCCGGTATCGCATCGTAGAAAAGGACAACGCGCGCACCCAGTTGCTCGATTTCATTCGCGCTGAACACACTCGACCAGACGGCACGACCGATGCTGGCGTGGTCTATTGCCTGTCGCGCCGTAAGGTTGAGGAAACCGCGGAGTGGCTCAAAGAGAAGGGGATGCGGGCGCTGCCTTATCACGCCGGGATGGAGTTTGAGATCCGCCAGAAGCACCAGGAGATGTTTCAGCGCGAGGAAGGGGTTGTCATGTGCGCAACCATTGCGTTCGGCATGGGGATCGACAAGCCGGACGTGCGCTTTGTGGCTCACCTCGATTTGCCGAAAAGCGTGGAGGGCTATTACCAGGAAACGGGGCGCGCTGGGCGTGACGGTATGCCGGCGAACGCATGGATGGCTTACGGCCTCGGCGACGTGGTGCAACAACGCAAGATGATCGAAGAGTCGGACGCCGACGACGCGCATAAGCGTGTTCAAACCGGCAAGCTCGACGCGCTACTGGGCCTGTGCGAGGCCGCCACCTGCCGGCGCGTACGACTGCTCAACTACTTCGGCGAAGCCAGCCAGCCGTGTGGTAACTGCGATACGTGTCTCGAACCTCCCGACACCTGGGAGGCTACGCGCGAGGCTCAAATGGCGCTCTCGTGCGTGTTCCGCGCGCAGCGAGCGAGCGGGTTTCACTTCGGGGCCGGGCATCTGATTGACATCTTGCGGGGCAATCGCAGCGAGAAGATCCTTCAACGCGGCCACGAAAAGCTTACAACGTTTGGGATCGGTGCGGCGCTAGGGGAGCCCGAATGGCGTGCCATATTCAGACAACTCGTTGCATTTGGTTATTTGAGCGTCGATCACGAAGGCTTTGGCTCCCTGGTGCTTACCGAAGCGAGCAAGGCGGTGCTCAAAGGTGCGCAAAACGTGACGATGCGGCGTTACGTGAAACCGACGCGCTCGCGCCAATCTTCGGGGCGCACCAGCGAACGGGCGGACCCAACCCTCGGCATGGGGCCGCGAGAGCGAGCCCGTTGGGATCGGCTGCGCGCATGGCGAACCGAGACAGCGAAGACCGACGGCGTGCCAGCTTATGTGATTTTTCACGACGCTACCTTGGCGGAAATTGCCCGCAACGGGCCTGGCTCGATCGAAGACTTGCGCCACATTCCGGGCATGGGGGCGCGCAAGCTTGACCGCTTCGGCTGGGCACTACTGGAAGTTGTTAGTGCCGATTAGGCGATTGACGGGTCGATGAGCATCGAATCCTTGCAAGCTGTTGACTCGCTTAGCCTTTTCGGAATATTATGCTAGGTTCCGGTTCTTGGAATGTCGCCGAGCGGGGTTAACTCGCGCGCGGACAAACCGCTCCGGAAGTTCGATGCGCAATCGCTTCTGCTTTGCCCAGAAAGATATGCGTCGATTTTGTTCAATTTCAGGAATAAACAATGCCAACCATCAATCAACTGGTTCGCAAAGGCCGCGCTTCGGAAACAGTGAAGAGCAAGAGCCCGGCTTTGCAGGACTGCCCCCAGCGTCGCGGCGTGTGCACCCGTGTGTACACCACGACGCCTAAGAAGCCGAATTCGGCACTTCGTAAGGTCGCCAAGGTGCGCCTGACGAACGGCTTCGAAGTCATTTCGTACATCGGTGGTGAAGGCCACAACCTGCAGGAACACTCGGTCGTGCTGATTCGCGGCGGTCGTGTGAAAGACTTGCCGGGTGTGCGTTACCACATGGTTCGCGGCTCGCTGGACACCCAGGGCGTCAAGGATCGTAAGCAAGCTCGCTCGAAGTACGGCGCGAAGCGTGCCAAGGCTGGCAAGTAATTAGTCGGTCAGTGTAGTTTCAGGTCGCCCGTAAAGGCGGTAATAGCGGTGGTGCCGGATTCGCCGGTGCTGTCGAGTAAGTGGTCACCCGACCGGGCTGGTAAGTCGTAATAGATGAATCGGGTTAGTTGGTGGCCGCGGGGCTGAATGCATACAAACGCACAGCTCCAACTGAAAAAGTAAAGGAAGAAACATGCCGCGTCGTCGCGAAGTCCCCAAGCGGGAAGTGTTGCCGGATCCGAAGTTCGGTAACGTAGATGTAGCCAAGTTCATGAACGTGCTGATGCTCTCTGGCAAGAAGTCGGTTGCCGAGCGTATCGTGTACGGCGCTTTTGAACAGATCCAGACCAAGGGTGGCAAGGACCCGCTGGAAGTGTTCACGGTGGCGCTCAACAACGTCAAGCCGGTGGTCGAAGTGAAGAGCCGCCGCGTTGGTGGTGCGAACTATCAGGTTCCGGTCGAAGTGCGTCCGTCGCGTCGTATGGCATTGGCGATGCGTTGGTTGCGTGAAGCCGCGAAGAAGCGCAGCGAAAAGTCGATGGCCCTGCGTCTGGCAGGTGAACTCTCCGAAGCGGCCGAAGGCCGTGGCGGCGCGATGAAGAAGCGCGACGAAGTTCACCGGATGGCAGAAGCCAACAAGGCGTTCTCGCATTTCCGTTTCTAAGCTTCCCGATCCGGGTTAGCTGAGGAATCGGAAAGAAATTCCGGGCGGGTGCGCTTATAAAGCGCCTCGCCCGTTTGTGTTACAGCGCGATGGGCATTTCTCGCATCGCGTCATCCCCATAGAGGATCAAAGTGGCTCGCAAGACACCTATCGAGCGCTACCGCAACATCGGTATTAGCGCTCACATCGACGCCGGCAAAACGACGACGACCGAGCGCATCCTGTTTTACACCGGCGTGAATCACAAGATTGGTGAAGTTCACGACGGCGCTGCCACCATGGACTGGATGGAGCAGGAGCAGGAACGCGGTATTACCATTACGTCCGCTGCTACCACGGCCTTCTGGAAAGGCATGGCAGGCGACCGCGCTGAGCACCGCATCAACATCATCGACACCCCGGGCCACGTTGACTTCACGATTGAAGTTGAACGCTCGATGCGCGTGCTCGACGGCGCATGCATGGTGTACTGCGCAGTGGGCGGCGTGCAGCCGCAGTCGGAAACTGTGTGGCGCCAGGCTAACAAGTACAAGGTTCCCCGTCTCGCGTTCATCAACAAGATGGACCGTACCGGCGCGAACTTCTTCAAGGTCTACGACCAACTGAAGCTGCGTCTGAAGGCGAACCCGGTTCCGGTCGTGGTGCCTATCGGTGCAGAAGAAAACTTCACGGGCGTCGTCGATCTGCTGAAGATGAAGGCGATCATTTGGGATGAAGCGTCCCAAGGCACGAAGTTCTCGTACGAAGAGATTCCGGCTGAACTCGTTGACACGTGCAACGAGTGGCGCGAAAAGATGGTCGAAGCTGCCGCTGAATCGAGCGAAGAGCTCATGAACAAGTACCTCGAAGAAGGCGAACTGTCGGAAGCGGAAATCGTCAAGGGGCTGCGCGACCGTACGATCGCTTGCGAAATCCAGCCGATGCTGTGCGGTACCGCGTTCAAGAACAAGGGCGTGCAACGGATGCTGGACGCCGTGCTCGACTTCCTGCCGTCGCCGATCGACATCCCGCCGGTTACCGGCGAGCTGGAAAACGGTGAAAAGGGTGAGCGCCGCGCCGCCGACGACGAAAAGTTCTCGGCACTGGCATTCAAGATCATGACCGACCCGTTCGTTGGCCAATTGATCTTCTTCCGTGTGTATTCGGGCATCGTGAAGTCTGGCGACACCGTGCTGAACGCGACCAAGGACAAGAAGGAACGTCTGGGCCGAATTCTGCAGATGCATGCGAACCAGCGCGAAGAAATCAAGGAAGTCTGCGCAGGGGACATCGCTGCAGCGGTTGGCTTGAAGGACGCAACGACCGGCGACACGCTGTGCGATCCGCAAAGCCCGATCGTGCTCGAACGCATGATTTTCCCGGAGCCGGTGATTTCGCAGGCTGTTGAGCCGAAGACGAAGCCCGACCAGGAAAAGATGGGTCTGGCGCTGAACCGTCTGGCCCAGGAAGATCCGTCGTTCCGCGTTCAAACGGACGAAGAATCGGGTCAAACCATTATTTCGGGTATGGGCGAGCTCCACCTGGAAATTCTGGTCGACCGGATGAAGCGTGAGTTCGGCGTCGAAGCAACGGTCGGCAAGCCGCAAGTGGCTTACCGCGAGACGATTCGCGGCAAGGCGGAAGACGTCGACGGCAAGTTCGTCAAGCAGTCGGGTGGTCGCGGCCAGTATGGTCACGCGGTCATTACGCTTGAGCCGAACGAGCAAGGTAAGGGCTACGAGTTCCTGGACGAAATCAAGGGCGGTGTGATTCCGCGTGAATACATCCCGGCAGTCGACAAGGGTATCCAGGAAACGCTGAAGGCTGGTGTGCTGGCAGGCTTCCCGGTCGTTGACGTGAAGGTTCACCTGACGTTCGGTTCGTACCACGACGTTGACTCGAACGAAAATGCGTTCCGCATGGCCGGTTCGATGGCGTTCAAGGAAGCAATGCGCAAGGCGCAACCGGTCATCCTCGAACCGATGATGGCGGTGGAAGTCGAAACGCCGGAAGACTACATGGGCAACGTGATGGGCGACCTGTCGGGCCGTCGCGGTATTGTTCAGGGCATGGAAGACATGATTGGCGGCGGCAAGATCGTTCGCGCTGAAGTTCCGCTGTCGGAAATGTTCGGCTATTCGACGTCGCTGCGTTCGCTCAGTCAAGGTCGTGCAACGTACACGATGGAGTTCAAGCACTACTCCGAAGCACCGCGTAACGTGTCGGAAGCGATCATCAACGCCAAGTCGAAGTAATCGCGCGGCAAAGTCATTCAACGATTAACTTTTTGAAAGAAGAGAAACATGGCTAAAGGTAAATTCGAACGGACCAAGCCGCACGTGAACGTCGGCACGATCGGTCACGTTGACCACGGCAAGACCACGCTGACGGCAGCGATCACGACGGTTCTGACCGCGAAGTTTGGCGGCGAAGCGAAGGCGTATGACCAGA
>NZ_JBAURZ010000240.1:0-13551 GCF_049581445.1 Paraburkholderia sp. | reverse complement strand
GGCGTCACGCGGTCGGCACCCAGTGCAGCGGCCAGCGCATCGAGCGCCGCCGCTTCGAGGTCGAGCGCCAGCACCGTATCGCCCTCTGCAACGAAGCGCCGGCACAGCGCACTGCCGATGCCCCCGCACGCCCCGGTGACCAATACCACTCGATTCATGTCTGTCCTCACAACGTTGCTTGACGGCGACCCGCTCAGAGTTGACCTGTGTCTTTCAAACAACCAGGTCTCCCGATTCCACGCGTCGACGCTCTTTAGTGGCTTTCGCCTAGCCCATCAGATCGCAAGACCGCCTCGTGGCCTCACACCAGGGAAAACCCCAAAACATCATGGCCAACGATTCGCAGCGGTGAAGCCGGCGCCAACCATCCCGCTTCCCGCACAACGGCTTGCAGCGGTCGTTCCGCTTGTAAATTTCCAACACGCGAAGCATCTCGCGTATGCTGCGAGCGCCCGTGAAATCCGGCCACCTGTCGCGGCACCGCACAAAATACCCCTTCTTTACAGCATCTTATGCAAAAAAGGCGCAGAGAAAAAATATCGTAGTCCCTACGTGACAACTTTTTTTTCGTCCTGTAGGATTTTTTCAAACAATTTGACAACCCAGCGGCCGGCGACGGCAGCGGACCACCCAGGAGAGAGAAATGTCGTTGCAAGCTCGTGCTTCTTTTACGCTCGGCAAGGTTGCCGTAGCGCTCGCGTTTGCAGGTTTGACCGTGGCGGCGCATGCCGACACGGTCCGCGTGACCGTCGCCCATTACAGCGACGCCACCGCGCCGTACTTCGAAAAAGTGGCCCAGGATTTCGAAAAGGCCAACCCCGGCACGACCATCAAGATTGAGGATGTGAGCTGGGACACGCTGCAACAGAAACTGCAAACGGACATCACCGGCGGCGCCAACGCCGACCTGGCTATTGTCGGCACGCGCTGGCTGCTGGACTTCGTGAAGGATGACGTCGCCGAGCCGCTCGACGGCTACATGGACGCGAGCTTCAAGAACCGCTTCATCGGCCCGTTCCTCGCTCCGGGTGAAATTAACGGCAAGGTCTACGGGCTGCCGATCGCCGCATCCGCTCGCGCGCTGTACTACAACAAGGATCTGCTGGCGAAGGTTGGTTATCCGAACGGTCCGAAGACCTGGAATGACGTGATCGATGCGTCGAAGAAGTTGAAGGCGCAAGGCATTGCCGGCTTCGGTCTGCAAGGCAAGGAAATCGAAACGGACGTCTACTTTTACTACGCGCTGTGGAGCTACGGTGGCGACGTGGTCGGCAAGGACGGCAAGGCTGCGTTCAATTCGCCGGCTGGCGTGAAGGCAGCGACGTTGTACAAGACCATGATCGACGAAGGTCTGACGGAACCGGGCGTGACGGGCTACAGCCGTGAAGACGTGCAGAACCTGTTCAAGCAAGGCCGCGTGGCCATGGTTATCTCGGCACCGTTCCTCTCCAAGCAGATCGCGAAAGAAGCGCCGAACCTGAAGTACGGCATCGATCCGATCCCGATGGGCACGAAGAACGCCACGTACGCAGTGACCGATTCGATCGTGATGTTCAAGAACTCGAAGGTCAAGAAGGACGCCTGGAAGTTCCTCGACTATCTGTTCACGAAAGAACCGCGCGTGAAGTTCACCAGCACGGAAGGTTTCTTGCCGACAACGAAGGCCGAAGCAACCGACCCGGCGTTCGACAATCCTGATACGAAGGCGTTTATCGCGTTGCTGCCGAGCGCGAAGTTCGCCCCAACCATCACGGGTTGGGAAGACACCGCGAAGGCCGTTTCGGATGCGATGCAGTCGATCTACCTCGGCAAGGCCCAACCGGCCGCAGCACTGAATGAAGCCGCCGAAAAGGCAAACCAGTCCCTCGGCAAGTAATGCGAGTTGCAGTAACCGAGCGTTAATGTAGACCGGCGCGCGCTGTCCCTTATGGACCACGCGCGCCGCGTTGTACCCGGCCCATCCCGTCGCGCGAACCCCTTGTTTTACAGGATCAGCGCGCGACTTACGATCGAGCACGCATGAGCCGTCCTGCTTCCCCGCGCCTGTCGGCGCCCTGGTTGTTGATTGCGCCGAGTTTGATACTCGCGCTGTTCATCATCACCTATCCGATTTTCAACATCGTGTACCAGTCGCTACACGACGTTTCGCGTTTCGGTGCGATTCGCGGCTTCATTGGTCTGCAGAATTTCTACACCGTATTCTCCGATCCGGAATTCCTGGGCGCCCTGAGGCGCACGGTCTACTGGACCTTCTTCGTGGTGGGCGGAACCGTGCTGATTTCCGTGCCGGTCGCGCTGATCCTCAATCAGGATTTCTATGGCCGTGGCGTGGCGCGCACTATCGTCATGCTGCCGTGGTCCGTCTCGCTGACGATGACTGCCGTGGTGTGGCGCTGGGCCTTCAACGACGACTACGGCATGGTCAACGTCACGCTGCACCGGTTAGGCCTCATCAACGGACCGATCCATTGGCTGGCGACGCCGGAACTCGCGTTTCCGGTGGAAATCGCCGTGGGGATTCTGGTGTCGATTCCGTTCACGGTGACGATCCTGCTAGGCGGCCTGTCATCAGTGCCGGGCGACATCTACGAAGCCGCGCGCATCGACGGTGCGAGCGCCTGGCAACAATTCCGCAAGCTCACGCTGCCGCTTTTGAGGCCGTTCGTGAACATGACGATTCTGCTGAACGTGATCTACGTGTTCAACTCGTTTCCGATCATCTGGGTGATGACGCAAGGCGGCCCCGACGAAAGCACGCATATTCTCGTCACCTATCTGTACGAAATCGGTTTCCGGCTTGGCCGTCCGGGTCAGGCGGCTGCGGTGTCGCTGATCATGCTGGTGATGCTGTTCGTGTTCTCGATGCTGTATCTACGCATGCAGCCGTCGAAAGAAGGAGATAACGCATGAGCCTGAAAATGAAACGCACGCTGTGGTGCTGGCTCGCGCTATCCCCGTTGATCGTGCTGGTGTTGTTCCCGTTTGCGATCATGCTGTTTACGGCTCTCAAACCGGCGGACGAAGTCTTTGTTTATCCGGCGCGCTGGCTGCCGGTGCACTGGCAATGGCACAACTTCGTCGACATGTGGGTGGCGGCCAACTTTGGCGTCGCGTTACGCAACAGCGTAGTGATCAGTCTGCTTTCAATGGCGCTCGCGCTGGCCGTCAGCCTGCCCGCGGCGTATGCGCTCGCGCGTTTTCCGTTCCGGGGGCGTGGCCTGTACCGCCAGTTTCTGCTCGTCACGCAGATGCTCTCGCCGATTCTGCTGGTGGTCGGCCTGTTCCGGCTCGCCGCGATGATTCCTTACGGCGATGGCAACCTGGTGGATTCGAAGCTCGCGGTGATCGTCTCGTATGCGGCGTTCAATATCGCGTTTGCGGTGTGGATGCTGTCATCGTACTTCCAGACCGTGCCGCGCGATCTTGAAGAGTCGGCATGGCTCGAAGGCTGTGGACGCGCGAAGGCGGTCTTCAAGGTGTTTCTACCGCTCGCCGTGCCAGCGATTGTCGTTACCGCCATCTTCACGTTCATCAATGCATGGAACGAATTCGCGGTGGTCTACACGCTGATCCGTTCGCCGGAGAACAAGACGCTCACCGTGCAGGTGACCGACATGGTGGCCGGCAAATACGTCGTGGAATGGCATCTGGTGATGGCCGCGACGCTGTGCGCGACGTTGCCTGTTTCGGTGGTGTTCGCGTGGCTACAGCGGTATCTCGTCAAGGGACTCGCGCTGGGCGCGGTGAAATAAGCCAAAAGTTTCGCTCCGGGGCGTAAGCGAACTTGCTGCGCGCCAAGGACCCTGCGGGCAACGCTCACGGCTTTTGATTGCGATACACTGGGTGATCCCGGGGAGTGTGTCGTGTCCAAAACCAAACTAATCCTGAATCGTTCGAGCGCAGCGGCTTTGCTCGTCTGCATGTCGCTATTTGCGCCTGTTCGGGCATCTGCCAGCCTGCCTGACAGTTCGTCTGCGCAGGCCACTGCATCCGCACAGGCGAGTCAAACCGCCTCGGTCGATTCTCCAGCAAACGCGACTGCGCAAGCTTTCGTACGTGACGACCCCGTTGCAGTACGCAACACACTGGCGAGAGAACCGATTCACGCGGCTTCGCCTACGTTGCGCGAGCGCATCGACAAACTTATCACGCTGCCGGGACACGCGGCGCAGCACGATAACAACCTGGCCAAGGTCGGACTCGACCATGAACTGGTATTCGTCGTCCCTGCGCCCTACGGCGTGGTGTACGAGTCGAAAACGCACGAACTGACGGTCGACGCCGACCTCTCCGGCGACGACCGGCCGGGTGCGATCCTGCTTGCAAAGTCCGTCAAGGGTCCGAGCGGCCGGGAGTTGGTGATCGCCCCGGAGGCCAAGGCGAAGGGATACATCCAGCATGTCGATATTATCGAACTCAGGACACAGGGGCACGGCAAGACGATGATTCACGCCCACTTCCCCGTGTCGCAGGCCGCGTTCGACAAAACGCATGGCGCGTTCGCGGTTGAGCTCCGATGCGCGCTCATGCCGCCTTACCTGAAAGACCTGCGCGAGCACCACGACCCCACCGATGAAGAACCCACCGACATCACGACACGCACTTCCACGCTGTACGTGAACGTCCACTCCATGTGGCTGATCAACCCTCAATCGGGTATGGTGCTGACGAAAAAGTTGCACTTGTCGAATTGACGGCGTGACGGGCTGACGTCGATCTACGACCTCACGTCTGACCATAACGCGATCACTATTATCGCCATGTCGCCACCCTCATAAGCGAGCACCAGCAATGGTTTCAACGATCCTCCGCATAGATTGCCGGAATTGACCGTCGCTGTATACGTCGGTATATTTCGAGCGTCGTTCCGGCCAGGTTCAAGCGACCATTTCGTCGTGCAGAACAAAGAGGATTCCGCTTGTGACGTCCAGGGAAGTCATCGATTCGCACTTGCTCAAAGTGCTACATACGCTGCTCACCGAGTCGAGCGTATCGCGCACGGCGACGCTGCTTGGACAATCGCAACCGACTATCAGCGTCGCACTTCGCAAGCTGCGCCAGATGACGGGTGACCCGTTGCTGGTGCGCAGCGGCAGTCGCATGATTCCAACCGCTCACGCGCTGACTCTGATCGACCCCGCTGCACAGGCGCTCAATAGCATTTCCGCCATCCTCAACCCCACCACCACATTCAATCCCGCCGCCACGAAGCGGACGTTTCGGATCGGCTCGCCGGACTACCTCGATGTCTTTTTTGTCCCCGCGGTGGTCGATGCCTTTCATACGGAGGCGCCAGGCGCGAAGATCGAATTCAACCATCTGATGATGGTCGACGGTGGCTACGAGCATGGCCTCGAAAGCGGCTTTCTGGATCTGGTGATCGGCAACTGGCGAACGCCCGCGGAGCATTTGCATCTGCAACCGTTGTGTCAGGATGAACTGGTGTGTCTGATGCGCGACGGGCATCCCATCAAACCGGGAAGACTGACCAGGCCCGTCTATCAAGAGGCAGAACATCTCGCCGTCACGACGTACAACACGAATGCGCTAGGCACCATCGACGTCGAGCTCGCGCGCAATGGCCTGTCCCGCACGGTCACGACGACACTGCCGTACTTCGGCATGGCGCCTTATGTGCTGGTGCGATCCAATCTTCTGTTCACCACCACGCGTGCTTTAGCCACGCACTACACGCAACTCTTGCCGCTGCGAATCGAGCCGATTCCCGGCACGCCTCAGGCGCTGACCTACTATCAACTGTGGCACGATCGGACGCATCGAAGCGCTGCGGCCACGTGGTTGCGTCGGCTTGTTGCGAACGTGGCAAAAGACCTCGCGCATTAAGGCGGGTTTTGCGGCGGAACGTGCCGGCTTAACCCGCGTCGCCATAACCCCTGCGCTGTAACGCAAGCGATGAAACGCCAAAAGAAATCTCCGCAAGCCAGGCTTGCGGCGCCGCGGCGACGACCGGATCGCTTCGAGGTGACAGGTCCTCTTACGCGAACGGACGACCACGAAATGAGGTCGGTCAGATGGAATCTGTTGTTGTCGCGACCGTAATCATTCCCGGCCGTGCGCCATACGATGCATGCCATCGTGGCACGCAATCGCGTCACTACCCTTGCGACGGTTGCCCGTCTCAAGCCAACGCACTCGCTGGCGTTGCGCAGTGCGTGTGATACCGCGCACTAGCCGGCGCCCGAGGCCATCTCCTTGAGCAACGCGGCCTTGCCTTCCGTAGCCGCACCCACCAGCGCGAAGCCAATGGGACGGCCGTTGTCCGCGTGGCGGCAGACCGCACGCGCCGCATTGCGTCCCGCATGCGCCGCGAGATCGACGAGCCATTGCCCTTCTGTATCAGGCGACACCACCACCGCTGGCGTAGCAGGCGTCTTGACGGTCACAGGCATAACGGGAAATTCGACGCAGCTTGGATTGCCGCTGAGTGTTCGCGCCAAAGCACGAGCCGCGTGCATGATGGGCAACACGTAAGGCTGCACCCTGCCCATGATTGCCGCGCAGTCTCCCAATGCATAGATATCCTCATTACTCGTTCGACACCATGCGTCTGTCCAGATACCGTACTCGATCGTGAGCCCGGCGTTCGCAGCCAGCGTGGTGCGCGGCACGAGGCCCACTGCCGAAACGACCAGGTCCGCATGAATCTGCTCGCCCCCCGAGAGCACCAGCCGGTAGCCGTTGAGTTGTCGCTCGATGCTCGACACACTGCGCCCCAGATAAAGACTGATGCCGCTCTCGCTCAGCGCGTTCGCAAATACTTCGCCGGCGAAGGGTGGCAGCAAGCGGGCCAGCGGTGTGGTGGCTGGATCGATCAACAATACCGCAAAACCCGCAGCAATCAGATCATTGGCGAATTCGCAGCCAATCAGGCCGGCGCCGAGAATCGCCACCGATTTGCATCCTGCCAGCGCGGCCCTGAAGCCCGCGTAGTCGCTGAGATCGTTGATGGAGCGAATCTCCGCTTCCGCGTCGCCATCCACGCGAAGCCGCCGCACGTCGGCGCCCGTTGCGAGGACCAGCTTGCTGTAGTGCAGGGAATCTCCATTCACAATGACCTGATGCTCGCCAGGCACGATGCGCTCGACACGCTGATGCACACGAATGTCGGCGCGCAACTGGGCCGCCATCGCCGTGGCGTCGAAGCTGGCCAGATCGCGTGCTTCCTTCTTCATCGCGAGTGCGTTCGACAGCATGGGCTTCGAATAGAAGCAGCCGTCGTCCTGCGTCAGCATCACGATGGGCACCGTACTGTCGAGCTTGCGCAGTTCGCGCGCCACCGTATAGCCCGCCAGGCCCGTGCCGATGATGACGACCGGCTGCGTTGCGGGCGTTTCGTCAACGGTCGTCATACTGCTACCACCTGCATGTCGAAATCGTGCTTGCCCGTCGCGCAGTCGGGGCAGATCCAGTCGACCGGCACATCTTCCCAGCGCGTACCCGGCGCAATGCCGGCCTCCGGCAAGCCCAACGTTTCGTCATAGCGAAATCCGCAGATCACGCATTCCCACACTTTCATGATTTTTCTCCCGTTTTACCGATCGCCAACTACTGGCTACCGTTTAACGAACATAGGCCTGGCCGAGACCGATTTCAGCCAGCGCACGTCGGTAGGCACCCGACGACCGGTCAGCAAGAATCGGCGCTTCCGCCGCGCGGTCGATCGGCAGATCTTCCGGGCACTGTCGCTCGACAATTGCCCTATCCTCTTCGAAGACCTGGCGGTTGAACGCGTAGACATCCTCCAGCGGCAAGTCCTTGTCGAAGTTACGCACAATCGGCACGAACAGACGCGTCATACGGGCAGAGACAGGGCTTGCCGCATTCAGGATCGACAGACGCCCGCCTTCGGGAAAGTGCACGGTCAGACGCGCGAAAAACGGTGCATCGACTTCGAATATGCGGTGCCACGAAAAGCCGTCCGGCGCGCGATGTTGCATCGATTTCGGAAAATTGCTCACCGTGCTGATGTATTCCGCACGCATGCCGCGCTCGCGCCGCGCCACCGTGTATTGCGGCACGACTGGATTGGTTCGATCCGCAAAACTGTCGTGGTGAATCCACGCAAAGTGCGCGACGTCGATGAAGCCTTCGGTCTGGCGCCCCGCCGACGCTTTGATGTCAATCGACGGCGGCAAGATCCGTTGATACGAGGGATCGTCCCACTCAGGAAACTCGGGCAACGCTTCGTTGCCGCCGTCGAGCGACACCCAGATCAGCCCGTAAGCCTCCTGCACCGCGTAAGTGACCAGATGCAGACGTTCTGGAATCGGGCCATCGCCTTGTGACGGAATGAACTTGCACTTGCCATCGGTGCCGTAGGCAAGACCGTGATAAGGGCACACGATGTTGCCGTTTTCGACCCATCCCTGGCTCAGGGGCGCGCCGCGATGCGGACAAATATCGCGCGCCGCCACGAGTTGGTCATTCGAGCGGAACACCACCAGCGGCTCATCCAGCAACGTCACGCTGATGGGCTTGTCGGTGAGTTCAGCAGCGAAGGCGACGGGGTGCCAGTACTGGCTGAGGATGGTCCAGTCATGGCTGTCGAAGGTGCAGTTGCGAGGCAAGGCGGCCGAACGCTGGAACGTCAAAGGGGCGACGTGGGCGGAACTCATGCGTGTCTCCAGAACCTGTGGGGGTTTAATGCAGCCGTCTTATGGAAGGACCGCGTGGACAACTGCATGGACACAAAGATAGCGGGACGTGCCCCGCCAACCCATCCCCGGCGGGACATTGAGTCTATGTGCACAACGACATGGGCTCGCCCTGCGCTCAGCGCGGCGGGCTCAATGCAGCCGCGTTAGCGAGACGTTGCGTCAATGTGTATATTAGGTTTCGATAGCGCGCCGCATCGTGCGCGCCCTGCTCCTCGGCGCTGCGCTAGCGTCGGTTTCAAGACCTCATCCCACTCGAATCCGCTCTGGAGGAAACATGCGCGTCTCGCATGTTGCACTACGTCGGCCCGTGAGCTTCATCGCAATCTGCGGCCTTGTGGCCGCGTTGAGCGCTTGCAGCACACCGGACAACATCACGTGGCCCGCGAAAGTGGCACTGGACGCACAACCAAACGGCATCGCGGTGCGGCCATCCGATGGCACGGTCTTCATCACGGACGACCGCACCAGCAGCGTGTTGTCGTCTAACGGCGGCGCGTTCACACCCTATGCGTCCATTCCGGTCCCACCGGGCCAGGGAAAGAGCCTGAGCCAGGTAAGCGTGACGGGCTCAGGGGAATTGGCGGTCGAACGTTTTGGGTTTGGCACGGCAAGCGCGATCTTCTTGATTGCAGGAAACGGCACAACTTCCGAGCTGACTGGTCTTGATGGTAGCCGGCGTCGACTCGGACTGCTTGCCATCGGTCCTGGACAGTTGCTATCAAGCTGGTTCATCAAGAACAGCGGCAGCCCAACCCAAGGAGGCCTGAGTCTGGTGACCTACGACGCGCAGACCCACGCCGCCGTTGAACGCGATCTGTTGACGGGGCTTGGCAAACCGGTCGGCATCGCCATCACGGGTGACAACGTGTTCGTCTCCGATCAGGCTAACAATGGCATCGTGAAGGTGAACCTGGCAGCGCTGCTGAGCGCGACCGCACCCACCACGCCCACGCTGTCCGTTCGCATCGAAAGTCCCGATCTGCTGGCAGCGGACGCCCAGGGGCGGCTCTATACCAAATGCAACAAGAACGGTCTCTGCGAGATCGCGCCCGATGGCACGGTCAGCGTACTCGCCAACGACTTCCAGGAACCCCGTGGCGTGGCGGTCGATGCTTCGCATGATCGACTGTATGCCGTTGATCGCACTGCCTCAGCAGGTGGAACGAGTTATTTGCGCACCTTCCCAATTAAATGACCGGTTGGGGATTTTTTGACTTTTGCCGACCGGGCAGTCAAGATATCTTTTCACTGTAAAAATCCGGGTCCCAATCCGTCGTCATGAAAGAAGCGTCCGCACGTCGCAAAGCCTCTCCCTCTCCGAAAGCCCCCGCCGAAACCGACAAATCATCACGCGAGAAGCCTTACCACCACGGCTCGCTGCCGCATGCGCTACTCGCAGCAGCAGAGCTCGTGCTCCAGCGCGACGGCATACGCGGCCTGACGCTGCGGGCCATTGCGCGGGAGGCGGGCGTATCGCACACGGCTCCGCAGCATCATTTCGGCGACACGGCAGGTGTACTGAGCGAACTGGCCGCGAGCGGCCACCGCCGTCTGGCGCAGACCATGGCCGACAATGCCGCAGGATTACCGCCGGGACGCGCGCAGCGCAAAGCCATTGCACGCGGCTACGTGAGGTTCGCGTTGGATCATCCCAACCTGCTGCGCCTGATGTCGCGCAGCGAAATGCTCGACTCCACGCGCCCCGCGTTGCTGGAAGCACGGCAGATGTCGGCACGCGCGCTCGCCGGCGCCATTATCGATCCGCCCGAGTGGGTAACGGACGACACCAGCACATTTGGAAAAACCGACGCCGCGCAGGCCATCGCAATGACCGCTGCCTGGGCGTATGTCCACGGGCTGGCGTCGCTGTTGATCGACGGGCGTCTCAAGTCGCTGGCCGCGTCGGCCGAGGGCATCAGCGACGCGGAAGCGCTGGTAGACGCGGTGATCGAACATGTCCAGGTCATGCCCACCGGCACCGGCAAGGGCGCGACCTGAGCAGCAGCGTTGCGTCAGACTGCGCGCAATGCTTTCGCGAGATCCGCGAGCCGATACGGTTTATGGACGAAGCAGAATTCGCTCAGGTCGCCATGCTCGCGACGCAGCACCGCAACCGGATAGCCCGACGCGAGCACCACCTTGATGTGGGGATACCGCTCGCGGACCTGTCGGGCGAGTTCCAGACCGCTGATACCGTGCGACATGACGATATCGCTGAACACGATGTCGATTTCCGCGCGCTGAGTCAGGATGTCGATGGCATCCACGCCGTTACTGGCTGTCACCACCTCGTAGCCAATGCTTCTGAACAGTTCAGCCGCCGCGGCCAGCAAATCCGGCTCATCCTCCACGAGCAAGACGGTTTCCACAGCCAGTTGGTCCGGATAGGAGCCGGCGCCATCGGGCATGTCGTTGGCCGCCGGCAGATAGATAGCGATCGTGGTGCCCACGCCTTGCGTACTCTGGATCACAACTTCGCCGCCCGACTGCACGATAAACCCATAAACCTGACTTAGGCCGAGCCCCGTTCCTTTACCCGGCGCCTTGGTCGTAAAGAACGGTTCGAAGGCACGCGAGACGACTTCGGGAGACATCCCGGTGCCGGTGTCCGACACCCACACCCGGATATAACGACCGGCCGGGAGCGTGCCTACCGAGCGCGCTGGCAGTTCAACGCGCTCGGTGCCCACCGCGATGGTGCCGCCTTCAGACGTGGCATCCCGGGCATTCACCACCAGATTCAGCAAGGCCGCCTCGAAACGCGCGGCGTCCACCATCACCGGAGCCTGCCCCGGGCCCAGGTCGAATTCCAGCCGGATCGATGCGTTTCCCGCCCGCTGCAACATGGGTTCGAACGCGCCGATGAGCGCGTTCAGGTCGTGCGCTTCCGTTTTAAGCGGCTGCTGGCGTGCAAACGACAGCAGTTGCTGGGTCAGCGACGCGCCCCGCTCGATCGCCCGTTGCATCGTCTCCAGCATCTTCGCGTCGAGATGCGTACGTGATTGCGACAACAGCACCTGCAGTCCATTCGATAACACGGCCAGCAGATTATTGAAGTCGTGCGCGACGCCGCCCGTGAGCTGGCCGATGGCTTCCATCTTCTGCGACTGGAACAGCGCGGCGTTCACGCGCTCCAGCGTCGCGGCTGCCTCCTTGCGCTCGGTCATATCGCGGGTAATCTTCGCAAACCCGATGAGTGTCCCATGGTCGTCGCGGATCGCGTCCACCACCACGTTCGCCCAGAAACGGGTGCCGTCCTTGCGTACCCGCCAGCCTTCCCGCTCCACGCGGCCGTCGCGCGCCGCAATCGCAAGTGTCAGCGCGGGCAAACCGTTGGCGCGGTCTTCCTCGGTATAAAAGCGCGAGAAATGCTGGCCGATAATCTCGTCCTGCTCGTATCCCTTGATCCGCGCCGCGCCCGAATTCCAGCTGCTTACGTCGCCGCTCGGCGACAGCATATAGATGGCGTAATCCGTCACGCCCTGAATCAGCAGGCGAAGCTGTTCCTCGCTCTTGCGCAGCGCTTCCTGCACCTGCTTACGTTCGGAGATGTCGCGCGTGATCTTCGCGAAGCCCACCAACTCGCCTGAGGCATCGCGAATCGGGTCCACCACCACGCTGGCCCAAAAGCACGTGCCGTCCTTGCGCACCCGCCAGCCTTCGTCTTCGAACCTGCCCTGCTCGATCGCAGTGCGTAAGGCGTTGGCGGGGACGCCTGAGGCGCGGTCCTCAGCTGTGTAGAACTCCGAAAAGTGCCGCCCGATAATCTCGCTGGCCGTATAGCCTTTGAACCGTTGCGCACCCGCGTTCCAGCTGGCCACGTAGCCGTCCCGATCCAGCATGTAGATCGCGTAATCTTTCACGCTGGTGACGAGCAGCTCGAATCGTTGCGCGTCGGTCACTCTGGTCTGTACTTCACGCTTGTCGGTATTCATCGTCATGGTGTGGCGCGGTCGATGCCTGACTGTCTGCTCTTTTGGGTTGTCCGATTCTACCCCGGCCATCCACGCCCAAACCGCTGGACAACCCGAAGCGGGTTTTCACGCAGAGCCGACCGGGTCGCGCACAGCGCCGTGCTGCGCGGTCTGGGCGAGCGGGTCGCCGAACTGTAGGGCGGCAAGCTGGGCGTAGAGCGGCGAGCTCAACAACAGGTCAGCGTGACGCCCTTGCGCCACAATGCGGCCCTGTTCCAGTACGACGATACGGTCCGCCTGCTGGACCGTGGCGAGACGGTGCGCGATGACCAGCGTGGTGCGGTTCTGTGCGGCGTTGTCGAGTGCCTGTTGCACGAGGCGTTCACTCGCGGCATCGAGCGCGCTGGTGGCCTCGTCGAGCAGCAAAACGGGCGGGTCCTTCAGGATCGCGCGGGCAATCGCAATGCGCTGACGCTGCCCACCCGACAGCCGCACACCGCGCTCGCCCAGAAAGGTGTCATAGCCTTGCGGCAGTTCTTCGATAAAGCCCGCAGCCGCAGCCATTCCAGCGGCTCGCTGGACTTGTGCGAGACTGGCTTCCGGCGCGCCATAACGGATGTTCTCGAGCACGCTGCCGGAAAAGATCACCGATTCCTGCAGCACGACGCCGATTTCCCTGCGCAACTCGACCAGCGGCACCTGTCGCGTCGGCACACCGTTGATCAGAATGCTGCCCGATTGAGGATCGTAAAAGCGCAGCAACAACTGGAACAAGGTGGTTTTGCCTGCGCCGGATGGCCCAACCAGCGCGACATGCTCGCCCGCGCGGACTTCGAGCGAGAGCCCGGAGAGCGCCGCAATACCTGGGCGCGACGGATACGAGAAGCTGACGTTGTCGAAGGAAATTCCCGCGCCGCGCGCAGGCAGCGGGACCGTGACCTCGGCCTGCGCCACCGGCG
>NZ_JBAURZ010000239.1:0-9328 GCF_049581445.1 Paraburkholderia sp. | reverse complement strand
GGCGGCCGCGGCGGCGGCGGCGGCGGCGGCGGAAGACGCTAGGGAGAGCAAACCATGACATCACCGTCACGATTTCGTCCGGGTCCAATGACAGGCGCTCTACGCCGCGTCACCGTTGCCTGCGCGTTGTGTCTAGGCATGCTGTCCGCAGCTCACGCGGAAAAGGACTTCAGTACGCCCAAGGCCGCCATGAACGCATTTGGCGAGGCCGTCGCCAACAACGAAGAAGCCACGCTGCAAACCATCTTCGGCCATGACTTTCGCGAACTGATTCCGCCCGTCGGCGCCGAAATACGCGGCCGATTTCTCGATGAATGGAGCAAGGCGCACGAAATCGAACAGATCGACGACTACCATGCACGTATCGCGGTCGGTAACGATAACTGGATCTTCCCGATTCCGCTCGTAAAGTCCTCCCAAGGATGGCATTTCGACATGCGTGCGGGCGCCGAGGAAATGCGCCTGCGCCGTATCGGCAGGAACGAACTCGCTGTCATACAAACCATGCTCGCAATTTACGACGCGCAGCGTGAATACGCGTTCAGCGACCATGACGGCGACGGCCTGTTTTCATATGCGTCGAAGCTGTCGAGTTCGCCGGGAAAACAGGACGGCTTGTACTGGCCAACGCAACCGGATGCGCCACCCAGTCCGCTCGGGCCCGCGTTCATCCAGGCGAGCTCGCTTCACACTTCGGAAGCCGGCTATCACGGCTATCACTACAAGCTGCTCACGTCGCAGGGCCCGCACGCGCCAGGCGGCGCTTACGACTATCTCGTGCATGGCAAGTTATTTGGCGGTTTTGCCGTCATTGCGTGGCCGGCGAGGTACGGGGACACTGGAATCAAAAGCTTCATGGTGAGTCACGCCGGTCAAGTCTATGAGCGCGACCTGGGTCCCGATAGTGCGGCCAAAGCGAAGGCCATGTCGTCGTTCGATCCGGGGCCGGGCTGGGCGCAGGTTCAACCGCAGCCTTGATTGATCTCGGGGTATAGCGTTGGCGCGGCAATCCGTCGATGCGCGCCTGAACGACATCAGAACGATGTCATAGACGCTGCACCGTCTGTCCCGCTATTGAGCCACGCCTGCCTGAATGGCCGCGGCTATCTCGCGGCTCACCGCGCCAAGCGCGCGATCACCCGCGGACACCAGTGCGTCGTTGCCGTGCCCGTCCATCTGCTGGCGGACAAGCGATTTCCCGACGACGGGTATCGATTTTCCAGGCGGAACCACCGACCACAGCGCTTCAATCGTCACCGCCTCACCGGGCACGGCGTCGAAACGCATCACGTCGACGCGCACGCGCCAGGTATCGGCTGCATCCTGGCCCGTATCGAATACCGATACGCGATCCGATCCCAGCAACGTGGCCAGATCGCCGGCAATCGCACGTGCGATATTCCCCTTGAGTGGCTCACCCCAGCGGGCGAATTCGTCGAGCGCCACCTGGTTGTTGCCCACACGTGTCACGAATTGAGGCCGATCGACCAGGCCGGGGATGGTGACCGGACTGACCACGACATGGACCGGCTTCGTCGGCACCATCGGCACGAGTGCCGCGTCGGGGTTCAGCGTGTAGAAACTCGCCGTCGGCGAACTGCCGCAAGCGTCGAGCAACACGACAGAGAGCACGACGGGGACGACCCAAAGGGTGCGTGTCACGGTTTATTCTCCGGCTTGCCGCGTATCAGTGCCTCAGGATGGCGTTCGAGGTAGTCCGCTAGCGTGCGGACGGCGGCGGACGTCTGCGCCAGCTGGCTCATCGCATCGGCGACGTTCTGCTGCAATGCGGAGTCCGGCTGCAAGGCGCTGTTGGCGGAGTTCATCACGCCATGCGCCGCGGTCAGGGTGTCCTTCGTCTCAGGAACGATGTCCGTGTCGAGGTGGGTCAGCAGCGCGTTGGCGTTTTGCAGGGTCAGTTGCGTGTTCTTGCCGATCGCTTCGAACGGGATCGTGTTCAGTTTCGTCATCAGCCGCGACATGGAATCCTGAAGCGATTGCAGCGTGTTTGGGACGGTCGGATATTGAGGTGGATCCTTGCTCCAGTCTATTTTCGCCTTTGGCGCGTCTGGGAAAAAGTCGACGGCAAGATAACGCTGACCGGTTAACAGGTTGCCGGTCCTCAACTGCAGACGCAAGCCTCTCGCGACCAGATAATCCGCAAATTCGTGCGTGTTCTGGACGACCGTGCCGCCGGTCGGGCCGCTTTCGTATCGGTTCGTAAAGCGCTCGGGATAGAAGGCTACCTCAACCACGATACTCAGCTTCCTGCTCTCGCGGTCGAATCGGGTATAGATGCCGCTCACCTCGCCAATGGTAATGCCGCGAAAATCGAGCGGCGCGCCGACCGTCAACCCGCGTACCGATTCGTTGAATTCCACAACGAACCGGGTGACGAGGCGGTCATGGCGTTTCATGGCCTCACTTAAGTTCGAGAACAACGTGAAGGAAGTCTGGGCCGCCGCTTGCGGCTGGTCGAGCGAGTGCTCCGGCGTATCGAATGCGACACCACCGATGATGATCGACACGAGCGACTGCGTATTGAGCCGTATGCCGTTGGAATCGAGCGCCACGTCGACTCCGCTCGCATGCCAGAAGCGCGTATCGGGTCTGACGAACCTGTCGTAGGGCGCATTAATAAAGACGTGCAACGTCACGCTCCTGCCGTCCGGATTGAGACTGAAGGACGTGATCTGACCTACCTGCAGCCGGCGATAAAAGATCGGCGTGCCGGCGTCCAGCGAGCCCATGTCCTGACTTGTCAGCACGAACTCCCGGCCGGGTACGTCGTTGGCAATAACGGGCGGCACCTCGAGGCCGGTGAATACCTGCCGCGTCTTGACCGAGGCCCCGGCGTCCATGCCCACAAACGAGCCAGACAGCAGCGTCCCGAGGCCCGACACCGTGCCGCCAGAGATGCGCGGACGCACGACCCAGAAACGCGTGTCTTCGACGAGCAGATCCGACGCATCCTTGACGACCTCCGCAGTTGCAATGACGTGCTTGTGATCCCGCGAAAGGTTCACTTCCTTGATCACCCCGATATCGACTTCCCTGAACTTGATCTTCGTCTTGCCTGCCTCCAGCCCATCTCCCGTATTGAAGGTTATGGTGATTTGCGGCCCCTGTTCGAACACCGCCTTGACGGCGAGCCACCCGCCGATCAGCACGGCGATGATCGGCACTAGCCATACCACCTGAAGCCGCCAACGCGCGCGCGGCGCGGCGACGGCTTCAGGGAGATCCGGCAGATCAGGCGTGTTTCCAGCTTCTGGCATGGTCTTGCCTCGCCGCGTCCCAGATCAGGCGCGGATCAAACGACATGGCAGCGAACATGGTCAGCACGACGACAGCGCCGAACGCAACCGCGGCCGCACCCGCCTGGATGGTGGCCAGCGCCTTGAACTGGACCAGAGCGACCAGCATCGTAATGACGTAGATATCGAGCATTGACCAGCGCCCGACCAGTTCGACCATACGGTAAATGCGCGTACGCCGTTCGGGGTTCCAGCGCGAATGAAGCTGGATCGAGATCGACAGGAAAGCGATGGCAATAATCTTTAGCATCGGCACCGCGACACTTGCGATGAACACCACGAGCGCGAGCAGCCACGAACCGGACGTCCACAGGTAAACGACCCCGCTCATGATCGTGTCCCTCTCGGCGCCGAACAACGAACTGGTGTACATCACCGGCAAAACGTTGGCCGGGATGTAGAGCACCATCGCGGCGAGCAAAAACGCCCAGGTGCGCGCCAGGCTATCAGGCTTGCGCATATGCATCGGAGCGCCGCAGCGGGGACAGGACAGTGCATGCGCGTGAGCTGGTGCCTTCGCCAGCAAGCTGCAGTGATGACACTGAAGCAGCCCACACTCCGACGCGCTCAGCCAGCCATGCAGCACAGGACGCTCATCGTGTGGCTGGCCATCAGGATGCCGCAGCGCACTGATGCGCGCCCACAGCGCGCGTGAATCGAACGCGGCGTCCGCCGCGGCGAGCACCAGCATCAGCGCACCGAACGACCATAATCCGACACCAACCACAACGCTGGCGATGTGCGAAAGCTTGACGAGGGCGACCAGCAGGCCAATGATCAGCACCTCGGTCATACCCCACGGCTGGGCGAGGCGCGCCAGCCGAAACAGGGATGCCGCCCCCCAGGGGACGCGGTTCACCCGCAACGGCACGAGCATCCACAGCATCGACGCGACCTGGAAAAAAGGAATGAGGGCCGTGGTGACGAATACGAGCGCTGCGATCGGCCACATCCCGTCGTGGTACAGCACGAATACTGCCCCTATCAGGGTCGTCTCGACCAGCGTGCCACTCACCGACAGCCCGACAATCGGGTACGCGTTGGCGATCACGAGCAGCACGATTGCCCCCAGCGAAAGCGCGAACGCACGATCGAGCGAATTCGCGCGATTCCGGTAAAGCTCCCCGTGACAACGCCGGCAACGCAACACGCCGCCCTCGGGAACATGGGCATCGCGCTGCAGCAGGTCGCATTCATGGCATGCAACAAGGCCAGCGCGCGTCATTGAAGGGTCTCCTGAGCCGGCCCACTCGCGGCCGGCTCGGGAGCACGCGGCTGCGTCATCTCTTCTGCCTTGATGACCCAGCCGCCGCCCATCGCCTTGTACAGGTTGACGAACGAGGTCAGCTCGGCGCCTTGCGTCTGCGCATAGCTCAACTGCGCGTCGAACAGACTCCGCTCGGCGTCGAGCACCTCAATGTAGCTCGTGTAACCGCCTTCGTAGCGCAGCCGCGCAAGGTGCGAGTAGGTAGCCAGCGCGGCTACCTGATTACCCTGCACGACCAGTTGCTCGCGTGATTTCTGCAAGGTGATGAGCGCATCCGCGACTTCCTGAAACGCGACCTGGATCGCCTTCTGGTAGGCAAACAGCGCTTCCTGCTGGCGCGCCTCCGCCTGATGGACCTGGCCTGCGATGTTGCCGGCGGTGAAGATCGGCAACGACACCGAACCGGCGAATGACCACACGCGTGCCGGCCCGGTGAACAGGTTCGAAAATTCCGTGCTGAGCGACCCGAACAGCCCCGTCAACGAAATTGACGGGAAATACAGCGCGCGCGCTGCGCCGATTAATGCGTTTTGCGCGACCAGATTCTGCTCGGCCTGCAGCAGGTCCGGACGGCGCACGAGAAGATCGGATGGCAAACCGGCGGGAATCGTAGGCGCAGCCAGCGCATCCAGTTCGTGGCCACGCAGGATGGGCTCAGGATTGCGCCCAAGCAGCACGGCAAGCGCGTCTTCCTGCACCGCGATCTGCTGTTCAAGCTGCGGAACGGTGGCCAATGCGGCCTGATATTCGGACTGGCTCTGGGCCAGTTCCATCTGCGATATTTCGCCGTACTTGAAGCGCAGCGTGAACACATTGACCGAATCGGCCCGACTCTCGACAGTGGTTTTCGCGATGTCCAACTGCCGGTCAAGGCTGCGCAGATTGATGTAGGACGAAGCGA
This sequence comes from Paraburkholderia sp., assembly GCF_049581445.1. GTDB lineage: Bacteria > Pseudomonadota > Gammaproteobacteria > Burkholderiales > Burkholderiaceae > Paraburkholderia. The sequence goes on along the minus strand of NZ_JBAURZ010000239.1, from coordinate 3,843 downwards.
CCGAAGCCACCAGCGCAAGGATGGTCCCGCGACGGCCCTCTTCGCTGGCGAACAGGTTCGCGCGCGCCGCCTCGGTTTCGCGGCGGGTCTTGCCGAACAGGTCGATTTCCCACGAAGCCGAGACGCTGGCGTCGAACTGGTTGTAGACTGCGCCGACACCGGCCGGCAGCGGCACCGACCCATCCTGCGACGCGCGCTGACGTGACGCATCGAAGTTCGCCCCCACCTGCGGAAACAGTCCGGAACGGGTCGTCACGAACTGCCCGCGGAACTCTTCGACGCGTGCGGCGGCAACCTTGACGTCAAGGTTATCCGCAAGCGCAGCGGCAATCAGGTCGTTGAGCACGGGATCCTCGAATTGTTCCCACCAGGCAGTGTTGGCGGTGTCGGTCGTCTCCTGGATGCTGAAGCGGAACGTGGCCGGCACGTCTACGTTAGGCCGCGTGTAATCCGGTCCGAGCAGACAGCCATTCAGCGTCAGCAACAGGAGCGCTGCGACGAGACGCGCGAAGGCCGTTGCACGCATGTCAGTCGCCCTCATGCTGCGCGGACGGCGTGGCCTTCGGCGCGCCCGGACCGCTCGCTGGAGGTGCCGCGCCCCCCGGGCCGGCGTCTGGCCCCGGCTTCTCCTTCGGCCCGCTCTTGCGTGACGACATCGACTCGAGCAGGTAATAGAACATCGGGATGAAGAACACCGCGATGACGGTCGCGCCGAGCATCCCGCCGATCACACCCGTGCCGATCGAGTGCCGGCTGTTCGCCGATGCGCCAACCGCAATGGCAAGCGGCACGCAGCCGAGAATGAAGGCCAGCGACGTCATCACAATCGGACGCAGCCGCTCTTCGGACGCGCGCACAGTCGCCTCCAGCACCGACGCGCCCGCCTCACGGTTGATGACGGCAAACTCGAAAATCAGAATCGCGTTTTTCGCGGCGAGCGCGACCAGCATGGTGAGGCCGATCTGGAAGTAGATGTCATTCTCGAGCCCCCGCATCATGATGGCGAGGAGCGCGCCGAACAGCGCGAACGGCACCGCCATCAATACGCCCACCGGCAACGACCACTTCTCATACTGGCCGGCGAGGATCAGAAACACCATCACGAGCCCGAATATGAACACCGCGCCGGAGGTCCCACCGGATTTACGCGCTTCGTAGGCCTCGCCGCTCCAGGCGACGCTGTAGCCAGGCGGCATCTCAGTGGCAACCTCTTCCAGCGCGCTGATCACCTGGCCCGAACTGTAGCCCGGCGCGGCATTCGCTGTCACGAGGACCGCCGGGAAGTTGTTGAAACGCGTGAGCAGATCTGGGCCGGTGACGTACCGATAGGTCGCGACCGCTCTGAGCGGGACCATCGAACCGGACTTGCTGCGCACGAAAATCTGGTCCAGGTCCTGTGGCTTAAGACGGTAGACAGGATCGGCCTGCAGAATCACCTGCCACAACCGGCTCGAACGGTTGAACTGCGATACGTAGAGGGACCCAAACATCGTCTGCATCGCGCTGTAGACATCCTCGATCGGCACGCCAAGCGTCTGCGAGCGTTCCCGATCAACCTCGACAAGCAACTGCTGCGACGACGCATTGAAGGTCGTCGTGACGCGAGAGAGCTCAGGGCGCTTCCTCGCCCTCTCGATGAACTGCTGGACAACGCCGGCGAGCTGGTCGATCGTTGAGTCGCCCTTACTCTGGATCCACACCTCAGTGCCCCCCGTCGTGCCGAGCCCGGGGATGGATGGCGGATTGACCGGAATCACAACCCCGGCCGTGATCTTCGACAAGGATTTGTAGGCATCCGTCAGCACGGTCCTGGCATTCTGCGTCGCGCGATTCGCACTGGTGTAGCGTTCGTCGAAGCCCTTCAGACCGACAAAGAAGGTACTGGCGTTATTCTTGTTCTGCACGTCGAGCAGGCTGTACCCGTCGACCGTCGTGATGCTGCCGACGGCTGCCTGTTTCATAAAGTAGTCGGTGACCTGGTCGGAGACCGCCCCCGTGCGATCCAGGCTCGCGGCATCCGGCATCTGGATCGCGCCGAGCAGGTAGCCCTGATCCTCCGGCGGAAGGAATGCACTCGGAACGGACTTCAACATCACGACGGTCAGCGCGATCATCCCCGCAAAGATCAGCAGAGCCAGCACGAAGCGCTTGATGATGACCTGGATTGCGCGTGAATAGCCCGCCGTCATCTTCGCGAACGCGTTGTCAAACCATCGAAAAAAGCCTCGCTTCTCCTTATGCGTGCTCTTGAGCAGCAACGCGGCGAGCGCCGGTGACAACGTCAATGCCACGAGCCCCGAGATCACCACCGAGATCGCTATCGTGATCGCGAACTGCTTGTACAACTGGCCGGTAATACCGCTGACGAACGCCACCGGCACGAACACCGCACACAGCACGAGCACGATCGCGATGACCGGGCCCGCCACCTCGTCCATCGCCAGCTTGGCCGCGTCCTTTGGATTGAGCTTGTGAACGGTCATGTTGCGTTCGACGTTCTCGATCACCACAATTGCATCGTCAACCACGATGCCAATGGCGAGCACCATACCGAAGAGCGTCAACATGTTGATGGAAAACCCCAGCAACGCCATACCCATGCAGGTTCCGACAATCGAAATGGGCACCGCCAGCACGGGGATCAGCGTCGCCCGAAGGCTTTGCAGGAAAACGAACACGACGATCACCACGAGCACCAGTGCTTCGAAAAACGTATGGATTACATCGGAGATGGACGCCCGCGTGAACTCCGTGGTGTCCATCGCAATCTCGTACTGGATTCCCTCCGGAAACGACTGCTTGAGTTCCGCGAGGGTCGCGCGTACCTGCTTCGACACGTCGAGCGCGTTGGCACCCGGTTGCTGGTAGACCGCGATGATCGTGGCGGGCTTGCCCTGAAAACGGCTGCGGATCGAGTAATCCTTCTGCCCCAGTTCGGCCCGGCCCACGTCCTTGAGCCGCACGATGGCCGAGCCTTCGCTGGCGGCCCGCAAGATAATGTTTTCGAACTCCGCCGGTTCGGAAAGACGGCCCGTAGTCGTTACCGCAAATGACTGTTCGACGGGGGTGCCGGTTGGCGACTGTCCGATACGCCCGACAGCAAACTGCTGGTTCTGGTTCTGGACGGCATTCTGGACGTCGTTCGCCGTGATGCCGAGTTGTGCCATGCGGTCGGGCTTGAGCCAGACGCGCATCGCATAATCAGGATTACCGAAGATGCTTGACTGGTTGGCGCCTGGAATCCGCTTGAGCGCATCGAGCACGTAAATGTTCGCGTAATTGGCGATGTAAGTGCTGTCGAAACGCTGGTCCGGCGAGTAGATCGCGATAACCATCATGAACGCCGACGACTTCTTTTGCACCTGCACGCCCTGCGCCTGAACCGACTGCGGCAGTTGCGGCAGCGCCAGGTTCACGCGGTTCTGTACGTCGACCTGTGCGAGTTGCGGATTGGTGCCAATTTCGAAGAACGCGTTGATCGTCAGATTGCCGGTCGATGAACTCGATGAGTTCATGTAAATCATATTGTCCGCGCCGTTCACCTGCTGCTCGATTGGCGCGGCCACGTTGTTCGCGACCACGTCCGCACTCGCCCCCGGATAAGTGGCCGAGATCGTAATCTGCGGCGGGGTGATGTCCGGATACTGGGCGACGGGCAGCGCGAGCATCGTCAATGCGCCGCCCAGCGTGATGACGATCGAGATCACGGATGCGAAGATCGGCCGGTCGATGCAGTAGTGAGAGATACTCATCGTTGCCGTCCTTCACTGGGACGCGCTGGCGCCGGAGGCCGGCTCCAGTGCGGCTGTTCCGGGCGCGCTTGCCGGAGCGCCTGCCGGTTGC
>NZ_JBAURZ010000238.1:0-6554 GCF_049581445.1 Paraburkholderia sp. | reverse complement strand
GCGCAGCGAGGACGGCGAATACGTGCCACTTGCCGAGCAGGACCCGGCGCTGTGGGACTGGCAGATGATCGACGAGGCCGAAGCGCTGCTGCAGCGCGCAAGCGCGCTGGGTGCGATCGGGCGGTATCAGCTCGAAGGGGCATTGCAGTCGGCGCATGTCCATCGGCGCCGTACGGGGCAAGCCGACTGGGCGGCGGTGGTGCAGCTTTACGAGGCGCTGGCGGTGCTCACTGGCTCCCCGGTGGTCGCGGTCAACCGGGCGCTCGCCGTCGCTGAGCTGCAGGGCGCAAACGCCGGCCTTAACGCGATGCAACAGGTGGCCGCCGACGCGCGGCTCGCGGACTATCAACCGTACTGGGCGGCGCGCGCGGAACTACTCATGCGGACAGGCGCGCATCGCGAAGCTCGCGACGCCTACGAAATGGCTATCGGCCTCGAACGGGACCCTGCGGTCCGCCGCTTCCTGCAGCGGCGCCAAGCCGGATTGCCGGGCTGATCTTCTTTCGCCGATGGGCCGAGTGAGTCCCGTTGCTTGACGGGGTTGTTCATTTCGTTGTCGCCACCCAAAGATCTGAGACGAACTCCCGCGTTTCGTCTACTGCGCCACCCTCGCAGGCACATTCGACAGCAGCGGCCCCAAACCCTCTGCGAAGGTCAGATGCGAGATCACGGCGTCACGGAGCTTCTGATACGGAAGCTCTGCAATCATTGCCGTCTGCATCGAAGCCATCACTTCTCCTGCTTCCGCTCCAATCATCGTGAAACCCAGGATACGGTCATCGTTGGCTCCGACGAGAACCTTCATGAACCCCTGAGTTTCGTCAGTCGCTGCGGTTCGCAGCACATTGGTCATCGGAAGAGTCGCGACCCGAACGGGGATACCGTGACGGAGCGCATCGGCCTCATTCAACCCCACGCGCGCGAGCGGCGGATCAGTGAAAAGCGTGTATGGAACCAGGCGGTCGGTCGTTCTACGATCTCCACCGGCCATGTTGTCGCGCACGATCCTGAAGTCATCCACCGAAACATGCGTGAACTGCGGACTGCCCGCGACTTCGCCGATCGCCCACACGCCGGGCGCCGAAGCCTGCAACCGGCCATTGACGCGAATATAGCCGCGTTCGTCGAGTTCGATGCCTGCCTGTGCCCACCCGATGCCTGCTGTATTCGGCACACGTCCTGCCGCGACGAGAATGTCGCTGCCGTCAATCACCCGTTCCCCTGAACCAGTGCGCAATACGATGCGAACCTGAGCTCCGGATCGGCCTTCGACACTGATCAAGTCAGCATTCGTCACGACATCGATTCCTTCCGCTCGCAGAATGCGAAGCATCTCTTCGCTGATATCGACGTCTTCACGAGCCATCAGCCGCGCACCGCGCTCGAGAATCGTCACGTGGCTGCCGAAGCGGCGATAGGCCTGAGCCATCTCGATGCCGGTGTAACCGCCGCCGAGGACGATCAGATGTGCCGGCACATAGTCGAGCTCCAGCGCGCCGATGTGAGTCAGCGGTTCGGCGGCCCGCAATCCCGGCACGTCGGGAATAGCAGCGTGCGTGCCGACATTGACGACCACCTGGTCGCCGCTGAGCGTGCGCGTACCCCATCGTTGAGTTGTACCTCAATTGTCTTGGGAGCGATAAACCGGCCGGAGCCCATGATCAGCTCGGCCCCGCTCGACGCATACGCCTGCACATGAAACGCTGCTTCGCGTTCGACCATGCCGCGCTTGCGTTCGCGAACCTTTGCCATGTCGACGGCGATTCGACCCGTAATCGTGCCAAAGTCGGCGGCGTGTCGCGTCAGATGCGCAATGCGCGCGCTCCATATTTCATTCTTGCTGGGCAGGCAAGCGACGGCGGGGCATGAACCGCCTACCCACTGCCGTTCGACTACGGCGACCCGTTGCCCGGATCGTCCCAGATGCCATGCCAGGAGCTTGCCGCCCTGGCCGCTGCCAAGAATCAACGTATCGAAATGTTCAACTTGAGACATGAAATCCTCCAGCACAGCTGCGAGTTAGTGTGGTCGATATGGCAGTGATCGAGCTATCTGCCTGAGTGCAAACGCGCGGCGAGCGGCACGTCAGCGTGTGATGTATCCAGCCGCCGTCGCACATGTCAGTCAACCGCTGGGAAATCGACGTCCGTGTCGTTAATGCGATTGAACGTATTGGGAAACTGATCATGGCGATAGCCAGCGAAATCTCAGCCAACTGCCTGTCGCTGTAACCAGCAGCGCGAATGGCAGCCAGCTCGCTTTCGCTGATCGTGCCGCGAGTGGTCTGCAGGTTCTGCACGAAGTGGACGAGCGCATCGCGGCTTGCATCGCCCGTCGCCTTACCCGCGCGAATCTGACGGAGTGCCTCGGTCGAGAGGCCAGTCATCTTCCCCAACATGGCGTGTGCGGCCACACAGTAGTCGCACCCTGTTTGCTCGCTGACAAGCAGCTTGATGGTTTCCAGGTCCTGCTTGCTGAGGCTGCTGGATGCCAGCGCGCCTTCGGCGTCCAATGCGGCATTCAATGTCGCGGGCGCGAGATGACCAAGCGCCGCAAACAGGTTGGGCACGCTGCCGCCCGCGATTTTCCGGACCCGTGCATAGACTTCGGCGGTGGCGCCCGTGGCGTTCGTAACAGCAGGGATAGCGATGCGACTCATGATTAACCTCATCGGGTGGCGGTTAGGAGCCTCCACTGTAGGACCATCGGATGATCTTGTTGAGACTAAAAATTACCAATATCATGCTCTAAAGTATCAACGGAGAGAGTATGTCACCCACACTTGATTGGCTGAGCCATCTGCTCGGCATGGTGACGGTACGCGGCCAGCTTGAACTTCGATGCTCATATGGCGCACCTTGGCAGGTCATCTATGAAGATTCGGATGCAGGGGAAATGCCGTATCACATCGTCCTCGGCGGATCGGCCATCCTGGAGACGCCGGGTAAAGGCAAACCGCAGAATCTTGGCGCCGGCGACATCGTGATGCTGACGCACGGCTCCGCTCATATCCTTCACGATGGCAGCGGCGCGCGGCCGAAGCCTGCGCGTGAACGCGAAGCGCTGAACCTGATCATTAGCGAAAACAAGGGCAGTGGTGAGCGGCTCGATATGCTCTGCGGACGAATCGTGCTGGCGCCGCCACACGATCGCTTTATTCGTGCTTACCTTCCTCCTCGACTCGTTATTCGGACATCCGCCGTAGAGGGCTCCTCCAACGGCGAGACCCTTGCGCAGCTAAAAGGTCTTATGGCGCTAATGCGCGCGGAATCGAATGCAGACCGGTTGGGGGGACATGCAATGCTGAACGCGCTGTCTACTGCGCTCTTCGCGCTCGCGCTGCGCATGTCCAGCGAGTCTGACGAAGCGCCGACCGGGCTACTGGCTCTCGCTGGACATCCGCGTCTGGCTCCTGCTCTCGCGGCCATATTTAATCAACCGGCATACCCGTGGACCCTGTCTGAGTTGTCCAGCATTTGCAGCATGTCGCGAGCGACGTTGCTTCGCCACTTCAAGGAAAAGGTGGGACGCTCGCCCAATGAGCTTCTAGTGGATGTCCGCATGGCATTGGCGGCCAACGAGTTGAAAAAGCCGGGTGTTTCCACCGAAGCCGTGGCCGAGAGCGTCGGTTACCAATCCGTGGCGGCGTTCAGGCGCGCCTTCACGCTGCACCTGGGCATCACGCCCGCAGAGTGGCGTCGTTCGGAGGTGGAGAAGCAACACGGACGGTCATGAGTTGAAGCGCGGATCGGGTTTGCCCTCGTGTGCGCACGTAGTCGAAAATTTCCGCAGTTTCCGCTTAAAACCGCCAACGGCGGATAAAGGGCTAGTAGATACCCTGATGGATACATAGGGATGCAGATGATGTCTCTCAGGCGTGCAGACGACAGTTTCGGCCACGCCCTAAAGCTTCGCGAAACCAAGCCGATATCGTGTCAATGGACAATGAAAATTCCGGCAGAGAACCGTCCATGCACGTATCACATCACCACTACGGAGGAGAGCGTGCGATGTTCGCCTCAGGCGAGGTCGCCCGCGTGACGCTATGTTCAAACGCTTAACCATACAGAATGGGCTCACGCTCACGATTGCGGGCTACACGCTCGCGTTGATTGCCACGATGCTCGTCGCCGTGCTGGGTCTCAAGCAGAGCAACGATGCGCTTAAGCAGACATATGCGACCGATACGGTAGCCATCACCCATCTGAAGACGAGTTCCGAGCTGATGCTGCAGGTGCAACTGGCGCTCGGCAACTATGAGACGCTATTTACGATGGGGCGCGCGAGCGACGACTTGCTGCCGAAGGCGCGCGCGGTGCTCAAGGCGAGCGACGCCAACTGGTCGGCGTATCTGGCGAAACCGCGCAACGCCGAGGAGTCGCGTGCCGCCGGCGCGGTGCAGGCTGCCCGCGCCGCGCTCATCAAGGAGGCGCTTGAGCCGGAGTTCGAGCAGCTCTCGCAAAACGACTACTACAAATTCCACAACACCCGGGGGCAGGCAGAGTCGCTCAACACCCGCTATGAGCAGGCGATGAACGCGCTCGAAGCGTTGCAGGTGGATCATCAGCAGGCGCGCTTTGATCAGGCGCAGACGCAGTTTCATCGGCTGATGGTTGCAGCGGCCATGATCGCGATGGCAGCGCTCGGCATCGGTCTGTTTGCCCGCGCCGTGCTGGCCGCGGTGATCGGGCGGCCGCTCACCCGCATGCAGTCGATGATGAGCGAGATCGCGTCGAGTCAGGACTTCACGCGCCGCGTTCCGGTGGGGCGCATGGACGAGATCGGGCGCTCGATCGTCGCGTTCAACGAGATGATCGAGAAGATCCAGCAGAGCTCCGCGCTGCTCAAGCAGAAGACCGCCGACATCCAGGCGATGCTGCAGAACATTCAGCAGGGGATGCTGACTGTCATCGACGGCGCGCTTGTGCACGCCGAGTACTCAGCCTATCTCGAGGCGATCTTCGAGACGAAGGACATCGCCGGGCGTCCGGTCATGGATCTCGTGTTCGACCACACCAATCTGAATTCCGACGTGCGCTCGCAGGTCGACGCCGCGATTCATGCCTGCATCGGCGAGGACGCGATCAACTTCACTTTCAACCAGCACCTGCTCGTGAACGAGGTCGCGAAGACCATGGCCGACGGTCGCGTGAAAACGCTCGACCTGAGCTGGTCGGCGATCACCGACGAGAACGACACGGTCATGCGCCTCATGCTCTGCGTGCGCGACGTGACCGAGCTGCGGCAGCTTGCTGCCGAGGCCGGCGAGCAGAAACGTCGGCTCGAGATGATCGGCGAGATTCTCGCGGTCACGGAGGAGAAGTTCCATCATTTCGTCGATAGCGCGACGGGTTTCGTCAACGAAAACGAGCGGATTATCCGCCAGCACACGCAGGCCGACAGCGAGGCGCTCGCCGAGCTGTTCCGCAATGTGCACACGATCAAGGGCAACGCGCGAACCTACAGCTTGCAGCACCTGACGAGCATCGTGCACGAGACCGAGCGGCGCTACGATGCGCTGCGCCGCAACGATGTCAGCGAAGAGTGGAATCAGGAGGTGCTGATCGCGGACCTCGAGCGCGTGAAGGAAGCGATCGAGCGTTACAGGACGATCAACGATGTGAGCCTGGGCCGCAAGGATTCGGGGCGCCGTGGCAACGCCGAGCACTATCTGATGGTCGATCAGGGACATATCCAGGAGAGCTTGCGCCTCCTGGAAGCGGCGGACCCGGTCGACGTTCGAAGCCTGCAGACGATGCGCGATTCGGTACACCGGACCTTGCGCATCCTCGGCACCGAAACGATCGAGGAGACGCTGTCAGGCGTGCTCGAATCGCTGCCGTCGCTGGCGCGGGAACTCGGCAAAGAGCCGCCCATCGTGCGTATCAAAGACGACGGCTACCGCGTGAACAGGCAGGTAAGCAGCACGCTGAAGAACGTCTTCATGCACCTGATGCGCAACTCGGTCGATCACGGCATCGAGACCGTAGCGGTGCGCGTCGCCCAGGATAAGGCGGCGGCCGGCACGATTGATATCGAAGCAGGCGTCAACAGGGGGGCGCTGCAGATCACCTTGAGCGACGACGGCTGCGGCCTCGCGCTCGGGCGAATCCGGAGTATCGCTAGTGCGCGTGGCTGGCTCGACGCCGACGCACAGCTGAGCGACGAGGTGGTGGCCGATTTCATCTTTCACCCGGGCTTCTCGACCGCCGAGAGGGTCACGGAGGTGTCCGGGCGCGGCGTTGGCATGGATGCGGTGCGAGATTTCCTGAAGCGCGAGAACGGCAGCATCGAGTTGCGCTTCACGGACGACCGGCGCGGTGCCGACTACCGCCTGTTCCAGATCGTGGTCTGCCTGCCGGAGCAGTGCGCGGTGCACAGCATGGGTGTACCTGACGAGAAAGAAGAGAAGCCGGTGCAGGTCGACGCATTGTCTGCTTGAGCGACTTGGAGAAGGGCAGTGGTCGAACGATACGGAATCTTGATTGTCGCATTGGCGCTCGGCCTCGTGGCCGCTCTCGCGGCTGCGTGGCGCGAGCGGCGCCGTGGCGCAC
>NZ_JBAURZ010000237.1:0-1856 GCF_049581445.1 Paraburkholderia sp. | reverse complement strand
GCGCTGAACTGTGGCCTGGACGCCGCCGCTGGCGACGTGGTGGCGATCACGGACGACGACGCCGCGCCTCACGTGGATTGGGTCGAACGGATTGCCGCCGCGTTCCAGAACGACGCGCGGCTAGGCGCGCTCGGTGGGCGCGACTGGGTCCACGAAAAGGGTCGTGTGCTGGATGGCGAACGGCCGCTGGTGGGCAAGCTCACGCCATCGGGCAAGATCATCGGCAACCACCATCTCGGCGTGGGCGGCGCGCGCGAAGTCGATCTGTTGAAGGGTGCCAACATGAGCTACCGGCGCGAGGCGATCCGCCATATCCGTTTTGACGCGCGGCTGCGCGGAGCGGGCGCACAGGTACACAACGACATGGCCTTCAGCATGAGCGTGAAGAACGCGGGCTGGAAGCTCGTCTACGACCCGCGCGTGGCCGTCGATCATTTTCCCGCCGAGCGTTTCGACGACGACCGCCGCGACGCGCAGACGCTCAGCGCCGTGCGCAACGCAGCCTTCAACCTGCATCTGATCCTGCGCGACCAACTGACGCCGCTGCGCCGCGAAACGGCCTGGTGGTGGTACACGCTGGTCGGCACCCGCGTCTATCCGGGGATGGCGCACGTGGTGCTGGCGCTGCTGAAACGCCAAGGCCCCGCGAAGCTGCCACGCTGGCGTGCGGTGCGCAAAGGAGCGCATGAAGCGCGCCGCGGAGCGCACGAAGCACACAGGGCGCTTTCCTGAGCGTGTCCTTCATGATCCACGCCCCGCGCGTCGCTGCATCCTTTAACTAGAAGACGGGAGTGCCTGAGTGACTACGAACGTCCACGTTCATCTGTTTTATGGCGCCGATCCGCGCTTTTATCGCAAGGGCGACGATATCGGTTGCCTGTATGGCTACCACCACGCCGAGTCGGAGCAGTTTGCGCTGACCTATTCGCAGGACGCCCGTGAAAAAGCACCTGTGCGTCTTGTACGCCGTGCGTTGAAGGCGGCGTTGGGCTTCGACCTGATTCATACCTTGCGCAATCGCGCGGAAATTCTGCGCTCGGACGTGATCTGGACGCATACCGAGCAGGAGTATCTGTCCGTGGCGCTGCTGCTATTGCTAAACGGCCGCCGCAGCGCGCCGCCGTTGCTGCTTGCGCAAAGCGTGTGGTTGCTCGACAAGTGGAAAGACTATGGCTTGCTGCGGCGTTGGGTATATCGCAAGCTGATTGCGCGCGCTGACGTGCTGACCACGCTTGCCAGCGAAAACGCGCAGTTGTGCGAACAGTACTTCGGACGCAAAGCCACGCATGTGTATTACGGCCTGAATACCGGTGATTTCCCGGTGGCGCGGCCGCGCACCTGGCAGCCGCATCGTTCGGTGCGCATTGCAGCGATCGGTAATGACCGGGACCGCGACTGGGAAACGCTTATCAAGGCGTTTGGCAACGACGAACGTTATACCGTCAAGATTGCTACACGGCGGCGCATTCCCGCGAAACTGCGCGCCGCGAACGTCGAGATCGCCCCCGCAGCGGGGCTTAAAAAAGCCCGCGAACTGTATGAGTGGGCCGATCTGGTGCTGGTGCCGCTGCGGCCGAATTCGCACGCCTCGGGCATCACGGTCATGCTTGAAGCCGCGGCGCTCGGCAAGCCGATGGTGGTGACCCAGGTGGGTAGCCTCGACGATTACTTCTCGCGTAACGCAGCGTCCTACGTGCCGCCGTTCAATCCGCCGGCGCTGCGCGATGCGGTGGACAAGCTGGTCGCCGCACCCGACGACGCATTGGCTCAGGCGCAAGCGGCAAGCGACGAACTGCTGTCACGCGATCTGACGACGCGCCAGTTCGCGCTGCAGCACGTGCGCATCACCGAAGACC
>NZ_JBAURZ010000236.1:0-14247 GCF_049581445.1 Paraburkholderia sp. | reverse complement strand
CCGCGCGTCTATGCGCGGCGATGCTCGCTGACGGCGGTACGACGCAGGCCGAGGCGATGGGCGCGGGTCTCGACTTCGCCCGCATCGATCGATGGCTGCGCGCGCACCTTTCCGAGCCGCTTCGCATCGCCGATCTCGCCGCACATTGCGGCTTCGGCATGCGACGCTTTCATCAGTTGTTCATCGAAGCATTCGGCGAGACGCCGCATCGTTATCTGCAGCGCCTGCGCCTCGATACTTCCGTTACGCTGCTTGCCGATCCGCGCCGGTCGCTCACTGAGGTCGCGCTCGACGTGGGCTTCAGCGATCAGAGCGCCTATACCCACGCCTTCACGCGTCGCTTCGGGCTCGCGCCCGGGCAATGGCGCGCGGTACGGCATTGATTGCGTAATTGATTGAGCAGGCCGCAGCCGCGGTCTGCTCAATCATGCTGACTTGCCCCTCTTATTGTTCCAATCCACGCGCCAGATCGTTACGGATATCGCCTGCATTTTCGAGGCCCACCGCGAGGCGGATCAACCCTTCAGTGATACCGGCGGCTGCCCGCGCTTCTGGCGTGATGCGACCATGCGTCGTCGTCGCAGGATGGGTGATCGTCGTGCGCGTGTCGCCCAGGTTGCCGGTAATCGAACAGATCTTCGTGCTGTCGATCACCCGCCATGCATTCGCGCGCTGCGCTTCGGGTGTGTCGCCCTTCAGTTCGAACGACACAATCGCCCCGCCCGACTTCTGCTGACGCTTCGCAATCTCGAACTGCGGGTGCGATTCGAGGCCCGGATAAAACACACGCTTAACGGCCGGATGCGTTTCCATCCAGCGCGCGATCTCCAGCGCATTGTCCGACTGCTTTTCAACCCGCAGCGACAGCGTTTCCATGCCCTTAAGCAGCACCCACGCGTTGAACGCGGACAAGGTCGGCCCCGCGCTGCGCACGAACGGAAACACCTTCTCCATGATGAACTGCTTCGAGCCGACCAGCGCGCCACCGAGCACGCGGCCCTGACCATCGAGAAACTTGGTGGCCGAATGCATTACGACGTCTGCACCGAGTTTCAGCGGCTGCTGCAGCGCCGGACTGCAGAAACAGTTGTCGACCACAAACAGCGCGTTCGCAGCCTTGGCGATCTTGCTGATGGCTTCGATATCGGCAATCTCGGTCAACGGGTTCGACGGCGTTTCGAGGAAAAACATCTTCGTCTCGGGACGCACGGCGTCCTTCCATGCGTCGAGATCGGTCGGATCGACGAAGGTCGTGACGATGCCAAACTTGCTGAAGATCTGCGAAAACATGCCAAGCGTCGAACCGAACAGGCTGCGCGAGCTGACAAGGTGATCGCCCGCCTGCAGCGCCGACATCACCACCGACATGATCGCGGCCATGCCCGACGCCGTTGCCATGCACGCCTCACCGCCTTCGAGGGCGGCCAGGCGATCCTGGAACATCGTGACCGTGGGGTTCGTGAAGCGCGAGTACGTGTAATTGTCCTCGGAGTTCTTGAAGCGCTCGGCGGCATCTGCGGCGCTGGCGAACACGAAGCTCGACGTGAGGAAAATCGCTTCCGAATGCTCGTTGAAGTCGCTGCGCAGCGTGCCCGAGCGGACCGCGAGGGTGTCGAAATTCAGGGAGTCGTCCATGTTGGTTCTATTTCCATTGACCACGTGTTGTCACGTTTTCCAGACCGGCGGTTCCGTTTCAGAACAGGCATGAAGCAGAACCGCGCCGGCAACAAAAAAGCCCGCTTTGCGTCGGCATAAGCGGGCTTCTGTGCGGGGGAAAGCTGGAGCGGCGGCGGACGGTTACTGCTTTTCCCACCGTTCGCTTTAGCTGTTTTGGGTTGCCCCGCGTCCGCAAGCTGAGATCAAATCGACGCAAGACACCATCGTAACATGCGTGACAGGCTGCGTGCAGGGTCGTCACGCGTGACGTTTGCTGCTCATCTCCCGCTTTGCGTTCCGCTCCGGAAAACACGCCTGCCTGGCTGCAACGGGATTTCATGCCCTCAGTTGCCCAGCGCGAGACGCCAGGCCACCGAGGGCACGCTGTGCTGTTACTCCACCGACAACTGCAGGTGCAGTTGCGAGCGCGGTGCACCACCTTCCATCGCTTCGCTTGCGGCATCACGGTCCAATTGCGCGGACGGCGCGTTACGCGCGGTTTCGATGCGATCCAGATACTCGCTCGTGACGTCACCCGTGATGTAGTTGCCGTCGAAGCACGACGCTTCGAATTCCTTCAGAGCCGGGTTGGTGTCGCGCACGGCCTGCTTGAGTGCGTCGACGTCCTGGTACACGAGGTAATCCGCACCGATCATGCGCGCGACTTCTTCATCCGTGCGGCCATGCGCGACGAGTTCGCCACGCGTGGGCATGTCGATACCGTAGACGTTCGGGAATTTCACCGGCGGCGCGGCGGAGGCAAAAATCACCTTGTTTGCGCCAGCATCGCGGGCCATCTGCACGATTTCATGCGAAGTGGTGCCGCGCACGATCGAATCGTCGACGATCAGGATGTTCTTGCCCTTGAATTCGATCGCCATGGCGTTGAGCTTCTGACGCACCGACTTCTTGCGCACCGCCTGGCCCGGCATGATAAAGGTCCGGCCAACGTAACGGTTTTTGAAGAAGCCTTCGCGATACTCGACGCCAAGTTTCTTGGCGACCTGCATTGCAGCCGGGCGCGACGAATCGGGGATCGGCATCACGACGTCAATGGCCACATCCGGTAGTTCGCGCTTGATCTTCTCAGCCAGGTAGTCGCCCATGCGCAGGCGGACGTTGTAGACCGGTACGCCGTCGAGCACCGAGTCCGGACGCGCGAGGTACACGAGTTCAAAAATGCACGGGTTCAGGCTGGCGTTGGTCGCGCACTGTTGCGAGTGCAGATTGCCTTCGATGTCGATGAAAATTGCTTCGCCCGGCGCCACGTCGCGCACGAACTCGAAGCCAATCCCTTCAATTGCCACCGATTCCGACGCGATGATCCATTCAACGCCGTGCGCGGTTTCCTGCTTGCCGAGGCACAGCGGGCGAATGCCGAACGGATCGCGGAAAGCCAGCAGGCCATAGCCAGCAATCAACGAAACGATCGCATACGAGCCATGGACCCGGCGATGCACGCCCGAAACCGCCTTGAACACGGCATTCGGATCGAGTTGCAGGCCCGAACTCGAAAGCTGCAGTTCGTGCGCGAGCACGTTGAGCAGCACTTCGGTGTCGGAGTTGGTGTTGATGTGGCGGCGATCGACGCGGAACATCTCGTCTTTCAATTGCTGCCAGTTGGTCAGATTGCCGTTGTGAGCGAGGATGATGCCGAACGGCGCGTTCACGTAGAACGGCTGGGCTTCTTCTTCACTCGTCGCGGAACCGGCCGTCGGATAACGCACCTGGCCAATGCCGGTCGTGCCGGGCAGGCTACGCATGTTGCGCGTGCGGAACACGTCGCGCACCATGCCGTTGGCCTTATGCATGTGGAAATTGCTACCGTCCGCCGTTGCAATACCCGCTGCGTCCTGACCGCGATGTTGCAGCAGCAGCAGACTGTCATAGATCAGCTGATTGACCGGGGACTGGGAAACTACGCCTACGATGCCGCACATGGCATGTCCTTCAAAGGTACGAAAGTCGTAACGGCGGCCGGTGCCGGGGAAGCATCCGGGTAACGCCGGTGTCCTGCTCGCTCCGTTGAACGGCTCATCTGATCGTCACACGCGGACGTAAGCAGCGAGCGTCTCCGGAAGCAGCGGTTTCAGTTGGTGCACGCCTTCGACCGCGTAGGGCCGCAGCAAGGCGTCGCGCCAGAATTTCTGCTGGGGCAGTTCGGTCAGGCCAGCAAGGGCGACCAGAATCAGCACCAGGATGACCCCGCGTACGAGGCCGAACATCAAACCGAGCGAGCGGTCCACGCCGCTCAAGCCCGTTGCCTGCACCAGCCGGCTCAGCAACGCATTGGCCACACCCACCACCAGCATCACGCCGACAATCAGCAGCACAAAAGCGAGCAGCCACTGGGTCAACGCGCCGCCCGGCCAGTTCACCGGCATATATGGCACGACGTAGCCGACAAAGCGGCAGGCAATCAAAAACGCTGCAATCCAGCCGATCAGCCCGAATACCTCGGCGAGGAACCCTCGCCAGGTGCCCCGCAGGGCTGACAACCCGATCACCGCCATTACAGCGTAGTCGAAGGCAGTGAACATCACCGGGTTACTGTGCCACGCCGTTGTTCGAACCCGACGTCAGACCGGCCGCGCGGACCTTCGCGATGGCTGCCGACGCAGCCGCGCGGTCAGCAAACGGACCCGCCCGCAATAGCGTGACGGTCGAGCCGTCCGCTTGCTTCCGACGTTCGGTATATGCGGGCACTCCCGCTGCTTTCAACTTGCCGGCCCATGTTTTCGCGTTGGCGTCGTCCGGGAACGAACCGAGCTGCACTGCGAAACGGCTGCCCGGCGGCGACGCGGGGGTGCCGGAATCGGCATCCGCGCCGGCGGCGCTGGTGTTCGCGTCGTTGTTTGCGCTGTTGTAAGCGTTCGCGTTCGCGACGCTTTGCGTCGGAGCAGGCGTCGTTTTTGCTGGTTTAGCCGGGGCCGCAAACGCCGTTGCAGGCGCGGCATTTGCCGTATTCGCGGCCGTTTGCGATTTGCTCGACTTGGTCGTAGCGGCCGATGTTGCGCCCGGTTGCTTCGTCGAATTGGTGACAGCAGGCGCCGCTGGAGCCGGCGCAATCCCGCCGGTGGCCGATTGCGCGGACGTCGCGCTGGTTTCAGGCGACACCGGATTGTCCGGCGCTACGCCTGCCTGCGTGTCTTCGTCGTCCGCGCTCATTTTGGGCGCCGGACGGTTAGGAATATCAATGGCGATGTCGTCAGTCACCGGCTTGGGGTGCGAATCGAGCACCATGGGCAGGATCACCACGGCTGCGACCACCATCGCGATGGCACCGACCAGGCGGCGGCGCGCGCGCTGCTTTTCAGGCAGCGTGGGGTCGAGCAGCATGGCATCGGCATCGGGCCGTTCCGTGCGGCGGGTTCGCCGCTCCACGCGCTCGCCACGGGCGGCCCGGGTGGAACTGGTATTTGCGCCGCGCCGGGTGGGCGCGTCGTCTTTCTTGCCGAACGAGAAAATACCCATGAATGGCTTGGTTCGAGGCTGCCGCGCGTTCAGTGTTGCTGCGATTTACGGTAGGCCATCACGCCGGCTACCGTATAGAAACTGCCGAAAACCACGATTCTATCATTCTCCGAGGCTCGATTTAGCGCGTCTTGGAACGCCTCGGCTGGCGAATCGAACCGCGTGATGCTGCTATCCGCTCCATCCGTGACACCGGATTCACGCAAAACAGCCTCCAGGTCCTGCGCGGAAGCGGCGCGCGGCGTGGGTAGACTGGACAGACACCAGTGATCGATCTCGCTCTTCATGTGCTCGATCACGCCGGCGATGTCCTTGTCACGCATGGCGCCAAACACAGCGTATGTGTACGGAAAATAGCCCATATTGCCGAGATTTTGCGTCAGCACCGCGGCGGCGTGCGGATTGTGACCCACGTCGAGCACAATGGCCGGCTTGCCGGGCAGCACCTGAAAGCGTCCCGGCAACTCCACATTCGCCAGACCCAGGCGGATATCCTGCGCGGAGACCGGCAGCCGGTCGCGCAGCGCTTCCAGTCCGGCCAGCGCAGCCGAGGTGTTGATCAACTGATTCGCGCCGCGCAGGGCTGGGTAGGCAAGCGCCGAACGGCGCATCGTGCGGCCCACGTAGCTCCATTGCTGACGCTCGCTGCCGGCCTGCCCTTCATAGCGGAAATCGCGGCCAAATAACCACAGATCGGCGCCGATCTTTTCCGCATGATCAATCAAAGTCTGCGGCGGCACGGGGTCGGCGCAGATGGCTGGCTTCCCGGCGCGGAAAATACCCGCCTTCTCGAAGGCGATCTTCTCGCGCGTATCGCCGAGGTATTCGGTGTGATCGATGTCGATGCTGGTGATAATCGCGCAATCGGTGTCGAGGATATTGACCGCATCCAGACGTCCACCCAGACCCACTTCGAAAATCACCGCATCCAGTCCGCGCGAGGCGAACAGATTCATGATCGCCAGCGTCGTAAATTCGAAATAGGTCAGCGAGACCGGTTCCGGCAGACTCAAACGCGCTGTTTCGACGGCTTCAAAATGCGGCAGCAGGTCAGCGTCGCTCGCCTCTTTGCCGTTCACCCGCGCCCGCTCGTTGAAAGAAAGCAGATGCGGCGACGTATGGCAACCGACCCGGTAGCCCGCGCGCAGCAGGATCGTTTCGAGAATCGCGCACGTGGATCCCTTACCGTTCGTCCCACCCACCGTGATGATGGGACAGTCAAACGACAGTTGCAGCGCGTCGCGCACCTGGCTGATCCGTGTCAGACCCATGTCGATACCGACCGGATGCGCGGATTCGAGATGCGTGAGCCACGCGTCGAGAGTGGGGAAGGTGGTCATCGGCTACGTCGGTTAGGCGGTATGGCGGGTTGTCGCGGATGCTGCACTTCTTACCGCCAACCTAACTGCGATTGTTGCGGTCCTTGCGGCGGCGCCTTGGATGATCCTTTTGGCGTTTCGCGCAACGTGAGACCGCGATTATCCCGGAAATGACAGCGCGCCGCTTGATGACCTCTCGCGGCGCGCTGTTTTTTCTGGATCGTGCCATCAGGCACGGTTTTGTTGCTGGCTGTGCGGCTGGCTCTTAGGCGACGGCATCGGCCGGCTGGCGGGACATCAGCGCCATCAGGCGGGCGATTTCTTCGCGCAGCTTGCGACGGTCGGTAATCATGTCGACCGCGCCCTTCGTCAACAGGAATTCGGCGCGCTGGAAGCCTTCCGGCAGCTTTTCACGCACCGTTTGTTCAATCACGCGCGGGCCGGCAAAGCCGATCAGCGCCTTCGGTTCCGCAATCACCACGTCGCCGAGGAAAGCGAAGCTGGCCGACACGCCGCCCATGGTCGGATCGGTCAGTACCGAGATGAACGGCAGTTTGGCTTCGGCCAGCTTGGTCAGCATGGCCGTGGTCTTGGCCATCTGCATCAGCGACAGCAAGCTTTCCTGCATCCGCGCGCCGCCCGAAGCGGTGAAGCAGATGAACGGCACTTGCTGCTCGAGCGCGTTCTGCGCGCCACGGGCGAAACGCTCTCCGACTACCGAACCCATCGAGCCGCCCATGAAGGAAAACTCGAAGCAGGCGACCACGCACGGCAGCGTGTGAATCGCGCCGCCCATCACAACCATGGCGTCAGTTTCGTCGGTTTCTTCCATCGCCTCTTTCAGGCGATCCGGGTACTTGCGGCTGTCCTTGAATTTCAGCGCGTCGACCGGCAGGATTTCCTGGCCGATTTCATAGCGGCCTTCCGGATCGAGCAAGCCGTCGAGCCGCTCACGTGCGCCAATCCGCATGTGATGGTCGCACTTCGGGCAAACGTGCAGATTGGCCTCGACGTCGTTGCGGTACAGGACCGCTTCGCACGACGGGCACTTGATCCACAGCCCTTCCGGAATGCCCTTGCGGTTTTTCGGATCGGTTTGCTTGATTTTCGGCGGCAGCAGCTTGTCGAGCCAGCTCATCTTGATTCCTTCCTGAGTCTTCGGTACGCGCAACGGCGGGGACGAACCCGCCGCGCAGCATACAGCAGACAAAAAGTAACGATTATCGGGCGGTCGCGCCGATGCTATCGAGCGCCTCGCGAACTTCGGCAACGAAGCGCGTGAGCGTCTCGGCGGCCTTGTCCGGCGTGGCTTTTTCGAGTAATTGCACGATACGGCTGCCGATCACGACGGCATCGGAAACTTCGGCCACGGACTTCGCTGTCTGGGCGTCCCGGATGCCAAAACCGACGCCCACCGGCAGGGGGACGCGCGACTTGATGGCCGGGATTTTACTCGCGATGCTGGAAACGTCCAGATTTGCCGCTCCGGTGACCCCCTTGAGCGACACGTAATACACGTAGCCGCTGGCGATTTTCCCGACTTCCGCGATGCGCTCGTCCGTCGAAGTGGGCGCGAGCAGGAAGATCGGATCGATACCGGCAGATCGCATCTGTTCGGCGAAGATTACCGACTCTTCCGGTGGGTAGTCAACAACGAGCACGCCATCCACACCAGCGTCCCGCGCAGCAGCCGCAAAGGCTTCCGCGCCCATGCGCTCGATCGGATTGGCATAGCCCATCAACACCACGGGCGTCTTGTCGTCGCGTTCCCGAAAGGTCTTCACGTCCGCCAGCACACTGCGAAGCGAGACGCCGTGCGCCAATGCGCGCTCGGACGACGCCTGAATCACCGGCCCATCGGCCATCGGGTCCGAAAAAGGCACGCCGAGTTCGATCACGTCCGCACCACCCGCGGCGAGTGCATGCATGAATTCGACGGTGCGAGCCGGGTCCGGATCGCCTGCCGTCATGAACGGGATCAGCCCTTTCTTGCCCTGCGCGGCCAGTGCCGAAAATGTGTTCTTGATACGGGACATGGAAATTTTCTCGAAAATAGTTAGCTGCGCATTCGCCGCCTTTCGGCGCCGTTCGCTGCGTGTTCTGCGCGATTGGCCGCCGAATCAGGTTTCAGCCGTGAGCGGCGCAATCGCCGCATCCGGTTCAACCGAGACGGCCGGCGCGACCGCGCTGACGCGTTCACGCGCTATCGCGCAGTAACTTTCATTGATTTCATAGCCGACGAATTCGCGCCCTTGGCGTGCGCAGGCGACTGCCGTGGTGCCGCTGCCCATAAACGGGTCAAGCACTCGACCGCCTGGTGGGCAGGAGGCCAGCACCATCCGCTCGACAATTTCCAACGGTTTCTGGGTCGGATGGTCGACACGCTCGGCATGTTGCCGATGCAGTCGCGATACCGACCAGACATCCTTCGGATTATAGCCAAGCTCCAGCCACTTGCTGCCTTCGAACAACTTGCGCGAACGCGCCTTCTTCGTGACGGCATCGTACGGGATGCGGACGGGATCGAGATCGAAGTAATAATCCTTCGACACCGCAAAAAAGCCGATGTTGTCATGCACGGACGTGAAGCGGCGAGTGGTGCCACCCATGCTGGGCACACGCCGGTCCCAGATGATCTCGTTGACCATCGTGAGGTGCGTCTTCAGGAAGCAGAAGATTTCCGGCGCGTATTGCCACGTGCAAAAAATGTACAGCGAACCGCTGGGCTTGAGTTTTGGAATGGCCAGTTCAAGCCAACTACGCGTCCAGGCGATAAAGTCATCGCCCGAGCGCATATCCGAGTCGTTTCCGTAGTCCTTGCCGAGCCCGTATGGCGGATCGGCAAGGATCAGATCAATGGAACCGTCCGGCAGGTTCGCTGCATCGGTCAGAAAATCGCGGTTCAACAGGTCAATACCGGCAGGTACCACAGGCAAAGCAGCCGGCAGCGCAAATGCTGGCGCTCCGGTCGCTTTGGCCTTGGCCGTTTTAGCTTGTGTCTGTGCCTTGGTGGCCTCGGCCGTTTCAGCCTCAGTGCCCTCGATTGCCGGTTGCGGCTCGTCGAACTCGTCGCGCATCGTCGCGGCGCTCAGAACGTGATGCCCGATCGCTCAGCGACCGTGTGCATGTCCTTGTCGCCGCGCCCCGACAGATTCACCAGAAGGTACTTGTCCTTCGGCAGGGTCGGTGCGAGTTTGGCCGCGTAGGCGAGCGCGTGACTCGATTCGAGTGCTGGAATGATGCCTTCGATCCGGCAGCAATCGTGGAACGCCTTGAGCGCCTCTTCGTCGGTGATAGCGACGTATTGCGCACGACCGCTGTCCTTGAGCCACGCGTGCTCAGGGCCGACGCCCGGATAGTCCAGGCCTGCCGACACCGAATGCGTCTCGATGATCTGGCCGTTTGCGTCCTGTAACAGATAGGTGCGGTTACCGTGCAGCACGCCGGGGCTGCCGCCGATCAACGAAGCCGCGTGACGCCCGGTATCCAAGCCATCCCCGGCGGCTTCAACGCCAATCAACTGCACGGATTTATCATCGATATATGGGTAAAAGATGCCCATCGCGTTCGATCCACCGCCGACGCAGGCAATCACCGCGTCGGGCTGACGGCCGACCAGTTCCGGCATCTGCACCTTGCACTCGTCGCCAATGACGCGCTGGAAGTCGCGCACCATCATCGGATAGGGGTGCGGACCTGCAACCGTGCCGATGATGTAAAAGGTGCTTTCGACGTTGGTCACCCAGTCGCGCATCGCTTCGTTGAGGGAATCTTTCAGCGTTTTCGAGCCGGATTCGACTGGCACGACGGTGGCGCCGAGCAGCTTCATGCGGTAGACGTTGGCGGCCTGACGGCGCACGTCTTCCGAGCCCATGTACACGACGCATTCCATGCCGAAGCGTGCAGCGATCGTGGCGGTTGCCACACCGTGCTGGCCGGCTCCCGTTTCCGCAATCACGCGCTTCTTGCCCATGCGCTTGGCGAGCAGCGCCTGGCCGATCACGTTATTGATCTTGTGCGCGCCCGTGTGGTTCAGATCCTCACGCTTGAGGAACATCTGGGCACCGCCGAGCATTTCGCTCCAGCGTTGCGCGTGATAAATGGGGGAGGGACGACCGACGAAATACTTCAGTTCGCGCTCATATTCAGCAACGAATTCGGGGTCTTTTTGATACTTCGCGTAGGCGTCGCGCAGCTCGTCGAGCGCGTGAACCAACGTTTCAGCGACGAACACGCCGCCAAATTGGCCAAAATGGCCTCGTTCATCGGGCAAGTTATACATGATGTCACTCTTCTCAGTGGGCCGGCGCGCTTCGTCCGAAGCCTGCGCCAGCCGAATCACTCTGCGTCCGCTGCGCGCACTGCGCGTACGAACGCCGCCATCCGGGCGTGATCTTTCACGCCCTTGGCGCCCGCTACTTCGATGCCGCTCGAGACATCGACCGCGTACGGGCGCACGCGATGAATCGCATCACTGACGTTTTGCGCGTTCAACCCACCACTCAAAACGGCCCGACGCGCGAGCTCTGCTGGAATAAGTGACCAATCGAAAACCTTCCCGCCGCCGCCATAGCCTTCGACATGGGTGTCGAACAGAAGGCCGCTGGCTGCTGCATAGTTAAGCGCCGATTTTACCAAATCGGCTTGCTGAGTATCAGCCCCCACACGCAAAGCGCGCAACCAAGGCAAACCCGCAACGCCGGCGAGCACTTCGCACTGAGCGGCGCTCTCGTCACCGTGGAACTGCAGCAAGGTGAGCGGGACATTGCTGGCCACCTCGCGCATCCAGTCGGGCGTGGCGTTCACGAACAACCCCACCACCGAGACGAACGGCGGCACGTCCCTGACCAGTTCCAACGCCTGCGCGACGCTCACCGAGCGCGGGCTTGGCGGATAAAACACAAGGCCGATCGCATCCGCACCGAGATCGATGGCATGCGCGACGTCGTCGGGTTTGGAAAGGCCGCACAGCTTGATGCGGGTCCGATGGGGCACGGCAGCATCCGCAGCACCCTGCTTCTGCTGCGTCTCATCTGCGGCCGACTGGTTCTGGTTTGAATTCATGATTCCGATGATTCGGTCCATACAGTGCTCCACGGCACGCTGCCTGACTGCGCGGAAGGCACCGCGAATTCCTCAGGATAGCCTACCTGCGCGAGATACAGCCCGTCGGGCATGAAAGTCGGAGCGGCCTGGTTACGGTCGTGGCTCGCCAGTACTTCGGCCATCCACGTGGCCGGATGACGCCCGCGACCGATCGCGACCAGGCATCCCATCAGGTTGCGCACCATGTGATGCAGAAATGCGTTGGCGCGGAAGCGAAAGTGAATGAAGTCACCTTGCTGCCGCACGTCGATTTGATGCAGACGCTTGACCGGGGTCTTCGCCTGGCATTCCGATGAGCGAAACGCGGAGAAATCGTGGTCGCCGATCAGACAGGCCACGGAGGCGCGCATGGCATCGACGTCAAGCGGGGTATGTACCCAACCGACGCGCCCGGCCAACATCGGCGAGCGCACCGGATGCACATAGAGCGCGTAGAAATAGGTCCGCTCGAAAGCGGAAAATCGCGCGTGGAACGTCTCTGGCATCGGCTTTGCCCACTGCACCGCGACGCTTTTCGGCAGAAATGCGTTGGTGCCGCGCACCCACGAGAAATCGGTCCGTTCGAGTTCAGTATCGAAATGCACCACCTGTCCAAGGCCATGCACGCCAGTATCTGTACGCCCTGCCACGACAGTTTGGAGCGGTGTCCGAGCAAACTCGCGCAAGGCCCGCTCGAGTTCGTCCTGAACCGTCTTGCCGTGCGGCTGCGACTGCCAACCGTAAAACGCCGAGCCGTCGTACTGGATACCTAGCGCGATACGCGTCATGACAACGGTGCGAGCGTCGACAGCATCGCGCGCGCTTCAGAGCGCGTGGTGGCGTCGTTTGCCTCAATGACTTCATGAATCAACGAACGCGCGCCGGCCAGATCGCCCAGTTCGATGTACTCCGAGGCCAGATCGAGCTTATTGCGGGCGATCTTGCCGAGATCTTCCGGCGAGAACAACGGCAGCGGCAGCGCGGGACTCGGCGGCAACTCCAGATCGAAGTCGAGGTTCAGCGCACCGAAACGCGCTGCGCCGAGGCCTGCGACAGCGCCTGCCCCAGCGGTACCGGCAGCGATTTCGTCGGCGGCCTTGGGCGGCGCGGAAGGCCGCGACGCCAAGGCTTGCTGAGCAGCGATCTCCGGGTCGACAACCGGGTGTCTATCCAGCGAAACCGGCCGCGGCTCCAACGCTGCCGAATCCAGGCGAGGCGGCAAGCCGAGGTCAAGACTGCCGAATGCATCGACGGCTTCACGAGGGAAACCCTTCGGCGCCCCCAGTTCAGCCGGGAATGGCTCCAATGGCTCCGGCAAGGGGAAGGCTTCCGGCGTGCCCCAGTGGCCTGCCGCGCCGTTCGTGTGCGATCCGGCGGCTGCAATCGTATCTTCGCCGCTCAGGGCTGGCGACTCAACTGGTGCCGTGACGCTTCCGACCGGCGCCTGGCCGTGGTTGGGCTCAATGCGATGCTCTGCGTCGGCCGCGTCGACGTGGATTGGCGGGTGTAGCGGGTCGTAGCCAGAGGCCGGCTCGTTGGGAGCAGTTGCTTCCGATGCGGTATCTGCCGCTTGCTTCCCGGTTGGGATTTCGGCCTGTTTGTCGCTATCCGAGGACTCAGCGGTTGATGTGAACGGCTCCTGTGGTACGGCGGATGTAGCGCCCACCTTGGTGTCATGATCTAGGACTGACTCCAAGGGGATTTCGGACGCTTGCTCGGAGGCTTTCGCCAAATCCTGTGACGCTTGCTCTGGCGTTCCGTTGGCGCGTTTGTGCTCAAAGGCCGCAGGTTCGAAACCTACTGGTGCGGGCTCGGAAGCGCTTTGCTCCACCGGTCGGTTCACAGGGAACGCGTCGGGATCGTAGGCCGTGGGCTCTTGCGATGCTGACGCCGGTGATTGGCTCGTCGAGCCGTCCGACACGCTGGCATGATCGGCGGGAAGTTGTTGGGGAGCGGCGTCTTGTGCCGTTGCCTCATTTGCCACTGCTTCGTGTGATGCGGCTTCGCGTGCTGCTGCCTCTTGTGCTGCTGCCTCTGGTGCTGCTGGTTCTTGTGCTGCTACGTCTTGTGCTGCTACGTCTTGTGCTGCTGCTTCGTGGGCCGCTGCCTCTTGTGCCGCTGCTTCGTGGACCGGTTCTTCGTAAGCAGCCGCTTCGTGGGCCGCTACGTCGTGTGCCATTAGGTCGTGCCCCTCCACCTCCCGCACTGCCCCCTCGTGAGCCGTCACTTCGCGCGTGCTTGCGTGCTGCTCCGCTGCGTGGCCCGTCGCCTCAAGTTCCCCCGCTTCGCGCGCTGCCGATTCCTGCGCAACTTCTTGCGCATTCGCTTCGCGCGCCATTACACCGGCCTGGACCGCCTCGCCACCTGCTACCCGACGTTGCGCCGGCTCATCAAAAGCCGCAATGTCACCCGTGAACGCTTCGACGCCTCTATCCTCACCATCCTCCGAAGGCACCGCCGTCACCACCGCCGCAGCGCGCGCGGATACAGCCGCATCAGCAGCCTCCGCAGCGCCAGCTGCACGTTTGCGTCGCCGCATCCCCCAGCCGGCCAACAAGGCCACCAGAGCCGCACCGATTGCCGCCGCAATGCCAAGGTTCGTCGAAGACAAATCCAGGCCTGTGTCCGTCGCCGGATTTCCGTTCGCCACGCCGGCATTGGTCGCCGCCGAACCCGACGCCGCGCTAGGAGCCGCGCCCGCCTGCCCGGTTGC
>NZ_JBAURZ010000235.1:0-70479 GCF_049581445.1 Paraburkholderia sp. | reverse complement strand
GGGCCGCCGTGCGCGCGGCGCTGGTCGACGCCCACCTGGTGATGCGCGAGCGGCGCCGGGCCACCGCGCGTGTTCGCTCCAGCAATCCACTCTTTAACGCATGGATCGACCGCTCGCTGGCCGACCTCGGATTGCTCACCACGGATCTCGAAACCGGTCCTTACCCTTATGCGGGCATTCCGTGGTTTTCGACCCCGTTTGGTCGCGATGCGTTGATTACCTCGTTGCAGACGTTGTGGTTGCAACCGGGTCTTGCGCGCGGCGTGTTGCGCTTTTTGGCCGAGCATCAGGCGCGTGAGAATTCGGCATTCCGTGACGCGGCGGTCGGCAAGATCATGCACGAAATGCGCAAGAGCGAAATGGCGGCCACCGGCGAAGTTCCGTTCGCGCTGTATTACGGTGGCGTCGACTCCACGCCGCTCTTTATTGTGCTGGCAGGCGCCTACGTCGCGCGTACCAACGACGTGGCACTGATCGACGAACTGTGGCCCGCGCTTGTGCGCGCAGCGCAGTGGGTGTCGGGCGTGTGCGACAAAAACCGCTACGGCCTGCTCGACTATCAGCGCGAATCGGATGGTGGCCTTGCGAATCAGGGCTGGAAAGACAGTCACGATTCCGTCTTTCATGCAGACGGGCGTTTCCCCGATGGTCCAATTGCACTGGTCGAAGTGCAGGCTTACGCCAGCGCCGCCTTCGACACGATGGCGCACTTCGCCACCCTGCGCGGCCAGCACGACGATGCCAAGGGTTACAAGGAACGCGCGAGTGGGATTCGGAAATGCGTGGAAGAGAAGTACTGGATGGAAGAATCCGGCTTCTACGGCATCGCGCTGGATGGTCACGGTGAACTCTGCCGCGTAATGGCCTCCAACGCGGGCCATCTGCTGGCCTTCGGTCTACCTTCGCGCGAGCGCGGCGAGGCCGTGGTACGTGGTCTCGAATCAACGCTCTTCCACACGGGGTGGGGCGTGCGCACGCTAGCTGCCGGGCAGGCGCGCTTCAATCCAATGGCCTATCACAACGGCTCAGTCTGGCCGCATGACAATGCCTTGTGCGCCCGTGGCGTGGCGCGTTACGGTGGCAAGGCAACGGCGGTGAAGCTGTTGCAGGCGTTGTTCCAGGCGGCGGTCAATTTCGACATGCGCTTGCCGGAACTGTTTTGCGGTTTTCCGCGCCGGCGCGGCGAGCCGCCTACCGCTTACCCGGTGGCGTGCCTGCCGCAAGCGTGGGCGGCGGGCTCGCCGTTCATGATGCTCGAAGCTTGCCTCGGCGTTACCGTGGATGCTGCGAAGCGCGAGGTGGTGATCGAGCAGCCGATGCTGCCGGATGGTATCGACTGGCTGGAAATCGGCGATATGCGCGTCGGCGATTCGAGCGTGACCATCACGTTCCGGCGAGTGGCGGGCAAAGTGGTGGCGTCCGCGGAACAGGGAGACGTGCGGGTCGTGGCGCTGCTCTAGATCTTGGAGGACAGTCGCCGAACGGCTCCTGTTTAGCAACGCAAAAAAGACCGCCGAGCAGGGCGGTCTTTTTGCGAAATGCAGGCGAGTGTTTCTTCCCAGTCGCGCGGAAAAGGCGAGGCAAGTTGAGCTGGCAAAGGTCCCCTTCGTGAGGGAGATCTGTAAGCGGTGGATTGCCGCCTACAGCTGTCGCCTCAGCACCGCGAGGCCTGCTAACTCTGATGCATCGGCGCTGCAGCCACCGGCTCCCACCCACCGCCGAGCGCTCGATAGACCCCTACGGCTGCTCGGGCAGCATCTGCCCGATTGGAATCGAGTTCATCCCGCGCTGTAAGCAGTTGACTATCAGCGTCCAGAACGTCCGTCAGCGTGATTGAACCTGCACGATACGCCTGTTCCGAAAGGTCGCGCGCCTTGGTCAGCGCTTGCACCTGGTCCTGAATTTCGGCGGCGCGAACTTCAGTCTGCGACAGGGTAATCAACGCGTTCTCGACGTCTTCGGCAGCATGCAAAACGGATTGGCGATAGACCGCCAGTGCTTCCGCGTTTGCTCCCTTGGTTTGCTGAACTTCGGCATCAACCTTGCCGAAATCGAACAACCGCCAGCGCAGGGCGCCACCGCCCACCGCCTGAAATGCCGAGGCACTGAACATGTGACTCGTGCCCAGGCTATCGAGACCCAGCGCACCCGAAAGCGAAATCTTGGGGTAATAGTCGGATATTGCGGCGCCAATGTGTTCGTTCGAGGCCGCGAGCCGTCGTTCCGCAGCAATGACATCGGGGCGACGGCGCAGCATGTCGACAGGCGTGTTGTCGCCAGGAATTGCAGGCACGGACGGAATCTCTTGCGGCGCGCCAAGCTCGCGTGCGTAGGTTCCCGGTTGCGCCCCCATCAGGACATCCAGGCGGTTCAACTGTTGCTCAAGTCCGATGCGCAATGGCGGAACACTCGCTATTGCCTGCTTGAGCAGTGCGTCAGCCTGCGCGATTTCCCGGCCGGTGGCTGAACCCGCGTTGTGTCGGTCGCTAACGAGCTGCAGCAGGTGCTCGTCGGTTTTAATCTGGTCGTCGGCGACTGCAAGCCGGGCCTGATAGCCCCGTATCTGAAGATAAGCGTCTGCCGCATCGGCAGCGACCGTCACCCGTGTGCCCGCCTGGTCGGCTTCTGCCGCCTGCGCTTCCTCGAGCGACGCGGTGGCTTCGCGCCGCAGGCCGCCGAAAAGGTCGATTTCCCAGCTTGCGGCGGGTCCGAGCGTGTATTCGTGAATGGACCGTGAGTAGCCCGGAAAGCCCGAAGCGAGCGAGCCGATTTCGCCGCGGTTGCTCTGGTGCTCAGCAGTCGCGGAAGCATCGAGGTCGACGGTCGGCAACAGGTTAGCGCCGGCGCCTGAGGCCGCTGCCCGCGCTTGCCGTACTCGAGCGAGTGCAGCAGCCAGGTCCAGATTCTGCGCCAGAGCGCGTTGCACCACGGTGACCAGCATCGGGTCACTGAAGCCCGTCCACCATTGGTCGAGTGGCGGCGTGCGCACGCCCTGCGGCGCAGCGGCGCCTTCGAGGTTATGGAAGGCTGCGAGTTCCGGCTTCGGGGCCACGTAGTCAGGACCGACGGCGCAGCCCGTCAAAGTTGCGCCGAGCAGAAGGCTCGCAAGGTACGTCCTCGGCGTCATGGTAGCGATGCGAATCATTTTGCACTCTCGCTGGAAAGCTTCGGACTGAACGTCTTATTCGAGCCGCGAATGCTGAACTTCCGGATAAAGGTGTAGATAGCCGGAGTGAACAGGAGCCCGAACACAGTCACTCCCATCATTCCAAAGAGCACGGCTGTTCCGAGCGATTGACGCATTTCAGCCCCCGCGCCCGTTGCGACGGCGAGCGGAACCACGCCCAGAATGAACGCGAACGAAGTCATCAGAATCGGACGCAGGCGCGTCTTTGCAGCGCTCACGGCAGCATCTTCTGTCTCCTCGCCATGGCTCTCACGTTGACGGGCGAACTCGACAATCAGAATTGCGTTCTTGACCGCCAAACCCACCAGCACGACGAAGCCGATTTGAGCGAGGATATCGATAGGCATGCCTCGGACGTGAAGACCCGTCGACGACGCGAGCAGACACATCGGCACAATCAGCACAATCGCAAGCGGCATCTTCCAGCTCTCGTACTGGGCCGCGAGCACGAGGAACACGCACAGTGCGGCTGCGGCGAAGATGGCCAGCGTCGGCGTATGCGGCAGTTGCTGCTGGTGCGCCAGATCGGTCCACTCGAACGTCACGCCTGGAGGAAGCACCTGCGTCGCGAGTTCTTCCATACGCTTGAGCGCGACGCCAGAAGCGACACCGGGCGCGGCAATCCCTTGCACTTCCGCTGCGGGGTAGAGGTTGTAGCGAGGCACGCGATACGGTGTCGTCTTTTCACGCAAGGTTGCCACCGTTCCTACGGGGACCATCTCGCCAGACGCATTGCGTACTTTAAGTCGCAGGACGTCTTCGGGTGTTTGACGGAATGCCTGGTCGCCTTGAGCGAACACCTGGAACGTCCGGCCCAGATAGTTGAAATCGTTGACGTACTGCGAACCCAGATACAGCTGGAGCGTCGAGAACACATCGGTTGGCGTGAGCCCGACCTTTTCGGCCTTCAGACGATCGATGTCCGCATACAAAGACGGCGCGCCAACATTGAAGAGCGTGAATGCGCCTGCAAAATCCGCGTCATGGTTCGCTGCATTGACCAGCGTGTTGGCCGCTTTGGCGAGTGCCTCAGGCCCGATGCCACCACGGTCTTCGAGCATCAGCTTGAACCCGCCCGGGCTGCCGAGACCCTGCACGGGCGGCGGTTGCACGACGAGGACAAACGCATCGTTGACCCCCTTCAGACGCTCGCGTAACCGTCGAATCATCTCTGCGGCATTGACGCCGGGGATGTGATGCCCGTACAACGATGGCAGGCCGATGTAGACCGTCCCGCTATTCGGTGCATTCGTCTGAGTGGTCACATCGAAGCCGCTGAGCGGCGACGTGTGTTCAATACCCGGCGTGCCGAGGATGATGTCGTTGACTTCCTTCACGACCTTGTCGGTACGCTCAAGGCTCGAGCCTGGCGGCAACTGAACCACTGCAGCCAGATAGCCCTGGTCCTGCTCGGGAATAAAGCCCGTGCTCATCGTCGAGAACTGAAAGCCGGTAATCGAAATCAGTACGACGTAGGCGACCAGAACTACAGAAGTAGCACGGACAAAACGTCCAGTCATGCGGCCGTAGTTCGACGACAGCCATTCGAATCCGGCGTTGAACCTGCTGAACCCGCGTTGCACCAGCCGATTGATACCGCGTGGTTCTTCATGGCCGTGGCCTGCTGCATGTGGCTTGAGCAGAATGGCGCACAGCGCGGGACTCAACGTCAGCGAAACGAAGCACGAAATGATGGTCGATGCGGCAATCGTCGTGGCGAACTGCTTGAAGAACAGACCCGAAATACCGGAGATGAAGGCGGCCGGCACGAACACTGCGCAAAGCGTGAGCGCAATTGCAATCAGCGCTTCCGACACCTCGTCCATCGTGCGGTGCGCGGCCTCGTATGGCGACATACCCAGACGAATATTGCGCTCGACGTTCTCCACGACAACGATCGCATCGTCGACCACGATGCCCACTGCGAGGACAAGTCCAAACAAAGACAGATTGTTGATGGAGATACCCAGCGCGCCGAGGATCGTAAAAGTGCCCATCAGCGACACGGGAATCGCAATCACCGGAATGACGGTTGCTCGCCAGCTTTGCAGGAATACATACACCACGCCGACCACGAGCGCGATAGCGATAAAGATGGTCTTGATGACCTCATCAATCGACTGGCTGACGAACGTCGTGGGGTCGTACACAATCTTGTAGTCCATCCCCGGCGGGAAGCTCTTTTTGAGCTCCGTCATCTTGTCGAGCACCTCGTGTTCGACCGTGACCACGTTGGAGCCCGGTACCGCATAAACCCACGACGGTGCCGACGGGCTCTTGTCCTGGTAAGCGAATGTGCCGTAGTCGGTCGAACCCAGTTCGACGCGGCCGATATCGCGGATGCGGGTCACGCGCCCGTCGCCGTCCGACTTGACGATGATGTCGTTGAACTGATCGGGCGTGGTGAGTCGCCCCAGTGCTTCAACACTGATCTGGTACGCACCGCTGCCACGTGTCGTCGGGTCGTTCAGCGTGCCTGCGGACACCTGGGCGTTTTGCGCGCGCAACGCCGCAAGGATTTCGTTGCCACTGATGTTGTAGGCGGCCGCTTTGTCGGGGTCAATCCAGATGCGCATCGCAAACTGCCGCTCACCCGTCGACGTGATGTCCGACACACCCGGGAGCCGGGCGATTTCGTCCTTCACGTGAAGGATCATGTAGTTCGAGAGGTACTGCGCATCGCGCGACCCATCGGGCGAGTACGGATGAATGCCGAGCAGGATTGCCGGAATCGTCTTCTTGACCGAAACACCCTGACGCTGAACTTCGTCTGGAAGGCGAGACAGTGTGTCCTGCACGCGGTTTTCCGTGAGCATCTGGGCGACGTTCATGTCAGTGCCAATCTTGAACGTCACAGTGATGCTGATAGCACCATTGCCCGTCGATTGACTACTGATGTAGTCCATGTTTTCGACGCCGTTGATGGCTTGCTCAAGCGGTGTCGCAACGGTGCGTGCAATGGTGTCGGCCGAAGCGCCGGGATAGGAGGTCGTGACCTGAACCGTAGGAGGGACGATGTTCGGGTACTGAGCCACCGGCAGGAAGTTCAGCGTGACCAGGCCGAACAGCGTGATGAAGATACTGAGCACCGCAGCAAAGCGAGGGTGGTCAATAAAGAAGTGAGCGAGTTTCATGGTCGTGCCCCTTAGCCTTGATCCGTGGGCGCAATCGTGCCCGCGTGCGGCGTGACCTTCGAGCCCGGCCGTGCGCTGACCAGCCCGTCGATAATTACCTTGTCGGTCGGTGTGAGGCCCGAGCGAATGACTCGCAGGCCATCGCGAAGGTCGCCGAGCTGAACCGGCTTCGGCGTAACGACGTTATCCGGACCCAGCGTCAAAACGATGTGATCAGACTGGTCTTGAAGAACGACAGCGTCGGGCACCAGCAACGCGGCCTGCGGTGTCGAGATGGCGAGGCGTGCGCGGGCGAAACCACCTGGCGTGAGGAAAAGGTCACTGTTGGAGACGATGGCACGCGCGTGAATTGTGCCGCTCGAGCGGTCAAGCGAGTTATCGACAAAATTGAGCGTGCCTTGGCGTGTGTACTTGACTTCGTCGCTAAGGGAGATATCAACGCTGTTTTCTGACTGGTCATTGTGCTTCGCGCGTTCGCGCATGAATGCCATGTAGTCGCCTTCGCTCATGTCAAAGTCGAGATACATCGGGTCGAGTGAGACGAGCGTCGTGAGCAATGTGGTCGGGCTGCTTGCCGCGCGGCTTCCAGCAATCAGGTTGCCAACCGAGACCAGGTGGTTGCCAATCCGGCCAGTGAAAGGGGCGGTGATCCGGCACCGGTCGAGGTCGAACTTCGCATCACGAACGAGCGCTTTGGCGTTGTCCACTGCCGCGTCCGCTGACAGCTTTTCAGCCGTCCTCTGCTCGACATTTTCCGTGGTGCCCGCATCGGTGCTCTTCAGTGTCTCTGCACGGGTCAACTCCCGCGATGCGAGGTCGAGTCGAGCGTTCGCGCTTTCGAGTTCCGCTGTGGCTTCGCTGAGCTTGATCTGGTACGGCTCAGGGTCAATCTCGAAGAGAAGGTCACCTTTGTGGACGATATCGCCGTCCTTGAAATGGATGCCAATCAGGGTTCCGCCAACTTGAGCACGCAGTTCGACGTGCTCGATGGCCGAGAACTGACCCAGGAAACCGAGCCTCGTATCGACATTGCGCTGCAACGGCACACTGACGACGACAGGCGGTCCGGACGGCACCCCTGCGCTTGCGGTTGAAGGGTGCTCATTCGCATGCATCGTCGTCGCACCTGCTGCTGCGATAGCGAGGAGCACTGCTACGGCGCCTACCTTGACTTTGAGGCCGTGTCGGTTCGAGCGTTTTGGGACGGTCGGTCCGGTCTCAGACCGGTTGATGCCGTTATTCATCGTATTCCTCGTTTTGTCTGGGAGATGTCCGCACCGCTGACTGGCACACAGCGCTGCGCTCGACGCGTCGACACACTCTCTGAAGTCTTCCCTGTCCGGCCAATAGCCAGTTCGAGATTAGATGATGAGTTGACACTATCTTGGCGTTAAGATAATTCTCATCATCTAAAGTGTCAATATTTAGATTGTAGGTATAATCTAAATTGTCTGATTCAGATAGTCCAACAATTGGCGGCTCGTTGAGCAGGTGCCAGTTGGTGAAAGAGGAGTCAGGGCATGAAAAGGACAAAGGCAGAAACGGCGGAGACGCATAAACGAATCGTTGAGGTGGCCGCGCAGGCCTTTACGCGTAACGGAATTCGAGCGACCGCTGTCGCGGAAATCATGTCGGTCGCGGGTTTGACCCACGGTGCGTTTTATCGGCACTTCGATTCCAAGGAGCAACTTGTCGCGCAAGCATGTGCAGCAACCGCCAAATGAATTTAACAAGCAACTGTTGTTGAAGAGTTTGCAAGGATGGCGAGTCGGAGATTGCGGGCAATCACCCCAGCGCGGGTGGAGCAGTGATGCATCGGCCAACACGGGTGCTGCTCCCCAGGAACGGCGCTTGCGATGGGCTCTTCACCTATCACTCGCTGATAACTGCCTTTATTGGGGCCGTCGTCTTGCTCGTTATCGTGCGACTGTTTAGTGGCGGCCGGGCACGTCAGCTCTAACAGTCTCGATTCGAACAATCGCCGTTGCCGTAAGCCATCTTCAATCGCCGGCATGAGCCTCGCCTGCAAGTCGGCAAAAACGAGAACGGATGATTCAAGCGTATGTAGCATTCTTCGTCCTGGAAATGGACCATACGCATCCGTATGCCAACTGCGTTGCGCCCATAAGCGCTTTGCTTGTTTGGGGTTTGCCTATTTCGGACAAGTCGCGGTAAGCGGCGCGATGAATCCACAAAAAGAGCCCGCTCAAAGCGGGCTTCTGCGAATCACGACGCAACGTCTAAGCCGCTGCGTCCTTCAACTTATTGAGCGTACGCACCTTCAGCCGTACCTTAGCCGGCTTGGCGTCAAACCAGCGCTCCTTACCAGTAAGGGGGTCTTTGTCAAAGCGTTTCTTCTTCCCGGTAATTTGCAGCACGCCAATTTCGGATAGGAACTTATCTGCCAGTACCGTAGCGCATCCTTGTAATCATGTCGCTTTGCCCCCTTGCGAAATATTGTTTGTATAAGATTAGGTAGCGTCGCAACGCCACGAGTCGATGGCAGTTCGAACAGGAACCTTCGTAACGTCTGTTTCGTTATGGGCAATTCGCGAGCGACTGAAGCGAGGTGCAGCTGCCGGCCGGACTGCTCCGTCGACTTCCATAAATGTACCTCGTGCCTTCAGATGGTCGTGCTGATGGGCTTCGTCCATACTCAAAACGGGGCTGACGCAGGCGTCGGAGTCCTCAAAATGGGCAACCCATTGGTCGCGGGACTTGCTGCTGAACACCGCGGCGAGTTTGCTGCGGATAGTCGGCCAGCCAGCCTTATCGGTTCGAGAGGGAAGGTCAGACGCCGCAACTCCGAGCTTAGACAGCATTTCCTGCCAAAACTGTTCTTCAATGGCACCAACGGCAACCCAACGGTCATCGGAAGTCCGATAGGTGTCGTACCATGGAGCACCGCCGTCTAGTTCATTTGTTCCGCGGGGCCCTTGCCATTTTTCCTGGGCGCGAAGGCGATAGAACAGCGACATGAGGTAACTCGCGCCATCGACCATTGCCGCGTCGACTACTTGACCTTGGCCGCTGTCGCGGGCCTCATACACGGCCGCGAGAACTCCGACGGCGAGGAACATTGAACCGCCACCATAGTCCCCAACAAGGTTGAGCGGAACGACCGGTCGTTGCTCAGTGCCGATGGCATCAAGCGCCCCGGTAAGGGCGATGTAATTGATGTCGTGACCTGCCCGCAGAGCCAGCGGGCCGTCCTGTCCCCATCCCGTCATGCGCCCGTAAACGAGCTTCGGGTTCAGTTCAAGGCAGACGTCCGGGCCAAGTCCCAACTTTTCCATCACGCCAGGGCGATTGCCCTCGAGAACCACGTCTGCAACCGATACGAGCTGTAACGCTTCATCTCGGTCTTCGGCGCGCTTAAGGTCTAGCGAGACAAAGCGCCTCCCTCTTAGCATGAAGTCCTGGTCGCGGACAATCGTCGTCGGGCGTGTGATTTGAACGATATCCGCGCCCATATCAGCGAGTAGCATCGCGCAAAAAGGAACCGGACCAATCGCGCCGAATTCGACGACTTTCAGCCCAGTCAAGGGTCCTGCTTTACTCATTGAGACTCCTTTTAAGCTTGAGCGGCCATGCGTCGGCCGGCGAAAAGCACGCAAACAGCAGATAACAGAAAGAGCACGGCAACCACGACCATGCCTGCGGGAAGGCTGTGTGTCACCTGCTGAACGCGTCCAATCAGAAGTGGAGCGACCCAGCCGCCTCCGATAGCCCCGAAAGAGCTAATCACTGCAATGACTGCAGGCCTTGACTTTTGAGGGAGGTAGGTCTGTGGAATCGACCAGAAAATTGCCAGAGACGCATATACGCCGATATTTGCGAGCATGAAGCCGACGAGAGCGCCCGGTAGGCTGTCGGCCATCGCGACAATGCCATAGCCGAGTGCAGCGATGACCATGCACGCAACCGTGTGTCCAATGCGCTCCTTGCGATGGTCAGAGCGACGAGACAACAAGGTCATGCCAATCATGCCAGCGAGCGGAGGGAGAGCCGCTACTACCCCAATGCTCTTCAAGGACACTCCATGGAGGTGAAGAATCTGCGGAAGCCACGCTCCAATGGTCGCGTTTCCACAAAATATGCCGACGTATCCAAGGATAAGAATCCAAAGCGTCGGCTGGCGGAGCACTGCGACAGTGTTCAGCTCATGAGCAGGAGACTTGGTCGACCTGGCGCTGTCGAGCTCTCGCGCCAACCAGAGCTTCTCCTCCTTCGATAGCCACTTCGCATGGTCGGGGCGGTCGGTCAGATAGAACGCGCCGAAGATGCCGAGCGACACGGCAGGCAACCCCTCGAGAACGAAGAGCCACTTCCATCCAGGAATGCCAAACGTTCCATCGAGTTGCAGGATTGCGCCGGACACTAAGGACGCCAGCACGTACGCCGCGGGAATCGAGTAGGAGAATATTGCGTTGTATCTGGCGCGGAAGTTTTCTGGAATCCAATAGCTTAGAAACAGGAAAACGCCGGGCGTTAGACCGGCCTCTGCAATCCCGAGCAGTGCTCGCACGGTGTAAAAGCTGAGTGGCCCCGTCACGAACGCCATTGACATGGTGACCAATCCAAAGAGCACCGCGATTCGTGTGAGCGTTATTCGGGCGCCGTATCGCGCCAAAGCCAGGTTGCTGGGTACTTCGAAGATTGAGTATCCGAGAAACAAGATACCCAAGCCGATGCTGTACATCTGAGGCGTAAGGCCCAGCTCCCTGTTCATTGAGAATGAGGCGAAGCTGAGATTGCCGCGGTCAAGGACCGAAACGACATACAAAGCAATCAAATACCACATCAACCTGCGCCCGATTCGGGAGACGGTGCGGGCGCCATCGACATCTGTAGCCGCCGCGTTTTGGCCGTCGTCGACTTGTGCCGAGATGGTCGTTCGTGATGTTAGGGACACGTCTCCTCCGAACATTTCGCGTATCTGGTTGGTCCAAATTGGTAGGTGCAAATATAATTTTTATTCAGAATTTGACCAAGCTCGGGAAATCCCTATCAGCGCCATCGTCGTAGCCGGTGCAGACGTGTTTTATGAAGGGCTATCGCGAAAAATAATGTGATAAATCAACGATATATAGTTTCTTTGTGTCGCTACCGAAGTCTGCTATTGATGGCGAAGGTTGTTGCGTCTACCTTCGTTTGATGTTGACTTAGGACGAATCGTGTCGTAAATTGGTCCCACCAATTACGTAGATGTGGAGACCCACAATGCTTTCTCATGAAGACAATGAAACTCTGGTGCGCGTCGGTCCTGGCACTCCCACCGGCCAGTTCATGCGTTTGTTCTGGCTTCCCTTCCTTCCTTCGTCCGACCTGGTGGCAGACGGCGAGCCGCAGCGGGTGCGACTGCTAGGCGAAGACTTGCTGGCGTTTCGTGACAGCGAAGGGCGCGTTGGCCTCATTGACCACGCGTGCCCGCATCGTGGTGCGCCGCTGGTTTTTGGTCGCAATGAGAAGTGTGGTTTGCGCTGCGTGTATCACGGCTGGCAGTTCGGGGTCGACGGTCGCGTCATCGACACACCGGCCGAGCCCGAGGAGAGCCGCCTGAAAGAGAAGGTCCGTATCAAGAACTATCCGTGTCAGGAACGCAATGGAATTGTTTGGGCGTACATGGGTGAGGCGCCGCGTGACTCGCTGCCGCCGCTGCCCGCCCTCGAGTGGAATATGGTTCCACCTGAAAACGTCCATTTCAGCTTCCGAGTCCAGGAGTGCAACTGGTTGCAGGCGGTAGAGGGGGAAATCGACTCTGCTCATGCGCCGATTCTCCATGGACGAATCGATTCGCAAGGCTCAATAAACGATTGGACCGCGAAGAAAGACCTGCGTCCGGTCTTCGAGTGCAAGCGTCGGGATTTTGGAATCAGCATTGCATCGCGTCGCATGCTCAATGAGTCGAACTGCTACTGGCGCGTGAATCAGTTTCTCTTCCCGTTTTACACGCTCGTGCCGCCTCAGTCGAAATACCCGGAGCTGAGCGGTCATGCGTGGGTGCCTCTTGACGACGAGAACACGCTTTGCCTGATGTTCTCGTACACGCCGGCAGCGCCGCTTTACGAGAAGTCCCGCAAGGTGTTCGAAGAAGGATACGGCGGTCGTGAGACTGGTCACGCGAGTAAAGATGCGTTTGCTCCGCGTCCTGTCTCTCAGCCGTACGCCAAATACTGGACCAGGTTCAACCTCGAATCAGGCTTCCTGTTTAACTATGACGCGCAGACGAAGACGTGGTTCTCGGGGCTGCCTGGCTTGTGGGTGCAAGACGCCGCATGCCAATCGGGCGTTGCGCCAATCTACGACCGACGCAAAGAAAATCTCGGCATTAGCGACACAGGCGTTGCGATGACGCGGCGACTCATGCTCGAGAACATCCGGAAACTGACTTCCGAGCGCACGTCTCCAGTGCCGCTGGATAACCCGGACCTGTGGATGGTACGCGCTGTTTCGCTCACGCTTCCGGCTGGCGCAACGTGGATGGAAGACGGCGCCGAATTCATGAAAGCGCGTCTCGGCGCTGATTTTGGCTACACCCCGTAACTGTCGAACGTTCATCGCCTATCCATCATGACCCAGCCTAACGCCGAGCGAATCGATGTCCGTCTTGTGCAGATTCGGCTTGAAGCCGACGACGTCGCTTCGTTCGAATTCCGCCCACTTGACGCGCCGCTGCTTCCTGCATTTGAAGCAGGGGCACACATCGACCTTTATCTTCCGGAAAATCGGGTGCGAAGCTACTCGCTTGTGAACGACCCGCATGAGCGACATCGATACGTGATCGCCGTTCAGCGCGAAGCGTCGGGCCGAGGAGGGTCGCTATGGATGCATGGCACGCCCCGGGTTGGTGACCGCTTTACGATTTCCGCTCCAATGAACGACTTTCCGCTGTGCGAAAGCGCAGCGAACTCGGTCTTCTTCTGCGGTGGCATCGGCATCACGCCTGTAGTCCCGATGATTCGGCGGCTTGAGCGCCTGGGTGCGCATTGGCGATTGCATTTTGCGGCACGACATCGCGCTCGTGCTGCCTACGCCGAGGAGCTCGCGCTTCTTCCGGAGGCCGACGCGCGCGTGACGATGCACCTCGAGAACGAAGGTACCAGGGTGGACCTTCGTCGCATCATCGCGCAATCGCCCGCCGGGACGCACTTTTACTGCTGCGGGCCACGCGGAATGGTCGACGGCTTCATTGAGGCGTGCTCGTCTCTTCCGCCAGAGCAAGTCCACTTCGAGCGTTTCGCCGCTGCAAGCGAGTCCGCAACGGAAGGGGGCTTCGAGGTCGTCTTAAAACGTTGCGGTCGCCGCATCCCGGTCCCCACAGGTAAGACCATTCTGGATGTGCTGCTGGATGAAGGCGTGAACGTACAGTATGCGTGCTCCGCG
Source organism: Paraburkholderia sp. (assembly GCF_049581445.1). GTDB lineage: Bacteria > Pseudomonadota > Gammaproteobacteria > Burkholderiales > Burkholderiaceae > Paraburkholderia. Next base: position 56,772 of record NZ_JBAURZ010000235.1, on the reverse strand, counting down.
GGTGTTTGTGGGACGTGCCGAACGGGCGTCGTCGACGGCGTGCCAGACCATCGCGACGACTTTCTGACTGACGAAGAGAAGGCCAGCAACTCAGCAATTATGGTGTGTTGCTCCGGGTCGTCTTCGCCAACCCTGGTTCTGGACCTTTAAATGCCCTTGGCTGCGAAGCCAAGTGTGCGATAGAACGCGCTTCGCGATTAGGAGACCTCATGCTTTCAACGTTTGCCGAAGAATTTCCCGAGCACGAGTCTCGGCCGAAAGACGCGCCGACGGCACTATCTGGCATTCGGGTGGTGGACTTTACACATTTCATTGCAGGCCCTTTCGCTACGATGATGCTGGCCGATATGGGGGCAGACGTTATCAAAATCGAAGCCCCAGGCCGCGGTGATGACTTTCGCCAATATCCGCCTATCAATCCCGAGCTTGGGCAAGGCGCGCCTTTTCTCTGGTCGAATCGCAACAAGCGAAGCATTGCCATTGACCTGAAGACGCCCGAAGGGCTCGCAGTTGCGCGTGAGCTCATTGCGAGCGCGGACGTTGTCGTCGAAAACTTCTCGACGGGCGTAATGGAGCGCTTCGGTCTCGACTATGCGAGTTGCAAGCACCCGCGCCTCGTCTATTGTTCGGTATCGGCATATGGCCGCAGCGGCGAATACTCCGACCGCCTTGGTTTCGACCCCGTTGCTCAAGCGGAAAGTGGCTTCGTGTCGATGAATGGCTATGCCGACCGCGAAGGGGTGCGGGCGTTGTCGCCGGTCATGGACATCAGTACGGCCATGATGGCTTGCAACGCCATCTTGGGCGCGCTCTTTTCGCGTGAAAAGTCTGGCAAGGGCCAAGCGGTTGAAATCGCGCTGTTCGACAACGCTGTATTGATGACGGGCTATGCCCCGATGCAGCACTTGTTCAGCGGTGCTGACCCTCAACGCCATGGCAACACGAGCCCCGACACGTGTCCGTCCGGCGTCTTCAAGGCGAAGGACCGCTCGTTCTACATCAACTCAGGCAACAACGGCATCTTCCAACGCCTGATGACCCAGGTCATTGGACGCCAGGACCTGGCGGCAGACCCCAATTATGCGACTGGCGACCTGCGCCGCGCGCGCCGCGAGGAACTGTTCGGGATTCTCGGGCAGGCATTCGCCGAACATCCGTGGAGCCACTGGCAGGGCCTCATGCGTTCCGCTGGCGTTCCCTGTGGTGAAGTACGCAGCGTGGGTGATGCGATTCGCTCGCCCGAAGCCAGAGAACGTCGAATTGTTAGCCGTATTCCGCATCCCAAGGTGGGATGGGTTCCCAATATCGCTTCGCCGATTCGCTATAGCGAGACGCCCATGGTCGACCCCGTTCCAGCGCCAGCCGTGGGACAGCACACTGTCGAAGTTCTTCGCGACGTGCTTGGCTACGACGATGGCAGGGTCGAAGAACTTCGGTCCGCCGGCGCACTGGGCGCAGACCAACGAGCGCTGTCCAAGGAATCTGCATCGTGACCAGAACTCTAAAGGGCGAGGTCGCGGTCATCGGGATTGGCGAGAGCCAGTATTACAGGCATGGCAAGTCGCCCGATAGCGAGTTTAAGCTTGCTCTCCAGGCAATCCTGGCCGCTTGCCAGGATGCCGGCATCAACCCGCGCGAGATTGACGGCTTCTCGTCCTTCAGCGATGACCGCAGCGAACCCTCAAGGATTGCTGCTGCGCTGGGGCTTCCGAGACTGCGCGCGACCACCATGCAATGGGGTGGCGGAGGAGGCGGTTGTTGCGGTGCCGTGGCAAACGGTGCGGCCTCCATTCAAGCAGGCCTGGCAGACTGCGTGGTGGTCTTTCGCTCGCTTGCTCAAGGTGAGTTTGGCCGCTTCGGACGCACAGCCGGCATCGACACGATTTCCGGTGAGAAGGCGTATCTCATGCCTTATGGCGTATTAGCGCCGCCGCAGCGTTTTGCGATGCGCGTCCAACGGTTCATGCATGACCACGGCGTTCGCCAGGAAGCGCTTCGCGCCATCGCCCTCGCGTCGTATCACCACGCGCAGTCAAATCCGCGTGCGGTCATGTACGGGAAGCCGCTCAGCGAAGCGAAGTACGACGAGTCTCGATGGATTGCCGAGCCATTCCACCTGTACGACTGCTGCATGGAGAACGACGGCGCCGCGGCACTGATTCTCGTGCCAGCAGAGCGCGCCAAGGAGTTTCCCGGCAAAGCGGCCTACATCCTGGGAGCCGCCTCAGGTTCCGGCTATCGAACCGGAGCGATTCCTCACAACTCGCCGTTGTACGGCAGTGCGAGCTTCGACACGGTTGCGCCTGACCTGTTCCGTATGGCGGGCGTTGGACCGAGCGACGTTGGCGTGGTGCAGAGTTATGAGAACTTCACCGGTGGCGTCGTGATGGCGCTTGCAGAACATGGATTCTTTAGGCCGGAAGAAGCAAACGAGTTCCTGACCTTGGAAAATCTCATGGCGCCCTCGGGAAAACTCCCGCTGAACACCAGTGGCGGGAACCTTGCCGAGTGCTACATGCACGGGTTCGAACTGGTTCTGGAAGCAGTTCGCCAGATTCGCGGGACATCGTGCAACCAGGCACCGAAGAACGATGTCGCGCTTGTCATCGGCGGGCCCATGGTTACCCCAGTAAGCAATCTGCTTCTGGCATCGGAAGAGGCAGCACGATGACCCACGAAGCCATCAACACTCCATACCTCCCGCCGGGCTTGCCCATTCCGGTTCCCGAACCCGATGGCCTTTCGGCGCCGTACTGGAATGGTCTGCGCGAGAGCCGCTTGCTCATCCAGCGTTGCCCAATCTGCGAGACGTGGCAGTTTGGCCCTGAATGGCTCTGTCACCGTTGCCACCGGTTCGACCCTGGCTGGCAGGAAGTGAGGCCACGCGGCCTCATCTACAGCTGGGAACGCGTCTGGCATGCGTCTCACGACGCACTATCCGGCCACCCGCCTTATCTGGCGGTAATCGTTGAATTGCCGCAAGCCGGTAATGTCCGACTCGTCGGAAATCTTCTGGGCGACCCGATGCAAGAGGTGGCTATCGGCTCGGAGGTGAAAGGGGTTTTTGAACATCACCCGGAGGTTGCGCCGTCGTTCTCACTGCTCCAGTGGCACCTCGTGTGATGACTTTGCCGACCGTGACTCAGAAATATGGCTGAATACGATGTTGTGGTGTGTGGTGCAGGTGCCGGCGGTATGACTGCCGCGCTTACTGCTGCACATAACGGGCTCAGTGTCCTGCTGTGCGAGGCGACCGAACAGGTCGGTGGAACGACTTCAACGTCTGCTGGCACGCTTTGGTTACCTGGGAACCGTCATGGGCGGGCTGCCGGTCATGACGACACGGTGCAAGCCGCTCGTGAGTATCTGGATGGTTTGATTGGACCGGACGACCATCTAGGCCGTCGGGAAGCGTTTCTTGAGACGGCCGACGACGCCATAGCGTTCCTCGAGGCTCGATGTGGGCTAGCCTTTGTTAGCTCCGGCCGCCATCCTGACTATCTCGAACGGCCGGGCGCTGCAATGTGTGGGCGGGCGATTTCGCCGGCTGAGTTCGATGGGCGCCGCCTTGGACCAGACTTCAATAGGGTTCGTCCGCCGCTAAAAGACTTTCTTCTCCTTGGCGGGATGATGGCGGGCAAAGCGGATGTACAGGCCCTTGTTCAACGCTACCGGTCTTGGCCAGCGTTCGTCCGAACCGGGCGGTTGATTACGCGGTACGCGCTCGACCGTCTTTCATACTCCCGAGGCACGAGACTCGTGATGGGTAATGCGCTTGTTGCGCAAATGCTGTTTGGACTTAGACAAGTCGGCGTTGAGATTCGCTTCGGGACTCGTCTTGTCAAGCTCGAGCTGACAGGTGGCCGGGTGAGTTCCGTCATTGCTGAATGCAGCGCAGCGAGCGAACGTATCGGTGCTCGGGTAGCCGTAGTGCTCGCCGCTGGCGGGATTGGCCACGACACCGGGATGCGTCAGAAAATGGCCCCTACCGAGTTTGATTCGTTAACACCTCCCGCTGTTCGCGGAGATGCTGTGATGGCCGCCAAGGAAGTAGGCGCGGTAGTTGAGCGTCAGGCCCGTGACTATCTCTGGCAGCCTGTATCACGGGTTCCCGACGGCGCTGGCGGATACCGCCTGTTTCCACACCTCTATCTCGACAGAGCCAAACCCGGGCTCATTGCCGTCAATAAGGCGGGCAAGCGCTTTGTCAACGAAGGTTGTTCGTACCATCACTTCGTCGAGGGGATGCTAGGCCTGGATGACACCGCACCAAGCAACCTACCGGCATATCTCGTCTGTGACCGCGACTTCGTCGAAAGATACGGCATCGGAGTCGTGCCGCCTGGAACAAAGAACCTCCGCGCATTCGAGCGCACTGGTTACCTTGTCTCTGCGCCAACTATCGTCGAACTCGCAAAGAAGCTCGACATTGAAGCTACAGACTTCGCAGCGACCGTCGCGCAACAGAACGAATTCGCGAGTCGAGGAAGCGACCCCCAGTTTGGAAAGGGAGCCACAGCCGTCAGCCGCTTCAATGGTGACGCGACGCAGGATGGCAATCCCTGCCTCGGACCAATTCAGTCTGCCCCGTTCTGCGCGGTCAGGTTGTTCCCCGCTGATGCGGCGAGCTGCACGGGCTTGAAAACCGACAAAGATGGTCGTGTACTCGGCAGCGACGACCTGCCGATTGATGGGCTATACGCTTGCGGCAACGATATGGCTTCTATCATGCGGGGCACGTACCCGGGGCCGGGAGCGACCCTTGGACCTGCAATTGTGTTTGGTTACAGAGTAGGAAGGCACGCATCGGCGTGTTCGAACCTCGGCCCGAGCTGACGTCGTTATCTGCCCCTTAAACTAGAATCCCCGGGACCAACGGGGCTTCGGAAGAGGTCGCCTGTATAATTCAAGGATACTCATAGGAACCCTTCGATAAGCGATATGGAACATACGCCTGCCGCAACGCGTGAAGCAAACCCGCGCTCAGAGCTTGTCGGGAAGATGCTCGCGTTCTTCAAGGAGCGCGGTTACGAAAGCGGTGAACGGTTGCCCTCTGAGCGAGCGCTGGCCGAACGTTTCGGCGTCGGGCGTAACGCGCTGCGCGAGGCGCTGTCGACATTGAGTGCGTTGCGGGTTATCGAATCCCGTCCGAACTCCGGCATCTATTTGCGCCGGATGTCGACCGACAGCAGCTTCGAGACGATTGTGCTCCTTACTGAGATGGGCTCTGAGCCATCAATGAAGGAGGTCAAGGAGACGCTCGAGGTACGATGGGCATTAGAACTTCGGGCGGTTCAGCTCGCTTGTGAGCGTCGTACCGAGGCAGACCTTGACGGCCTTGTGTCCATCATCGATGCGACGAAAGCAGTGCTGTCCAACAAGGGCAATATCTACGTCCAGGACACCGCGTTTCACATGGCGCTCGCGCGTTGCGCGCACAACGAAGTTCTCGTCCGCCTATTGAATTCGTTCTATCGAATATCCGAAAGTCGGCGATTCGCGCTGTTCGCGGATTCGGCAAGGGGAGAAACGTCTGCAGAGCATCATGCAAAGCTCTATGAGGCTGTGAAAAAGCGCGATGTGAAGAAGGCCATCGCGTTAATGGAGGGGCACTTTGCGAGCGCTGTTGGCGCCTGGAATGAAATTCTTGGAGATGAAGACGGCGTATCGCCCAAACGTGCCAAAAAAGCTCAATCGAGGAAGCCGGCAAACCAGGACAATTGATTTGCCGCGACTCGGCTCGATGACTAAACCACCAAAGCATAATGCTCAGAAGGTGTGGACAATGCCGAGGCGTACCAATAGTTGATGGTCCGTCGGCGATGCAGTCAATTGGGTGATTGACGCGACGGCAGGTTGCCCGAGCGAGTCTGTTCCTGATGCTTTCTGGTAGATTGCGAGCGCATAGAGTTCCGTGCGTTTCGAAAGTAGATACGCGGCCGAAAGCGTCCCTTGGTGATATGTTGCTTCGCCAGACGCTCCTACGCTTGCCTTCCGAGTATAGCTGTACGCCGCATTGACGCTGAAGGCAGGCGTGAAGGTGTACGTCGCATTGACCTCACCGTTATTGAACACCGCCGTTCCGGTGTATCTCTGGGGATTTGGGCCCGCCGTTGTGTCTCCAAGTCCGTCGAAGCTTGCGTGCGTGTAGGTTCCGCCGAGGGTCACCGCACCGAAGTGGTACTTCGTGCCAGCAATAAGAATCTGGTAAGTCGTTGCCGACGCAAAGCCTGAGTAGATAGGATTCGTCTGCCCTGTCGTCGCTGAGCCGAACGAGCCCATATTATTGGTTGTGCTCCCTCCAGCATTTCCATTCGTCCCGAAAAACGAGAGATTTGGGTCTCGCGCGTTCACATACCCAACACCGGCTCCGAACGGTCCTGCCGCATAAGTAGCCGCGAGAGCCCAGACTTGATTCCGACCGGGCGACCCTGCTACGCCGCCGACTGAATATAGCCCACCGACGGTCACGCCCGCGAATTGAGTGCTTCGGAACTTGATGCTGTTGTTCACGCGGATAGAGTGGCCCAAGTCATCGAAGTCGTCCGGATTTGCGCCCATATGGCCAGGAATCTCGCCCGCTTCAGAATAGGCAAAAAGCATGTCGCTCACGATGTCGTACTGACGACCAAACGTGATTTGACCAATGGGGGCGGCCAGTCCGACGAACGCTTGACGTCCAAACATCAGACCTCCTTGGGCGAGGCCTCCCGTATTGATGTTGAAGCCGTTCTCCAGCGTGAAAACGGCTTTGTACCCGCCGCCAAGGTCCTCCGACCCTTTGAGCCCCCACCGACTGCCTCCAATCCCCGTCGCGCCGTCCGACAGCGCGTACTGATGCTTGCCTGTAAGCGCTCCACCGCTCCGGCCCGTCTGAACGTTACTGACGTAGTTAAACCCTTGGTCGATAAGCCCGTACAGCGTGACCGATGATTGAGCGTGAGCCGGTAACGCAGTGATTCCGGCTAATGCGCTTACCGCGAGCGTGAGTTTTCTCAAAGTCCCCTCCGTGAAATTCCCGAACGTAAGTTTGCGGTGAGCCAAACTGGTCCAATCAAATTGGTCCACCAAAACTGGTGGACCAATCGTAAGAGTCCGGGCGCTATGCTGTCAAACTGAGGACAACCCTAATGAGCGAAATACAACGTAACGAGGAACCACTGCCGTGTTCCACGGTGGCGCGGCAGGCTCGTTCCACGCTAGATACCTTTCCCTGATTGGAGGGGAAGGGGCTGGAGAACGCGATGGATACCGCAGGAAGATTTTCGGCAGAGGCCTGGACCGCGAAGGTGATTTCAGCGATTGGTACCGACTCATTCGAAGACGGTCTCAACCAATACCTAAGTAGTATTTGTCGTGTTGATTTCTGCGCTTGCTATAGCGTTCGTGCAGATTCTGTAGTTTCGAGTTCCTCGAGTGACCCGGCGCGCTTCGGTTCCGCTGCGAGAATTACGTTGAACGGGCTCATCGGCTTCCTCACGGAAAACAGCTGCGCTGGCGCCGACTGCACTTTATGGGTATCGCCGCAATGCTATGGAGAGAAGAAATGAAGCGCATGCCTGGCAACAGGCCCGCAGAGGATGCAAGTGAGCAGCGCTGAAAATGTAATGCCGGCCGCCCGCACTGCAGCCATTGGCTTCTTCGAACGTTACCTCACTGTGTGGGTGGCGTTGTGTATTGTCGGTGGCATCCTGCTTGGTCAATGGGCGCCGGCGGTGTTCGCAAACATCGGTCGCATAGAAGTCGCGGAGGTCAAGATTCCGGTGGGAGTGCTCATCTGGGTGATGATTATTCCGATGCTGGTCAAGATTGACTTCAGCGCGATGGCACAGGTGAAAGGACACTGGCGGGGCATCGGAGTGACGCTCTTCGTGAACTGGCTCGTGAAGCCGTTCTTAATGGCGTTGCTCGGATGGATTTTCGTGCGTCATGTGTTCGCGCAATATCTTCCGGCTGCACAACTCGACAGCTACGTTGCCGGCCTGATTCTGCTGGGAGCCGCGCCATGCACTGCGATGGTCTTCGTCTGGTCGCAGCTTTGCAAAGGCGAGCGTACTTCACGCTGTCTCAGGTCACACTTAATGACGCAATCATGACTGTCGCGTTCGCACCCATCGTGGCGTTCTTGCTGGGCTTGTCCGCTATCACAGTGCCGCGGGAAACGCTGATTACTTCCGTCGGACTGTACATCATCATTCCGGCCATCATCGCGCAACTGATGTGTCGAGTATTGCTTGCCAAGGGCGACGCTCACTTTCAGCGGGTCGTATCGGCGCTCGGTCCGTATTCAATCTGCGCATTGCTTGGCACCCTCGTCTTGCTCTTTGCATTTTAGAGACAGGCTATTGTCAAAGAGCCGCTGGTTATCGCCATGCTCGCGGTGCCCATCCTCATTCAGGTGTTCTTGAATTCCGGCTTGGCATATGTGCTGAATCGACGACTCGGTGTCGCTCACCGTGTCGCTGGCCTACCTAGTCTGATTGGTGCGAGCAACTTTTCGAGCTGGCAGTTGCGACCGCCATCGGCCTGTTCGGTTTTCAATCTGGTACTGCGCTGGCGACGGTCGTTGGCGCGCGAAGAAAATGACCTGTGGACCGAAGTTCGCGTCCAGGTGGAACGCATGGATTAGTCATGGCACAGCACATCGAAATGCACTCTTTAAAAATAAAAGGACGCGTTTCGTCTATCGGTTTAAAGCACGGGGCCAGAAATAGGTAGTGAGGCCGCACTCCAGCGTCGAGCATTTGGCGGCCCGAATGATTGTCGGTGCTGCGCTTTTAAGGCAACAAGAACTTCTCACTGGCTTACTGCCGAGTCGTAACAGACTTCAGCAGGAATGCGATGGAGGTATTCCATGTCAGCAAATCATGCCCTCACACTCAATAGGCGGAGTCGTGCGGTTGCCCGGCGGGGTCTCGCCGTATCGGTTGCGTTGTGCAACTGTTTTGCCATCAGCGCAAATGCGGCTAACCCGGAGATTTTTCGGGTCAATCTGGAGAGCGATGCCATACAGGTTTCGTGGGGTTGGCCACCAAACATTTCACAAGGCGCAGATTTCTGGAATTTACGAATTTACAAGGAAGGCACTTTTGTCGGGCAATCAAAATATGATGCTACGGCTGACGGAATGCGAGGCGGCGAAGTATCAGTGGGAAATATCGACACGGGTGCCTATTACAGCTTTGAAGTCGAGGCTTGCTTCAGCGGCGGCCCATTTCAGTCGTCAAATTGTGGAGGCTGGTCAAACATGGCGTACTGGTCGCCGGCGCCTGGCTGGTGCTTGTCGGGGTATGTATGGCGTCAGGTTCGGCCTGATGACCACGTATGCGTAACGCCGCAAACGCGAACACAAGTCCAGGAAGACAATGCTGCGGCCGCGGAACGGAGAAATCCAGATGGCACGTGCCATGTTCCTTATGTTTGGCGCGAAGCTTTCGTCGGCGACGACGTTTGCGTAGCGGTGTCAACCCGGACACAGACACAGCAGGACAATAGCGAGGCAGTTCAACGCGTTGTTCCGCCATCTCCTTGACGACAAAAAGCAGGTTAGGAAAACGTCTACGAAGCGCCGTCGCGACTCAAATCGGGAGTGGGTGTGCATGCATTGGTAGGATGTTAAGGCAACGCATTGACGAACAACTCAACAGCAATGTCAGGACGAGGAGTTGATACCCGTCTCGAATACCAAAGCGAGTTCCGCATTTGGCTTTGGAACGCTCTGCCGCGCCGCAGCGCAGCGTGAATGTTAGGTTGGTCATTCATACACTGACGTGAACGAGTAGCGTTTTTCTAGCTCCTGCAAATACGGGAGCGTCAGCGGCGTAGTCGTCACAGGAGAATTGACATGAGCGAGGCGCTAACTGTCGTCAAGGAAGCTTACGCGGCCTTTGAAAAAGGTGATATCAACGGGCTCCTGCAAATTGTTTCCGAAGACGTTGACTGGCGAGTTGTCGCTTCTACTAGCCTGCCGTACTCCAACCATTGTCAGAAACGCGCTGAGGTGAAGCACTATTTCGAGGACCTTTTAGCGGCGGAGGAGATTACTAAATTCGAAGTTCGTGAATTTATTGACGCGGGTTCGCATGTCGTCGTTATCGGGTTTGTCGCTGCGACCATTAAGTCAACGGGAAAATCGTTCGAATCGGAATGGGCCCACATTTTCACGATACGGGATGGAATGATTACTCGCTGGCAGGAATTCTTCGATACTGCTGCACGCCTGTGACACTTGGAAGATACGTTGCACGCAATTACTACGTACTACTCGCTGTAGGTGGCATCGTCGGATGCGCCTGTCGAGGTTCCATATCGGCCAGCGATATCGCGCACGGAGAAACAAATGATGAAGAATGCGATTCGCTTAGGGTGGCTCCTACTAACGAGCATCATCTTCTCAGGATGTCAGGTTACCAACCCACCACCCACTGCGGTCGCACCGACGTTGACGTGGTTCGTGGACGATTTCTCACCAGAAACCGGCCATCACTTTCAGACACTGGACGGAAATGCTTCGCAAAACCTGGGCTTCCTAGTCAACAGCGCGAATGAAATAGATGTCAGTTTTCAGGCCGACGAAGCTTACGCGCCGGGCTTCCCGGATACCCCGACGTTCTGTCAATGGAGCTTTGCCGACCCGCTCGCCGTCGATGTAACCGATTTGGAACGGCAGCGTGCTTTGGAACAGGTCTTCCGCCAGATTCTGCGTCGCGTCAGTCTTTTTGTTGCTCTTCCTCTGCACTCGATGAGACCGTCGGAACGGCGTGCCGCGGGTGGCGCCATGGACGAACATCCATCGGCCGCGGTGTCTCTCGATGTGAATCCCTAGCGAGAGCAAAGCGTATGCATCAGCGCCGGCGTGCCGGGAAAGCAGTTCGTAACTGAACGGATGTCCCGTCCGTCTCTGCGGGTTCGGCAACGCTGGGCGACCGCGTAGGTTCACATCTTGAACATCTGTGCGGCCCCCTGAAGCTGCAGTGGCCATACCGTGCTGCTTTAGGCTTCGTACTTACGCCGTCTGCCCCCTTACTCCTCCAGCCCCTTCCGTCATTTTGTCACCGCATATCGCCGGGTTGGCAAGTGAATCTTTTCCGGTCGCAAAAATTCGAAGCAGCTGCCGAGGACTGTGCCACGGTGGTTTGCTGGCGTTTGGCCGGTATTTCAAGTCGCGCCTAAGTGTTAACCCATACAGACACATCGAGCTCTGAATACTAATCTCTGTATACAGAGTTCAGAACACAAACAGAAACTAACATCCCTATCAATCATTGGAGGCAGGAATCATGAACATTAAGTCAGACAAACTGGATGGCCAGAAGGGTTCGGGTGGCGGAACGCCTGTCGTCAAAAAGCTGATTCCCTTTGGCGGCTATTACACCAACAAGGTGCCAGAGCACGACCCCGAACTGACAGAGACCGGTCCCGGCACCCCGACAGGGGAGTACATGCGCCGGTTCTGGCATCCAGTCTGCATGTCGCTTGAGCTGACCGACACGCCGCGCTTCCTGAAAATACTGAACGAAGAACTCGTAGCATTCCGTGACGGCAGCGGCAGCGTTGGCCTGTTGCATGCCCATTGCGTACACCGTGGCGCATCGCTTGAATACGGCGCCATTCAGGAGCACGGCATCATGTGCTGCTACCACGGCATGGTCTTCGATGTCGACGGAACCTGTTTGCACGTTCCGTTTCCGAAGGGTGAGGAAAAGGAAGCCGAGAAGTTCGCCTGTTCGATTCGCCAAGGTGCTTACAAGGCGGTCGAGCGCAATGGACTCGTTTTCGCGTACATGGGGCCGCCCGACGAAGAGCCGCCTTTCCCCGAATGGGAGGGCGACTTTACGGTTATGGAGGGCGACGAACTGGTCGCGTACAGCAACTTCCAGCATTGCAACTGGATGCAGGTCCAAGACAACGCGGCCGACAACTACCACCCTACCGCGCTTCATGCAGGGAAGAATGTCGTTGGTGGAAACTATCAGGGGACGACTTTTGACGAGGTCGGTGCCGCGTCGATGGAGGTTGCACCCGACATGAACTTCGTCCCGGTGCAGGGCGGCCGTAGCCTTGCCTGTGCAGGTGCGCGCCGAGTCAACAAGGACAAGCTCTTCGTACGTGTGCAGCACCAGGTGCTGCCGAATCTCAGCCTGCACGCATATACCTCCGAAGATGGTTCGAAAAAGAAGCTATTCAGTCGATTCCACATCATTCGCTGGACCGTGCCGGTCGATGACGAAAACAGCAAGATGATTGGCTGGCGCGTCATGGGCCCAGGCATTGACACGCGCGGCATTGGGAACAAGGAGCTTGTTGGATACGAAACCATCGACTTCCTTGAGGGCCAGGTAGCGATGCGCCGTCCCGAGCGTTTCGGGAAATACAAACTCGAGGACCTACCGCCCATCCCGACGAACCACCGTGAGCGTGCGAATTACAAAGAAGCGCAATACGCGCCAGGCGACTACGAAGCAATCATCAGCCAGCGGCCGATTGCTGTTCACTCCCTGGAACATCCGACGCGCTTCGATGCTGGTCTGTACCAGTTCCGGAAGATGTTGCGTGATGCCGTTCGCGGTACCAACACGGCGGCCTCTGCCCAGGGGTTCGCGGAGTGGCTCCGCGAACTAGGTGGTGCACCCAACAGCTACTGCACGGGCAATGTCTTCGAGATTGCCGAAGGTGACTCGCTTGAAGAAGAAGTCGTGCGCCGTCGGAAAGTCCTGAAATCCGTCGTTGAAGCACTGACTCAGAGCGAGGGTTTGAAGAGCAAGGACCGTAGCGATTTCGTCCGCGCGAAGTTCGAAGAACTCGAGCAGTCCATGAAACGCTAATGGTAGGGCACGCTAGCAACGCTACCACGCGCCCTTTATGGCGATTGCGTGGCCGGTGTGCCCCGGGTCAAGCTCGGGAGGGGAAAATGGAATCCGTATTGGAAGCAGAAGAGGCCGTTGAAGACATCGAAACAGGAACACTCGACGTGAGGGTGAAGCAGATTCGATATGAAGGACGAGGGATTAACTCCTACGAATTCACGAGCCTGGCGGGGCGGCAATTGCCTCCTTTCGAGGCTGGCGCGCACCTGGATGTCCATCTGAAGAACGGCATCATCCGACAGTATTCTCTGTGCAATTCTTCGGCTGACCGAAATCGCTACGTTATCGCGGTCCTCAAGGACGAGAAAGGTCGAGGTGGCTCGCGTGCGGTGCACGAGCAAATAAGTGCAGGCGACGTCATCACTATTAGCAAACCTCGAAACCATTTTGCTCTCTCTCGAGACGCAAAGGAGGTAATCCTGATTGCTGGTGGGATTGGTGTCACACCGCTGAAAGCGATGGCGCACGAACTCGAAGCACGCGGCGTTAAGTTCCAGATGCATTACTGTGCCCGAAACGCGGATGCTGCCGCGTTCGGTCCCGAGTTTGACGGGATGCTTGGTGCGGGGAAGCTTCAATATCACTTTGACGACGGCGAAGCCGGCAAACAACTGGATATCAAAAAGCTTCTTGGCAACCCCACTCCAGGAACGCATCTGTATTACTGCGGCCCGGCGCCTTTCATGGCGGCATGTGCGGACGCTGCGAGCCACTGGCCCAAAGGCTCGGTTCACTTTGAACATTTCAAAGCTCCGGACCAGCCCAAGAAGGACCCAGCAGTTACCGAGAGCTCAGAGGGTTGCGATGTGACCATTGCAAGCACGGGACAGGTTATACACCTGACCCCGAACCAGAGCTTAGCCGATGCTCTCAATGAAGCAGGCGTCGAGGTGCCCACATCGTGTTGTTCGGGTCTCTGCGCAACATGCAAGGTTCGCTATCTCGAAGGCGAAGTCGAGCACGCCGACTACATTCTTGGCGAAGACGAGCGCCGCGAATACCTGACAACCTGCGTTTCAAGGCCAATCAGCAGCAAGCTGGTTCTGGACCTTTGATGCAGGTAAGCACAGCGCTTCTCGACCGGTATGCGTACAGCGTAGGCAACGGAGGACACCGTGACAACAAGGCTGTTTCAGATTCCTGCTAGAACCGATTACGTCGAGGAGGTCTACAAGGTGCTCGTCGACGCCATTTGTGACGGCTCTCTCGGCCCGGGTGCTCGTTTGACGCAGGAGGAAATAGCCGAGCAACTTTCGGTTTCACGGTCGCCCGTGCTTCAGGCCCTGCGGCTTCTCAAAAAAGATGGGTTGGTTCAGGATGCGCCGGGGAGAGGTGTAGTCGTTGCGCCGCTGGATGTCCAGTGGCTGGGCAACCTGTACGAAGTGCGAGGAACGCTGGACTCGCTTGCCGCGAAGCTGGCTGCGACGCGTCGGGCGCAGTTAGACCCTTCGCTAGTAGTTCGAGGGCGAGAGTCCTCGCGGAAGGGCAATATTCCCGCAATGATTGATGCAGACATGGAGTTTCACTTCGCCATCTACGCTGCTTCGGGGAACCCGCTCATTGGCGAGACCGCGCGGGTTCACTGGGTTCATCTTCGGCGAGTGATGGGCGCGACGCTACAGGCATCAAGTCAACGAGCTTCAATCTGGGACGAACACGCAACAATCGCCGCAGCGATAGAAAGCGGCGACGTCAAGCGTGCGATGAGCATGTCTGAATCGCACACGCGACGCGCGAATCTGCATCTAGTCGATGAACTCGGGATTGCTCTGAGCGGCGAGACCAGTTCTGTATTCGGAAAGATGCATCAGGCCGAGGAAATTCCTACCTGACGCGAAGGCGCCGTATGAACAGTCACGCCGCGCCATCGCGACCTACGTCTGTACGGCATATGTGAAGGTCTGCGGTCGTGCAACTACTTCGAACGCACGAAGCAATATAAAGTTAGGAATCCGTTACATATATTCGCAATTTGTATGAACCTCATTCATGTTTCTATGAACAGTTACTGTTTGTCGAGGCTGCTCGCAAGAGTGGACATGCCGGTATTGGCCCTGCTGATAGGAAGAAGCGACAGCTGCCGCAGTGCCAACGAAACAGCTTCATTTTTCCCCCTTTCAATTTTTAGGAGGTAGTTATGAATACACCAGTCGCGGAAAAGAAGGTCGAGACGATTGTGAAGCCCGGCAAGATTTCAATTTATCAACCCGACCAGGAAGGGTTGATTTTTCCGGAGTTGCCGACGTTCAAGACGGCTGCTGAGCATCGTCAATATCTGCAGGAGCATCTTGTCGCCGCATGCCGCGCATTCGCCTTGCAAGGTTTCGACTACGGATTTGCAGGCCACCTGACTGTGCGTGACCCAGAGAATGCCAGTCTGTACTGGACCAATCCGATGGCTGTGCATTTTGCGCAGGTGAAGGTTTCGAATCTCATCTGCGCGGACCACACCGGCACGGTCGTCGAAGGCGAGTACGCCATCAACCGCGCGGGCTTTGTGCTGCACGCTGCAGTTCACGAACAACACCCGGACATTGTCGCCATGTGCCACGCGCATACGGTGTACGGCACTGCATTCGCCTCGCTCGGGAAACCGCTCGCGCCTATCTCACAAGACGCAGCTGCGTTCTTCGAAGACCACGTCGTTATCGGAGACGAAGCCGGGAAGGTAGCCGTGGAGGTGAAGGGCGGAAACAAGGTGGCCAACGCCTTCGCTGGCGTGAAGGCTGCCATTCATCAGAATCACGGTCTGCTGACGGCAAGCCGTCACAGCATTGACTCGGCTGCTTTCTGGTTCATCGCGCTCGAACGCTGCTGCCAGCAACAACTCATGATTGAAGCCACTGGTACTACGCCGAAGGAAGTGTCTCCGGACCGCGCCAGGTACAGTCGTGAGCACGTTGGAAGCGACTACATCGGTTGGTTGCACTTCCAGACAATCTGGAATGACCTGGTCGCGACGCAGCCGGACATGTTCGACTAGCCAAGGTCACCGACCCACGATACGCAGCGATGCCAAAGCGTGGTATCGCTGCCCGTTAGCAGAGGCGGAGAAGAGCATAAACAGCGCACGCCGTTATCAGAAGTCCCCCAGGAGACAACAATGAGTTCCCACAGTCCGGCCGCATATCTGGAAGCTGGTGAGTCGTCAGCGTTCGCGAAAGCGGCGTGGCGGTTAGTGCCATTCCTCTTCCTCTGCTATCTCTCCGCGTACCTCGACCGAATAAATGTGGCATTTGCGAAGCTACAGATGCTCAATGACCTCGGGTTCAACGAAGCTATCTATGGCTTCGGCGCAAGCGTGTTTTTCATCGGCTACCTTCTATTCGAGGTTCCGAGCAACCTGCTACTTCTTAAGGTTGGTCCGCGTCGGTGGATTGCGCGAATCATGGTCACGTGGGGATTCATCTCAGCCGGCATGATGTTCGTCAAAACGCCAGCAATGTTCTATGTCATGCGCTTCATGCTTGGTGTCGCTGAAGCTGGCTTCTTCCCTGCAATCGTTCTATACCTCACCTACTGGTTTCCTTCGTCACGTCGTTCGAAAGTGACTGCACTGTTCATGACAGGGATTCCCATGTCTGGGGTGATTGGCGGCCCGCTTTCTGGCTGGCTGATGACCACACTTGCTGGGGCTCACGGAATGGCGGGTTGGCAGTGGCTCTTTCTGCTGGAGGGCATCCCAACAATTGTCCTCGGCATAGCTGCCTTTTTCTTCCTCGATGACAAGGTGCAGGACGCGGGCTGGCTGACCGATTCGCAAAAGGCCGCCATTGAGCAGAAGCTGAAAGACGAGGAGCCTGACAACGTTCTGCATTCGGTCAAGGATGGCCTGCTGAATCCGAAGATTCTCCTTGTCAGCGCTGTCTACTTTTTCTACACGATGGGGCTCTACGGAGTCAGCTTCTGGCTACCGACGCTAATCAAGTCCAGTGGCGTTTCGGACCCGCTGAATGTAGGCTTACTCACGGCGATTCCATATGGTGTAGGCGCAATAGCCATGGTTGTCGTCAGTCAGAGCTCCGACCGCACAGGAGAGCGGCGCTGGCATTTGATTGTTCCGGGTCTGGCAGGCGCACTTGGGCTCGCGTTGAGCGTTTGGGCGGCCCATTCGACAGTCCTTGCGATGATTGCCTTGACGATTGGGACGATGGGCGTGATGACGACCATTTCGCAATTCTGGGTTCTTCCCACGGCCTTTCTGGGCGGCTCTGCGGCTGCTGCTGGACTCGCATTGGCAAATTCCGTCGGCAGCATATCGGGTGTAGTGAGCCCGTCGCTGATTGGCGTAATCAAGAACGCGTCCGGTTCCGCCGGTGCAGGCGTGTTGGTGCTCTCTGTCAGTCTGGTGATTGGTGGGTTGCTGGTGCTGCTGGTGCCTCCGACACTCGTCAATAGCCCACGGCGGTAGGACCTTGAATCCAGCCTTGATTCGTCGGTATCGGTGTCTGAACTTATACCGACGAACAGGCACCGCGCATGAGATGTCCCTTGGACCTCATCTCCTCGCAGACTGCTGAGTTCCGTCGACAGTTCCGACTGCCTGAGCCATGTGGCGAACAAGGTTCTCGCGTGCAAACTCGGTGTGTTGCAAGCTGAGCCTGGCTGCAAGCTCTTCGTCACCCTGGAAGATGGCCTCAGCTATCGCAGCGTGTTCATCCCAGACGGTTTTTCGTTGCCCAGCGACCTGATGAACCGCGCCCATCACACGTCGTAAGTGCAACCAGTGCAAACGTGCATTCTCGAGAATGAGCGGATTTCCGGATGCCGTGTAGATAGCGATGTGAAACGCCATGTCAGCCTCAATCATGGCTCGAATGTCATCGCCTTTGGAGACCCTTCGACCCGTTGCGATGAGGGACTTGTCTATCTTTGTTCGCTTTTTAGCTGCGAGGCGGGCAGCGAGACCGTCGAGGGCTCCCCGAAGCTCGTAGAGGTGGCCAATCCGCTCCGCGTCCAATGGGGTAACCTGCAAACCACGGCCCGGCGCGTCCTCCACAAGTCCGTCCTTCTTCAGCATCCGGAAAGCTTGCAGTACCGGCGAACGGGAGACCGCCAGTTGTTCCGCAATCTCCTCCTGGACAATTCTGGTTCCCGGGGCGATGGAGCCCTCGCTGATGGCGTCGAGAAGTACCTTGTAGACCTCGTCGACGTAGTCAGTGCGGGCCTGGAGTTTCAGGAGTTTTGCTGGCATGGCGATAGCTGCTGTGGATACAGAATACCGTCAGCTTACCAGCATTGATTGGGCGTGCAAGGAATACCATGCCTCCGCAATGGCATGCCGAAGGGCCGTTTGCGCACACGGCGGTGCCGCCTGGGTGGAGTCATCAAAGCGCACGGAGCAGAGACGCCGATTAGGCCTTTAATCCGGTTCCCGATTTCCAACGCGACAAGTGGTTGGGGTGGTATCAAGTAGCCGCGACCTATGCAGCCGTACCTCATGCTTTACCGGTTCGCTGTCGACACGCTGGCGAACCAGACGGGCAACTCAGCAGCTATATTGCTGGCATACAGCTGGTCCGGATTGACGGAGGCCGTTTTGAATACTTTTTGTAGCGCGGTTCGGCAGCTATCCGGTTCTTTGTGCCTACTTTCCTGCACCAGAACAACGACTGACGACGCGCAGTATCGTTTCGCCTCGACAACCGCGAAGGCCATGTCTTCCTGAAGCTGGCTTGGCTCGCAGGTGTTTGCGTCGCGAACGACAATGGAAACCAGTCCCGACGACGTGCGTACCAGAATCCACTCCGCATGAACTTCGTCTGCCGCGTCCGACTCGGTCGGGACCCGAATGAGGCCAGTTACATCTTTGAACTGGCCATGTCTTTCCAGAACCTTACGCGCTGCGTCGGGAATGTCTTCGCCCGAAACCCACTGGTTTAGTGTCGCTGCAGGACGCTGACTGTTGTCGAATGAAAATCCGGTTTCGCCAATTGCAAATGTGTTTGAGCGCCCGTCTGTCGCAGAATGGGCCATCAGAAAATCCGGCATTTTCATATTGTCTCCTAGTTCCTGCGTCGTTGGCTCAGTCCAACTGGGCTGCCCGTCCAACAATGAATGTACTCTGGGCACCGAGTGCCGAACTCTGTATACAAAGAGAGTACGAGGTCCATAATGATGGGCATATTCGTACAAACACTGAGTCCGAATTCTTAGTGCGTACTGGCAAGCGGCCCGAACATCGACGAATACGTTGTTGATGCCGACGGCGCAATTGCGCGGACGGTAGGTCCGCTCTCTATGGGAACAAAAAGACTCTCTTCCAATTGATGTCAAAGGTCGTTCCTCATGTGAGGAAGAAGCTAAAGACATCTTGGCGACCGAACTTATACGTTGCGACGGTCGCATTTTTCGACATGCTTTTGCCTCATCGCGCACGGGTGCGACCGAGCGATGGGGCAATGCTAACCGTGACTATCTACCCATGAACGAGCCCCGACGGAGCCCCACGAGACGAGTTAAACCAGAGCGGGCGCCGATGCCGACAGCGCATGAGTGGGCGCCGAAGTGCTATTCGACCTCGCTCTGGTCCGTGTCAGAGTTTTCTGTGCTTCGCTCATGGCTCATCGCTGCGTTGGCAAGCTCGGAAACAGATGCTGGGACTCTCTCTTTACGTTCACTGTAGCGGTCCGTCAGATAGTCTGAGCGGTCGCGGATTAGCAGCGTGAACTTATAAAGCTCTTCCATGACGTCGACCACGCGGTCGTAGTAGGCCGATGGCTTCATGCTTCCGTTTTCGTCGAACTCCTGAAACGCTTTTGCGACCGAGCTCTGATTCGGAATGGTCACCATCCGCATCCAGCGCCCCAGCACGCGCAAGGCGTTCACGGCGTTAAATGACTGGGAGCCTCCAGAGACCTGCATCACTGCGAGCGTGCGCCCTTGCGTCGGCCGGATGCTTCCTATCTCAAGTGGCAGCCAGTCGATTTGGTTTTTGAATACGCCAGTGAGCGCTCCGTGTCGCTCCGGGCTGCACCAGACCTGTCCTTCCGACCAGGTGGAAAGCTCGCGCAGTTCCGCGACCTTCGGGTGGTCAGCGGGAACGCTGTCGGCCAACGGGAGTCCGTGCGGGTCGAATACCTTTGTGTCGGCGCCAAACCGTCGAAGGATTCGTTCAGCCTCTAGTGTGAGCCGCTTGCTGTATGACGTGGGCCGCAGCGAACCGTACAGCAGGAGGATTCGTGGGGCATGCGTCGATACCGCGAGAGGTTCGAGCTTCTTAAGGTCAGGCGTGTCGAGCGCTGACGGGACGATATTGGAAAGCGCCGACTCCATCAACCCAGTCTCCGACCTTCGGCGTCCACTACCTTCTCGCCGTCTTCCTTCGTGAAAGCACCGCGCTGCTGCACTGTAAGGATATCGAGGACCGTCTCAGATGGGCGACAAAGCCGCACGCCAAGTTGCGTAATGACAAAGGGCCGATTGATGAGAATAGGATGGGCCATCATTGCATCGAGCAACTGCTCGTCGGTCAGCGATTCTTCCCCAAGACCGAGGTCGCCATAAGGAGTGCCTTTCTCCCGGAGCGCGGCGCGAACAGTCAGGCCTGCCGCCGTAATCATCGATTGCAGCTGCTCGCGTGTGGGCGGATGCTCAAGGTACTCTATGATTTGAGGTTCGATACCGGCATTTCGAATCATGGCCAGTACGTTCCTCGACGTTCCGCACGCGGGATTGTGATAAATGGTGACGTTCATTGTCGTTCCTAGTGATTGCCGGTTTCGTACCAGCGCTGCGACCGATTCACCACCCCGACAACCAGCAGCATCACTGGCACCTCAATCAGCACACCCACGACTGTCGCGAGGGCCGCTCCTGACTGGAAGCCGAACAGACTGATGGCGGTGGCTACAGCCAGCTCAAAGAAGTTACTGGCCCCGATGAGGCTGGATGGTCCTGCGACACAGTGAGCGACGCCAAGTCGACGGTTCAGCAGATACGCAAGGCCAGAATTCAGAAAGACCTGAATCAGGATAGGGATAGCCAGCATCGCGATGACCATCGGCTCCCGAACGATAGCCTGCCCCTGGAACGCGAAAAGCAGCACCAGGGTCGCGAGCAGCGCACAGATTGAAAAAGGGCCGAGCTTCGCTACGACGCGCTTAAAGTGGGCTTCGCCTTTAATCAGCAGTCGGCGGCGCATTAACTGAGCGATGGCGACGGGGATGACTATGTACAGTCCGACTGACGCTATCAGCGTGTCCCAGGGGACCGTAATCGCAGACAGTCCCAGCAGCAATGCAACGATAGGCGCGAACGCCACAACCATAATGGCGTCGTTTAATGCCACCTGTGAAAGTGTGAAGTAGGGGTCACCCTTGCAGAGCTGCGACCATACGAAGACCATTGCTGTGCAGGGCGCTGCCGCGAGCAGGATGAGTCCCGCAACATAACTGTCGAGCTGGTTCGAAGGCAAGTACGCCGCGAAGACATGGCGAACAAAAATCCAGCCGAGGAGCGCCATCGAGAAGGGTTTGACGAGCCAGTTCACGAAGAGCGT
The DNA here is from genome assembly GCF_049581445.1 of Paraburkholderia sp. Lineage (GTDB taxonomy): Bacteria > Pseudomonadota > Gammaproteobacteria > Burkholderiales > Burkholderiaceae > Paraburkholderia. The sequence continues at coordinate 35,406 of NZ_JBAURZ010000235.1, read as the reverse complement.
GACCCCGATGCCGCGCCAGTGTCCTTGTACCTGCGCCATCGCCGCAAAGTCGATTTTGACGAGCATTGGGACAATCATCACCCAGATGAGCGCGCCGACTGGGATGTTGACGTGTGCGAGCTCCATCCGACCGAGTGCTTCGAACGTGGTTGGCAGCCACTGGCCAAGCGCTATACCCGCGACGATGCAAAGAGCGACCCAAAAGGTAAGGTATCGTTCAAAGAAGCCAATGGCAGGTGGCTGACGGCGGCGAGCTGAACTGTTGACGCTGCTCAAGTTCGACTCCGAAACGAGATAGTCGTCGGCGTTGGGGCGCAGCAGGCCGCAGCCTCCGGCTGCGGGTCGAGCCGGGACTGCCCATAGGCCGGAGCCGTCTCAAGTGTCAGGAAGGTTTCCCAAGCCACGCCCTGCGGGTCAACGGCCCACGCTTTATCGGACTTCGCGTAACAGCACGTTGTCTCTGTCTGGTCCATCGTAGGCAACTCTGCACTGGCGAAGCGTGCTCGCATCTCAGCGAGCTCATCGTCCGTTTCGACCTGGATTCCCAGGTGGTCGATACCAGGCTTCACTCCACGCTTTGAAATCGCGAAATTGACTCTCGGGTCGCTGAGCTCCCATTTGCGGTAGTCGTCCTTCGCAACAGTTGGCGCGACGCCGCCGAACATTGCAGCGTAGAACTGCGTGCTCACGTCGAGGTCTTCGACGGCGATATGGATATGCATTCGCTTCATTTCGATTCTCCGCAGCATTGCGGTGCGGCGGGCACGCCACAGGGGTTGCCGGCGCAGCAGTTTTCAGTGAGGAAACCTATCAGCCCACTCATCGCTTCGAAGTTGGCCGAGTAAAAGATGAACCGGCCTTCCTGACGCCCGATTACCAGCTCCGCATGTGCAAGGTCCTTCAGGTGGAAAGAGAGGCTGGAGGGCGCGAGGCCGAGTTGTTGAGCAATTTCGCCCGCAGGCAGGCCGTTGGGACCCGCCACGACGAGCGCGCGGAAGATTGCCAGTCTTGAATCATGAGCGAGCGCGCCGAGCGCGCGTACGACGAGGTTCGTATCCATTGCGAAATGGTACAACCGTCGTTTTGACATTTCAAGAATTATCGAAACATAGGTGGATAGGCCGAAGAGCTATGGCATGCCACAGCGGAAGAATTCAACCGTGCTGGCCGCCACCGAGGAGTTGTGGTAATTTTCCATGCCTGTATATTTATACAGTGTTCTGGGCCGGGGATAAGCATGCACGCGAAAATTGAGGACATCCACCCGTCCCTGTGGCGGGCTTCGCAGCTCGGGCGGGCCCATGGGAAGGTGGGCGCACAGTTTTGCTGTGCTAGTGATGACCTCGGACGCCCTCGCGCGCGCATGGAAAAAGTTTTTAAAAATCAAAATGTTATGGCGATTTTCTTGGGCCAGATATTGTTTGCCAGCGGGATTTTTCAGGCCAGGTTTGTTTGCAACGAAAATTTATAAGTGTTTGAATTTTAACAATTGTTTTTCTGGACTGAACGCACGCCGTCGAAAATGGACCCCTGTAAAAATTGCAACGACTGAAAAGTACGTGTTGAGTGGTTCGAGCGAGACTAAGGCTCACTGACGTTCAGTTTTGTGAAATCAAAGGGTTATCTCACGCGGAGGGCGGTGGACTGCGAGTCGTCATTTGCACTGAGCCAGATTGCTTTGCGCAAACCACGCTCGGACGACTTTGTTTGCGGCAGGACAGAGTTCGTTTGCGAGCCACCATCCTCGGGATAGCAGCGATAGGTCGGTGCGCCGGGTGGTAACATTTGTTGTCAAGATCACTCCCCGGAACACCGCATGCCCGACAGTTTCGACCAGCTCGCCGCCCTGATCCGGGCGCGCTTTTCAGAACTGAGCCCGCAGTTCCAGATGGGCGCTGCGTTCCTGCTGGATCATCCGGACGAAGTCGCCGTATCCTCGATGCGCAAGGTCGCCGAGCGGGCTCAGGTGCAACCGGCGTCGCTGGTGCGGCTCTCGCAGCAGCTCGGTTTTCCAGGTTGGAATGAACTGCGCAATCTGTTTGTCGCGCGCGTGCGCACGCGGCCGGAACCACTCACTACGCGCGCGCGTTCGCTGGTTAAAGCGAATGCCAAAGACGCTCTCGCCAACGATTTGCTCGTTGCACAGCAACACAATCTCGATGTCACCGCAGCACACAACGCGCGAGTCACCGTCGAAACCGCCCGTTTATTGCGGCGCGCTCCGCATGTGCATGTTGCTGGATTTCGCTCGTGCTATGCCGTTGCATTTGGTCTCGTGTACGGTTATCGGCTGTTTCGCTCATCCGTCTCGCTGTTGAGCGGGGAGGCGGGCACGCTGGAAATGCAGTTGCGCACCATTTCGCGTGATAGCGCGACCATCGTGATCAGCTTCGCGCCTTATTCCGTAGAAGCGGCGCGGGTTGCGGAAGCTGCGCTGGAAAAGGGCAGCAAACTGATCGCAATCACCGACAGCGCGGTTTCGCCAATCGCGCTGAATGCCGACAAGGTGCTGATCTTTTCGCACGAAAGCCCTTCATTTTTCCCCTCGCTAGTGGCGGCCACGGCGATTGCCGAATCGCTGGTCGCGCATCTGCTGGCGCTCGAAGGTTCCGAAGCCGTCGCCCAGCTTGAAATTGCAGAGCAGTCCCTACACGCCAAAGGGGCGTACGTTCCCTGAAGCCCGGTTTAAACGCCCGTTGTCAGCGCACGCTCATATTGACAACATATGTTGTTGAGATGTATAAATAAGTATCGAGTGTTGAGTTAATCGCGGCAACGAATGTTGCTGACGTTCAATGTCTCGCACAGACAGCCCGTTTGCCGCTGCCATGTCTGTGCGTGTAAGCAGGGTAGCGGCCAGAATGAAGCACGAGCGAGGCACGAGCGTCGATGCAGGAGTGGAGTCTTTTCCAGGTGACAGGTCGGCCGGACGATATCGGATACCGGCTGGGTGAACTGGCGCGGCCGGTTATGTCGGCTTACATGCAGCAAAGCGCGGCCTGGCAGCAGGTCAGTCGGTGGCGTGGTCATCCGTTCGTGAAGGCTTTGCGCGACGCAGCAGAGGCGTATTTTCCTGCGCAGATCGTCGAACTCGAAGGTATGGCTGCTGGTCTCGGCTGGCCAATCGAAGATGTGTTTTTGTGGAACTGCCGGGGCGAACTGATCCACAACACGCCCGACGGCTGCACCACGCTCGCGGCGGCTTCGGGTAACACACGCTTTATCGTTCACAACGAGGACGGCGACCCGTATCTGCGCGAACGCTGTTATCTCGTCGATGTGCAGCCTGCCGGCAAACCCGGTTTCGTCAGTTTTTACTATCCGGGCTCGTTGCCGGGGCATACGTTTGCCGCCAGTCGCGCGGGCCTTGTGCAGGCCATCAACAATCTGCGCATCCGTGAGCCCGCTGCCGGCGTACCACGCATGATCCTTGCACGCGCCGTGCTCGACGCGGACTCGCTGGATCAAGCGGTGCAACTGCTGCGCGATACGCCAAGGGCCAGCGGCTTTCATCACACGCTGGGGTGTGCTGGCGACCCACGCTTGCTGAGCATCGAAGCCACCGCACAGCGTTGCTCGATCGCGGCCGACATCACGCTCGCCGGGCACGCCAATCATCTGGTCCATCCCGGGTGCGAGGCCGAAGCGCAAATCGTGACCGACTCGTCCCGCGACCGGCAAGCGCGCGTCGAAACCTTGCTTCCCGCATTGCGCAGGCCGGTGAGTGACGACGCGTTATTACGCGTGCTGCAAGACCAGGCGCCCGCTGGTTTGCCGATTTATCGCGACGACCCCCAGGACCCTGACGACGAAAACACCCTCGCCACCGCGCTCTTTCGCATCGAAGCGGATGGCGTGGCGATGCAGGTGTATCGGCGAACCCACTGCGCGTTCGACACGTTTATCCCTAGAACCGCCCATATTTCCGAGGTGCGGCGTTAGCACACCGCGCGCTGGACGCCATCATGCGAAAAGGAACCCGTATGTCCACCGTATTTCACCGTGCCCCGAAGCAGGCACTCCCCGTCGCTGTCGCCGGCGACGGCATCGAGATCATCGATTCCACCGGCAAGCGTTATATCGATGCATCCGGCGGCGCCGCCGTGTCATGCCTCGGTCATAGCAACCAGCGCGTAATCGACGCGATCAGGCGACAGTCGCAGCAGTTGCCGTACGCGCACACGTCGTTCTTCACGACACAAGTTGCCGAAGAACTTGCCGAGCGCCTGGTGGCGAGTGCGCCGCAGGGTTTGGGGCACGTGTATTTCGTCTCCGGCGGCTCCGAGGCGATTGAAGCGGCGTTGAAGTTGGCGCGTCAGTATTTCGTCGAGAAGGGTGAAGTGCAACGACGTCATTTCATTGCGCGTCGGCAGAGCTATCACGGCAACACACTTGGGGCACTCGCGATTGGCGGCAATGCCTGGCGTCGTGAGCCGTTCCTGCCGATCCTGATCGAAGCGCATCACGTGAGCCCGTGCTTTGCGTACCGTGAACAACGCGCTGACGAGACCGAGGAGGCCTTCGCGCAGCGTCTTGCCGATGAACTCGAACAAAAGATTCTGGAACTCGGCCCTGACGCGGTCGCCGCGTTCGTTGCCGAGACGGTGGTGGGGGCCACGGCCGGCGCCGTGCCGCCGGTGCGCGAATATTTCCGCAAGATCCGCGCAGTCTGCGACCGTTACGGCGTGCTGCTGATTCTCGACGAGATCATGTCGGGGATGGGGCGCACCGGCTACCTGTACGCGTGCGAGGAAGACGGCGTAGCGCCCGACCTGTTGACCATCGCGAAGGGACTCGGAGCGGGCTATCAGCCGATCGGTGCAACCCTCGTCAGCGATCGCATCTATGACACGATCGTGGGCGGCTCGGGCTTTTTCCAGCACGGGCACACCTATATCGGTCATGCCACCGCGTGTGCGGCTGCGCTCGAAGTGCAACGTGTGATCGCCGACGACAAACTGCTGGACAACGTGCAGGCTCGAGGTGAGCAGTTACGCGCGCAACTGCGTGAGCATTATGCGCAGCACCCGCATATTGGCGACGTGCGCGGTCGGGGGCTGTTCGTTGGCCTCGAACTGGTGCGGGACCGCGAAATGAAAGCGCCATTCGACCCAGCGCTAAAGCTGCACGCAGCGATCAAACGCGAGGCGTTCGCGCTCGGCCTGATGGTGTATCCGATGGGCGGGACCGTCGACGGCAAGAGCGGCGATCATGTGCTGCTCGCGCCGCCGTTTATCTGCACGGCGCAGGACATCGACGCCATTGTGAGCCGCCTCACCGATGCCATCGACGGCGCGCTGGCTGCGACCGGCTCGCGCGTTGCCGTCTGATCCGCGTTGCGAAATTTGAGAGGTTTTCCATGACTGATCGTTTGCCGCGTTTCGACGCATCGAACGCTACGCCCGAGCAGAAGACCGTACTCGAGGAGATTCTGTCCGGTCCGCGAGGCAATCTGAATGGGCCATTTTTAGGCTGGATTCACAGTCCTGAACTCGCGCAGCAGGCGCAGCGGCTGGGCGCGTTTTGCCGCTACCGGACCGGCTTGCCGCTGCGTCTGTCCGAACTGGCTATCCTGGTAACGGCGGCACGCTGGCAGGCCCAGGCGGAGTGGTATATCCATTACCCAATCGCGCTCGAAGCGGGCGTGTTGCCAGGCGACGCCGAGGCGATCCGCCTTGGCCAGCAGCCCGCATTCGCCGATTCCGACGACGCGCTGATCTACACGTTTGCTACCGAGCTATATGACGCGAAGCGCGTCTCCGATGTGACGTACGCGGCGACCGTAAAGCGCTTTGGGCATGAGGTGACGATCAATCTGGTCGGCCTGCTTGGCTACTACGCGCTGGTGGCAATGACGCTGAATGTGTTTGACATGCGGGCGCAAGGGCAGGTGACGTTGCCGTTCGCGGAGTGAACATCCCGCCTGCCTGACCTTGGCAACGCTTGCCTACGCCGATCGCTGTTAGCGCCTATCATGAAGTTCGGTCTATGCCCGCGCCTGTCGCGCTGCGTTGCATGCACCGACCGATGCCGAAACCGCAAGAACCCGGGCTGGACCGTTGCGGCAGGTGTCATGGTCGAATCCAACGCTGCGCCGACAGGTCGACACTGGAGAGCACGATGAAGCGCAATGCATCAGCGGTCTGGCAAGGTGGCCTGCAGGACGGGAAGGGTTCGATTTCGACTGACAGCGGGGTTCTCAAGGACACCCAGTATTCGTTCGCGACGCGTTTCGCGGACGGGATTGGTACCAATCCGGAAGAGTTGATTGCGGCGGCGCATGCCGGGTGCTTCTCAATGGCGCTCTCAGCCGAACTGGGCAAGGCGGGCATCACGCCCGAACGCATTGCAACCTCGGCTGCTCTGACGCTCGACAAGGTCGACGGCGGCTTCGCCATTACGGCGGTGCATCTGAGCGTCAAGGTGAAGATTCCCGGCGGCGACCGAGCTGCATTTGAAAAAGCCACCGGCGACGCCAAGGCGGGTTGCCCGGTGTCGAAGGTGCTGAAAGCTGAGATAACCATGGATGCGACGCTCGAAACCTGAGCGCTAGCCGGTTTTCGCCAAGGCTCAAGCCGATCAGGCGTTATGAATGAGGCGGGCGCACCAGGCGCTCGCCTGATCGCATTTACTGCTGCAATGCAACCCGGGCGATTATGACGCCAATATTGCAGTACAGCATTTAATCGCAATCAACTTCGGACTGGTGTTATTCACGGTTGATCGAACTGTTTATGGGTGGTTGTGGCAATAATCGTTCGGTTAAAAAATCCATCAATCATTTAAAAGTTAATCCACTGTCTGACAAATTTGTCAGGCATGTTTTACATCAGAATATTGTCTGGGGACGTAAATAATTCCCGGCCGCTGGGTCGTCTGGACGCCGTTGGCCCTATCGCGGCCGGGTTTTCGATGGATGAGCATAATTTCGGAGAACGGGCGAATGATCAACACGTCTTTTCTGCGGCGCTGAAAACTGTATTGCTAAAAATCGCTTGCGAGTAATAAATTCGATTGTTAATCTTGGCAGACTTTAAAGACCGCTTCGCTTGCCGGTTGCCTCACACAATGGGTTAAAACAGCTCAACGCTTTCGTACCGGGGATTGATATGCTCACCGCCACACTCGATACCTTCGATACACCATCTGTCATTTCATATAACGTCGGCGACGTTGTCACGCTCAAGTCGGGCGGCCTGCGCATGACGGTAACGGCCGTCGGTCCCGTGGCTCTGACCTCGGGCGAGTGGCTGCTTTGCGAGTGGTTCGACGAACACGGCGAACTGCGCCAGGAACGCTTCGAGCGGGAACGGGTCCGGCTCGAACCGCGCTCTATCCCTGCTGGGTCGGTGAAATTTGGCGGCATCGGGCGCCTCTCGCAGTCCGCCTGAGTTCATCGGAAAGGGCTGGAAGGCCGTGGCCTCACGCAGCCCGGCAAACAACATAGACAACCGTCATAAACCGGCCAGGAGTTCTCCCGGCCATCCTTGCGCGCAGCCTTTTATTTAAACCGCCATATCCAAGCTGCCGCATCCCGCATCCCGCATCCAAGCTGCCGCATCTAAGCCACCGTCTCGCAGCCAGCCTCGTGAAGAACCGGCCCGGCCAGAAAAACTACCGTCGGGCTTCCGTAGCCATACGCACTGCGAGACCCGCGAGCACAGTGCCCATCAGCCAGCGCTGCACGACGATCCAGGCGGGACGTTTCGCGAGGAACACGGCGATCGAACCAGCCATCAGCGCGACCATGCAATTGATCGTCAGGCTAAAGCCGATCTGAACGGCGCCCAGCACCAGCGATTGCCCGAGCACATTGCCGTCCTGCGGAACAATGAACTGCGGCAGCAGCGACAGATACAGCACGGCAATCTTTGGATTCAGCAGATTGGTGACGAAACCCATTGCAAACAGTTTGCGCGGGCTGTCCGCCGGCAGATCACGCACCTGAAATGGCGAGCGCCCGCCAGGTTTAACGGCCTGCCACGCGAGCCACAGCATGTACAGCGCGCCGCCAAAGCGCAGCGCGTCGTAGGCGAACGGCACGGCCAGCAGCAAGGCCGTGATGCCGAGCGCGGCGCACAACATATACACAACGAATCCGAGCGCGACACCGCCGAGGGAGATGAGCCCTGCGGTACGGCCCTGGCAAATCGAACGCGAGACGAGGTAGATCATGTTCGGACCTGGCGTGAGCGCCATGCCGAGCGAGACGAGGCCGAAGGTGAGGAGTTTCGCGAGTTCAGGCATGTGTTTCGGTTCCGGTTGGTGGTTCTGTCATTCGCTCTTGCCGCGCGCGCCACGTGCCGAGCGGCTCTGCACCCGCTGCACCAGCATCACGGAGAAGTTTTTCATCTTGACGATACGGCGCGTCTGTTCCACTTCGCTGGCGATGTTCTTCGGTGGATTGGGCTGCAGCGCCCAGTAAAGCGCGCCCAGCCAGCCGAATCCCGTCCAGCCGAGGCATGCATTGAAGAGCGCGAGCGTCAGCAGGTCATGGCGTTTGCGCCGGTCGGCGATGATGGCCGGCAGGAAATACACGGCGAGCGCCACAACCGCGCCTACCGCCTGAACGACGATGCTGCTTCCCATGGCGGCGCTCCCTATGGGGGTGAATATGGCTGAACCTTTCAATTGTCGCGCGATTACCGGATTTGTGCAGCAGACACGTACTTTTGTCCGCTTCGTTTAGCCGAATGGGGGGCTTCAGGCCGGAACGCGAGAGGGCTATCATGTGCGTTTCGACCGTTCCGGACCCGCCACCATGATTTCCGACGATACCCTCCATCAACCCAAGGCCATCGATCACGACACGCTGCGCGAGTTTGTCGATCGCAAGTGGAATGACGAGATCGTGCCCGCGCTCACCGACTACATCGCGGTGCCGGCCAAGAGCCCGGCCTTCGATCCGGAATGGGTGAAGCATGGCTTTATCGAGCGGGTGGTGACGGACGCGGCGCAGTGGGCCGAACATCAGCCGGTGAAGGGGCTGAAGCTCGAAGTTATCCGCTTGCCGGGCCGCACGCCGGTGATCTTCTTCGAGACGCCGGCCACGCGCTCGGGCAGCACCGAAACGATCGTGCTGTACGGCCATCTGGACAAGCAACCTGAATTCGACGGCTGGCGTAACGACCTCGGGCCATGGACGCCCAAGCTGGAAAACGACAAGCTCTATGGCCGCGGAGGCGCCGACGACGGTTACGCGATCTATGCCAGCCTGACGGCACTGGCCGCGCTGGATGCGCAAGGCGTCGAGCGGCCGCGCTGCGTCGGCCTGATTGAAACCTGCGAAGAATCGGGCAGCTACGATCTGCTGCCGTATGTCGATGTACTGCGCGAGCGACTCGGCAAAGTGGGTCTCGTGGTCTGCCTCGACTCAGGTGCGGGCAACTATGATCAGCTCTGGCTCACCACTTCGCTGCGCGGCCTCGTCTCGGGCGACCTCGAAGTGCAGGTGCTCGACGAAGGCATTCATTCAGGTGGCTACGGTGGCATCACGCCATCAAGTTTCCGCATCATGCGGCAACTGTTCGACCGTCTTGAGGATGCGTCGAATGGCAATCTGCTGCCCAAGGGCTTCCATTCCCCGATCCCGGCAGACCGTCTGCGCGAAGCCGAGGCGACGGCGCAGATTCTGGGCGACGACGTCTGGAAGAAAATCCCGTGGGCGTGCGGTCAGGATGGCCGCCAGGTGCTGCCTACCACGACGAATCCCAAGGAAGCGCTGCTCAATTCCACATGGCGTCCGTCGCTATCGGTCACGGGCGCGGCCGGTCTGCCGTCCATCGCCGATGCCGGCAATGTGCTGCGTCCGCGCACTGCATTCAAGCTGTCGCTGCGCCTGCCGCCGATGATCGATGCGGTCAAGGCAGTCGGCGAACTGAAAGCGTTACTCGAGCTCGATCCGCCCTACAACGCCAAGGTCACTTTCAAGCCGGACGCGGGCGCCGCAACGGGCTGGAGCGCGCCGGATCTGGCGCCCTGGCTGGCCTCGGCGCTCAACGATGCATCGCGCCAGCACTACGGCGCGGATTGCGCTTACATGGGACAAGGCGGCACGATCCCGCTGATGAACGTGCTCAGGGAAGGTTTCCCGCATTCGCAATTCATGGTGTGCGGCGTGCTCGGACCGAAGTCGAACGCGCACGGCCCGAACGAGTTCCTGCACGTGCCGTACGGCAAGAAGTTGACGGCGACGGTGGCTGAAGTGATCGCAGCGGCGCCTTGAGATGACGGTATCAGTGAACGATAATAACGCTGCCCAACCGTCCGTTTTGAAGATCCCGGCTGACGATCTGCATGCCTATGTGTGTGCGATCTGGGAACAGGCGGGCAGCGCGCCGCGCGAGGCGCAACTGGTCGCCGATCATCTGTTGGCCGCCAATCTGACCGGGCATGACTCGCACGGCGTCGGCATGATTCCGCGTTATGTCGCCTCGCTGGGCGATGATGAACTCAAGCTCAACCTGCATGCGGAAGTTTTGCGCGATGCCGGTGCCGTGCTGACCATCGAAGGCAACAAGGGCTTTGGTCAGGTGGTGGCGTTCGAGGCGATGGAGCGGGGCATCGAGCGCGCGAAGCAGCTTGGCATCTGTGCGGTGGGGTTGCGCGGCGCACACCATATTGGACGAATCGGCCACTGGGCCGAGCAATGCGCGCGTGCCGGGCTGGTCTCGTTTCACTTCGTCAACGTGGCGGGCGATCCCTTGGTCGCACCGTTCGGCGGCACTGACCGGCGGATTGGCACTAATCCGTTTTGCGCTGCCTATCCGCGTACCGGCAAGCCACCGCTCGTGCTCGACTTTGCCACGAGTGCGGTGGCGTTCGGCAAGGTGCGTGTCGCATACAACAAGGGCAAGCAGGTGCCGCCAGGCTCGCTGATCAATCACGCCGGCGAGCCGACGCTAGAGCCCAAGGTGATGCTTGAAGAGCCGGTCGGGTCGTTGTTGCCGTTCGGTGGCCACAAGGGGTTTGGGCTGGCCGCGATGTGCGAAATCTTCGGTGGCGCGGTATCGGGTGGATTTACGACTCACGCGGACACGCTGGGCACCAATAGCGCCATCATCAATTGCATGCTGTCGGTCATCATCAACCCGGCTGCGTTCGACGCTCCCAACGCTGAGGCGGAAGCGCAAGCGTTCGTCGACTGGGTGAAGGACTCGCCGCTTGCTGCGGGCACTCAGCATATCCAGGAACCTGGTGAACCGGAGCGCGTCACTCGTGCCGAGCGCGAAGCGCATGGCGTGCCGATTGACCTGACGACCTGGCAGCAGATTGGCGACGCGGCGCGTGCGGTAGGGATGCCGGCGGAACAGGTGGAGCGATGGGCGGGGAATTTGCGGTAGCGGGTGTGGCGGGAAGAGTGACCGTCAATCAATACCTGTGCGCAAGGCGCATACGCAGCAGTTCCTTCGCCGCCCCCTCGGCATCCACGAGGTAGTTGAATTCGCCTGCCACGAGCGTCGCCACCGCCACACCGTCGCGATACAAAACGCGGTTGCCAGCCACTGCCGGCACCTTGTTGCCCGGCAGGAGGGTGCCCACCAGGTTGAGCGGATCGGTTCCGGCCACGCAGATCAAAGCACCATCGCTGGCATGACGGCGCACTTCGCGCAGCAACGGAATCGCTTCAGGCAACGCGAACTGTTCACCCGCGAGCCCATTGATAAAGCGTCCGCCGCGCACCAGCCCACGTGCCTCCAGCCGCTGCAAAACGCGTAGCAGATCACGCCACGGCGGCAACCATTGCGCTTCGCGTTCGAGCACGCGCCAGAACACCACGCCATAGCGGCGCAACAGGGCCATCGCCAGTTGTTCGAGTACCTCCGGCGCGAGCTGCGCCGCACGACCGTTGGACTGGGACGATGCAGATTTCACCGCGTCGGCCGTCGCGTTGTCCATCAACGGATTGCGGCGGCGCACAAGCGCCCAGCGTCCCGCGTCGTCCATACCGCCGATCAGCGCGCCTGCGCGCGCCCCCCGCCGACCCGCGTAGTACGCGTGACGCTTGGCGACCGGTTTGAGCAACGCGCGCAGCCCCGCGAAACTATCCGAATTCACCAGGCCGGCAGCGACCAGTTCGCCTAGCGCGTTCTCCAGTTCGATACGCAACAGACGGACATCTGTGAGCAGTTCGTCGAAGAACATCGCGCCGTGCTGCTTCAATGCGTCGTACACGCTTTGCGCTTTTGACGATAGTTGCGGCTCTTTCGACTGATCGATCAGCCCGCTCCACATCGCTACATCCCGTCTTGGCAACAGCACGATCGGCGTACTGCGCACGGGCGCAGCCGCGGTGCGTGAGCGCTCGGTGAGGCGGGTCCAGACCAGTTTGCCGGCGCGGCATAGCTCGTCGAGCGAGCTGCCTGAATAGTCCTTGAGACGGGCAGGCAGGATATCGTCTTCCCACGCGCCTGCGGCGGCCTCGAATCCGGCCAACTGTTCCAGCACGGCGGCGAGCGCGTCGCGGCCTTCGCCGCGCGTCTCAGGAGTCAGATGCTGCCATTCGAACAGAAAGCGCATGTAGTCATGTCGCTCCACCGGTTCGATCTCGCGCCGCAAGCGTCGCACCGTATAACGATGAATCCGAGCCAGCAGATGCCGTTCGCACCATTCTTCCGTGGAGGCGCCCGGTGTGAAACGACCGCGCATCACATAGCCTTGGGCTTCGAGCGTCGTCAGGGCCTGTTCGACGGCGACATGGGGCAACGCCAAAGCGTCGGCGACTCTGGCGACGGGCAGCGGGCCGAAGCCGGTCAGCCGGGCGCGGATGGTCTCGACGAGCGCGTCGTCGACGTTCCATGAGTCGGTGAAGCCCTTGGGCGGCTGGATTGGCGGCTCGATCGGCGCGTCTGGATAGAGCGCGCGCAATGCTGTCAGCCGTTCGGCGGGCAGCCATAGCGAAACGTCAGGCGTCACCTGCATCTGGGTCGCACGGCCGGATTGCGTGAGCGCCGTTAGCCAGCTAGGCCAGCCGTCGTTCAGCTGCGCCTCGACGGAGGTGATGCAGGCAAGGCCGGTCAGCGCTTCGTGCATTTCATCGCTATTGCGCGGCTGCGGCCACGCTTCGTCGCGCACCCCTTCGATTGCGTTCGCATCCAGTGCACCCAGATCGTCCGCCGACGCGGGATCGGACCAGCGACGGTTGAGCACAGCCTGGGTGCGACGCTCTTCGATTGGCGCGTCGTCGAGGTATGCATAAGGCTTGGCCGTGAGGATTTCGGCTGCGAGCGGCGAGGGCGCAGGCAGTTCGCGCGTGACCAGTTGCACTTCGCCTCGTTCGATGCGGCGCAGCAGATGCAGCCAGCCGTCAGTGTCCATGGCTTCATGCAGGCAGTCGTCTACCGTCTGATCCACCAGCGGGTGATGCGGCAGCTCGCGCTCGCCGACAATGTTTTCCAGACACGCCGCCTGATCCGGAAACACCGCCGCCAGCAGATCTTCGCTGCGCATGCGCTGCAATTGCGGCGGGGTTTTGCGGCCGCCGCTATAGCGCGGCAGAGCGAGCGACGTGGTAGCGTTCCAGCGCCAGCGCACGCCGAACAGCGGGGCATCGAGCAGTGCCTGGATCAGGATATGTTCTGCCGTGTTCGAGTGCAGATAGCGCCACACTTCATCCAGTGCGAAGCTATGGCTGCCGGTCAGCGAGAGGATGATGGCGTCCTCGGTGGCGGCGGCCTGCAATTCGAAATTGAAGGTGCGGCAAAAGCGCTTGCGCAGGGCGAGGCCCCATGCCCGATTGAGACGGCTGCCGAACGGCGCATGAATGACCAGTTGCGTGCCGCCTGACTCGTCGAAGAAGCGCTCCATGACGAGCGTGTTTTGTGTGGGCAGCGTCGTTAGCGCGGCGCGTGCCCGCGCCAGGTAATCGACGATCTGGCGCGCGGCCGCTTCGTTCAGGCCGAGAGTGCCGCACAACCAGTCCACCGCACGTTCGATGCGGGGGGCAACGGATGCGGGCGTGTGTGATGGACTGGTGCCGTTGACTGACGTTCGACTCTCAGTGTTGCCCACGTTCGGCACGTGCCCAACGGATACGCTTGCGGCTGGCAGCCGCGTAACAACTACGTCGGAGACCGAAGCATCGGAGATTGAAACCTTTGAAGCTGAGACCCTGGAGACCGAGGCCTTCGAAACTGACGCCTTCGAAACGGAAGCCCTCGAAACGGAAGCCCTCGAAACAGAAGCCTTTGAAACAGAAGCCTTTGAAACAGAAGCCTTTGAAACAGGGGTCTCGGTCTCCGAAACGGAAGCCTCCACAACCGTGAACTGCCGTCCACGCTGACCGCCATGCCGTGCCGCGCTAACCGGAGCACCCGCCACTGCCTCAACCGTCTGCGGCTCATCAGCACCATCGAGCAACTGATCGATTTGCGTGCGCAACCGCGCCACACCAAAGGACAGCTCGTCGCTACGCCCCGGCGCCTCACCCAGCCAGAAAGGGATGTTCGGCGGCTGACCCTGCGCGTCTTCCACTCGCACGCGTCCACTTTCGACCCGCAGAATCCGATACGACGCATTACCCAGTTGAAACACGTCTCCGGCGAGACTCTCCACGGCGAAGTCTTCGTTGACGGCGCCGATATTCACGGCTTGCGGTTCGAGAATCACCGCGTAATCGGCGTTCTCGGGGATCGTTCCGCCGGAAGTCACCGCCACCAGTTTGCCGCCGCGCCGTCCACGCAGCGTGCCGCCTACCGCATCGCGATGCAGATACGCGCCGCGTGGTCCGTGACGGCTGGTATAGCCCTCTGCGAGCATGCGCAGCACGGCATCGTATTGGTCGCGGGCCAATTCGGCATAGGGTGCGGCCCGCCGCACCAGATCAAACAGCGCATCCTCGCTCCATTCCGCGCTCGATACTTCCGCGACAATCTGCTGTGCGAGCACGTCGAGCGGCGCGCGGGGAATCTGCAACGCGTCAAGCTCGCCGCGTCGCACGCAATCAAGCAGCGCGGCGCATTCGATCAGGTCGTCGCGTGAGGCCGGAAACAGCCGTCCCTTTGGCATGCCACCGACGTGATGCCCCGAACGTCCGACCCGCTGCAAAAACGGCGCGATCGCACGGGGCGAACCCATCTGGCAGACAAGGTCGACGTCGCCGATATCAATGCCCAGTTCCAGCGAGGCCGTCGCGATCAACACGCGCAGTTCGCCGCGCTTGAGCCGTTGCTCGGCGTCGAAACGATGCTCTTTGGCAAGGCTGCCGTGATGCGCGGCAACCGCATCCTTGCCGAGCCGTTCCGTGAGATGGCGCGCGGCGCGCTCGGCCATGCGGCGTGTATTGACGAAAATCAGCGTCGTGCGATGCTGCGCGATCAGTTCAGCGAGGCGGTTGTAGATGAGTTCCCACACCTCGTTGGCCATTACGGCTTCCAGCGGCACCGGCGGAATCTCCAGCGCGAGATCACGTTCGCGCACATGACCGACGTCGACGATCGCACAGTCCGCTGGCGTCTCGCTCGTCACGCTGGCGCCGCCCACCAGAAAACGTGCCACCGCACCAATCGGTTTTTGCGTCGCGGACAGGCCGATGCGCGGCACGCGCCGGCCGCACAGCGCGTCGAGCCGTTCGAGACTGAGCGCGAGATGGCTGCCGCGTTTGCTGCCCGCAAGCGCGTGAATTTCATCGACGATCACGGTGCGAGTCGTCGCCAGCATGCGGCGGCCCGAGTCGGAGCCGAGCAGCACGTAAAGCGACTCTGGCGTCGTCACGAGAATGTGCGGCGCGCGCTTGCGCAGCGCGTTGCGCTCCTGTTGCGTGGTGTCGCCCGTGCGTACGGCGGTACGGATTTCCAGCGATGGCAGGCCGCGTTGCGCCAGTTCCGCGCCGATGCCTTCCAGCGGAAGTTGCAGGTTCAGGCGAATATCGTTGGATAACGCTTTTAGCGGCGAGACGTAGACCACCAGTGTTTCATCCGGCAGCGCGCCGCCGTTGGCGAGTCCTTGCTGGACGAGGTCGTCGAGTGCCGATAAAAACGCCGTGAGCGTTTTGCCTGATCCGGTGGGCGCGGCGACCAGCGTCGAGCGCGCGCTGCGGATGGCCGGCCATGCGGCCGCCTGCGCGTCGGTGGGCGCGGGAAACGTCTTCAGGAACCAGCCGGCGACAGCCGGATGAAAACTATCCAGCACGCCGGCGGACGAAGCGGCGAGAGAGCCTGGCGAGGCAGGAGAGGCGGGCGACATGCTGGCGTAGATGGGGACGCGGCGAGCCATATCCAGAGGACGGCAGTACCGTCCGGTTTGCGGAGTGTTTCACCAGTCTCGCAGGTTTCGCACACGCTTGCCAGGCGGGCATTCGCGCGTGCCTACGAACTCCAGCGCGCGCCGGCATGCCGTCAGCCGGAATTTCCCGCATGCAGTATCCTCAGATGTTTCCACTGACATGGCGGAGTGCTCACGATGCGTTATAACCAGCTAGGCCGCACCGGCCTGTTTGTTTCTGAGCTTTGTCTGGGCACCATGACGTTTGGCGGTGGTGAAGGCATCTGGCGGCAGATCGGCGATCTGCAACAGGCCGATGCGGAACGTCTGGTGGGCCGCGCGCTCGATGCCGGTATCAATTTCATCGATACCGCCGACGTTTATGCGCAAGGCCTCTCCGAACAGATCACCGGGCAAGCCCTGAAAAATCTCAAGGTGCCGCGCGATCAGGTCGTGGTCGCGACCAAGGTGTTTGGCGAGACGGCTAAATCGGCCAATACGCGGGGCGCCTCGCGCTATCACATCATGGATGGCATCAAGGCGAGCCTGAAGCGTCTGCAACTTGATCACATCGATCTTTACCAGATTCACGGTTTCGACCCGGCAACCCCGATCGAAGAGACGGTGCGCGCGTTCGATACCTTGGTCCAGCACGGCCACGTCCGTTATGTCGGCGTGTCGAACTGGGCCGCGTGGCAGATCGTCAAGGCGCTAGGTATTGCTGAGCGCCACGGTCTGGCGCGCTTCGAGACGCTGCAGGCCTATTACACGATTGCGGGTCGCGACCTGGAGCGGGAACTGATGCCGATGCTGCAAAGCGAAGGCTTGGGTCTGATGGTCTGGAGTCCGCTCGCAGGCGGGCTACTCAGCGGCAAGTACGGTCGTGAACAGCAGGGCGAAACGGGTAGCCGTCGCACGACATTCGATTTTCCGCCGGTGAATCGAGAGCGCGCTGATGACTGCATCGACGTCATGCGTGGCATTGCCGACGCAAAAGGCGTATCGGTGGCGCAAATCGCGCTTGCGTGGCTGCTGCAGCGACGCGCGGTGATGTCGGTGATCGTGGGCGCGAAGACGGTGGAACAGCTCGACGACAACATCGCGGCTACGCAAGTGAAGTTGAATGCCGACGAACTGGCGAAGCTCGAGGCGGTGAGCGCGCTGCCGTCCGAATATCCGGGGTGGATGCTGGAGCGCCAAGGCGAGCCGCGCCGGGCGCAGCTCAAGGAAAGCGGTCAGCGCGGGGAGTGATGGCGCGTCAAGGGGAATGAAGGGCGGCAGCCGCATCTGCGCGGCCCGCCAGTGCCTTAAGGAGGCTTAGCGTCGCTTAGCCTGCCTTGGCTTCGCCCTCGACCTTGCCGAACCAGCGCCGCTCGGCGTTGGCAATCAACCAGCACACAAGCAACGCGCTGACGGTGCCGAGGGTGACCTGGCCGAGCCGCTCGAGCGCTACCTGCCACGGCGGCCCAATCCGTGGCACGAGCAGCATGATGGTCGCCGTGATGCCGCCCAGACGCGCGGCGCTGCCGATATTCGCTCCCCAGCAGATGATGATCGCGCAGGCCACCGTCGCGATGTACGCCAGAAAATGGTCGTGGCCCAGCACCGCACCAGCGAGACCGCAAACGCCACCGACCATCGCGCCGATAAACTGGTCGCGCGATAGTTTGCGGGTGTCCACGTAGCTGTGCTGCGAAACGCCAATCGCCGTGATGGCGGCCCAGAAGGGCTGCTCGGCGTGGACCAGTTGTGCTATCCAGTAGGCGAGGCTCGCCCCCGCCACGGCTTGCAACGCCATGATGCAGCCTTCGATCAGCCGGTCGGGGAGCGGGATAGCCTTCAGAAAGGCAAACAGCGAATTGGCGGCGCTAAGCCGCGCTGCGCGCCGGGCGTGGGGGGATGGCGTCATGGGAGATGAGGGCTCGCGTCAGCATGGTTCGAGGAAATGCCCTCCATTTTATGGGGTTGCGCGCGCCGCTACCCATCACAGTTTGACGCCGCCGGCTTCTGGCGCATCGGAACTGCCCGGCGGAATGGCTTCGACGCCCAGGTCGTCGCGGCTGCGCGGTTCGACAAGGTCCCCGTCGTGGACCCGGCCGGGATTCCAATACGGCTCGCGGCCGTAAAACTGATGAATCGAAGTGGCCCAGGTTTCATCGGCCATCGACGGCCAATGGTCCTTGTCGAAGCCCGGCGCATTCTTGATGCGCTCGGACGACATCCCCACCTGAAAGCATTTGCGCTCGGTGTCGAGCGTGAGTGCGTGCCACGGGATAGCGAGCAGCTTGTCGCCGATGCCGAGAAAACCACCGCTAGATAGCACCGCATAAGCGACCCGGCCGGAGCGCACGTCGAGCATGATGTCCTTGATCTTGCCGATGTCGTCGCCCTCGATAGAAAGCACCTTGTCGCCATCGAGCGTACTCGCAGCCATCACCTCCGGGCCGGGCCCAGCCGCGCTGGCGCCGCCTGCACCCACGATCTTCGCGCCTGCTGTGCCGCGCGTTTCGTTGAGCATGGTCATGATGATTCTCCCTATGAAGGATTGATGTCCTTGAGTTTTAGCAACGCGTGTTCCTCGCATGAAGCGTTATGGCAGGCTGGTTTTGTCGGTGAGTGGGCGCATAGCCCTGTGGCGAGGTGAGCCTGGGACCGCAAGTCGTAGTCCGTGGGTTTATACGTTCTGCGCGCTGGTCTCTTACAGTTGCCTTAGACCGGCGGTTCGCCAGACGCCCATAGATGGACGACCGCACGGTAATGCGTGCGAAAAATTTGCAATTCTTGCGCGCGTCAAGTGTTCTGGTCCACGTGCGAGTCCTACGTGTCTCCCTTGGAGCGCCGCTGCATAAAGGCGGTGACTCGCCGAGCCCGTATTCGGCCCAAATCTTGCTGCGCTGCAGTGAAAGATGGGCCTGGCAATGCCGAACGGCGGCGTCGGATCCGAAGAAACCGGGTCGCCTGCAATCCGATCCGGCTCTTTCGCAGCGAAGCGCATCAAGACTTTTCACCGGATCAAGCATGACCGCGGACAGATTTCACTCGCGCGCCACCTCGCGGCACGGCCCAGGCCACCGCACGGAAATTCGGCCACCGGCATCAGACGAGCGTCGGGACGGCCGCGCCGCGCAACGAGATCAGCCGATTGTGCAAACGTTGCCAACGGTGCAAATAGCACAAACGGTCAGCGCGCTGCAGACCCTGATCGCGCTGCTGTTTGCGCCGCTAGCGTGGCTGGCGCAACTAGGTATTGCCGAACTGGTGCTGGGTCAGGGATGCGTGGCAAGTGGTCCGCTGTTCGAGGTCCATACCATGCCGAGGACGCCGCTCACGGTTTCCATTGCAAGCTTGCTCTGTCTGATCTTCGCGGGCCTCGGCGCGTCGATTGCCTGGCGCAACCTGTGGCGTACGGCGCGGATTCCGTGGCGTTTTCCCGCAGCGTTCAAGGGCACACGAGCCGAGCGCGACTGGTTCCTTTCGCGCGTCTGTGCACTCTCCAGCACGATGTTCGTCCTCGGACTGCTGGCAACTGATATCGCGATGCTGTTGATGGCGCCTTGCAGTCCCTGGTAGCTCATCCTGGCGAGGTGGCTGTCCAGAATCGGTTCTGTTCAAGCGCATGCATTGGAGCGTCCGGTGCAACCCGAACGCCCGCGTTTCGTGAGGACTAAGGCCGCGCGGCCACTTCATCCAGATGCAGCAACAGATCCGCTGGATCTTCGTAGACACGCAACGCACCCGCGCGCTCGAGCTCATCCGCACCGTAACCACCGGATAGCACACCCACCCCTAGGGCCCGGCAGCGCCGCGCTGCAAGCATGTCCCAGATGCTGTCGCCGACCACTACGCTATGGTCGATCGGCACACCGAGCCGCTGCGCTGCGGCGATGAACAGATCCGGATCGGGCTTCGCGTACTTGACGTCGTCACGGGTCACGACGACCGTTTTGTCCGGATCGACGCCGAGCGCGGCCAGGTTGACGGCAGCGGTTTCCATCCGGCCGCTGGTCGCAATTGCCCAGCGTGTGCCGCTTTCGGTCAGCGCCGCGAGCAGTTCACGCGCGCCGGGCAGCGGCCGCACCTGGGTACCCAGCCGCTTGTACGCCTCGGCATGCAGATGGCGCAGTTTCTCGATCAGCTCGGGCGTCATGTTGCTGTGGGTCTCCCGCAGCAGTTGATTCGTGAACAGACCGCCGCTCATCCCAATCTTGCGATGGATGCGCCACACTGATAGTTCAATGCCTTCCTGATCGAGCGCCTGCTTCCACGCGAGGACGTGCTGATACACGCTGTCGACTAGCGTGCCATCGAGGTCGAACAGAAAGGCGGTTTCGATACGCATAATGACTCTCCGAAACAAAGTGGGGGCGGGCGGACAAGTCACTATGGTAATTCGCCTTGGTGCAACTGTGCTGCGAATGCGGCAATCGGGCGGGAAGTCGAGGCGGTGAGCGCGCCGATCAGGTGGAGGTGGCCCGCGCTCCGCCACGTTTGACCTCGTGCGCGTGCGAACCGCTGGCGACACCTTTGCTGGCCGAGGTTTTTTTCAACGTGCGTGATTTCTTCAGGAGTGCTGTGAGATCCTTTTCGGCCGCTGCTGCGATGGCATCGCAGCCGGCTGCGGCCCTGGCGCTTCTCCCAGCCACGGCGCGTGTTCCGGGCTTGCGGTTCACCGCACGTTTTGCTGCCTGTTTTGTGGCTTGCCTGGCGGCGCGTGCGGCAGTGCGGGTCAGCAGTGTGGCGAATGCCGCTTCATCGACGCGCAGGCCGCGGCGTGCGCGACAGTCGATAAGTCCGTGCAACTCGTCAGCCTCGAAGGCTTCGATCACCACCGGGTGGATATAGCAACGGCGACACACGGCAGGCGTGTTGCGCAACAGCGCGGCCACTTCTTTAACCGTCGCCACAAGGTGGCGCCGCGCTTCCGCCGCGCTGCTGCATAACAGGCGACGCAAGGCGGCGAATGCGTAGACACTGCCCGCCCACGTGCGATAGTCCTTGGCGGTGAAGTCGGCATCGCTCGCGCGTTTCAGATAGTCGTTGATATCCGCTGACCCGACTGTGTGCCGGGTGCCGTCGTCGTCGATGTACTGGAACAGATCGTGGCCGGGCAACTCGGCGCAGCGTCGCACGATACGCTTGACGCGTGGATGGTCGATGGTCACATCGTGTTCGATGCCACTCTTGCCACGAAACCGGAAGCGCAATTGGCCCGCTTCGATTTTCAGGTGCTTTTTACGCAGCGTCGTGAGCCCATAAGACTGGTTATCGCGCGCATATTCGACGCTGCCGACGCGAATGAGCGTCGCGTCGAGTAATTGCACGATGGCTGCGATCACTTTGTCGCACGGCATGCCGCCGAGCTTCAGATCGCGGGCGACGCGTGCGCGGATCTTCGGCAGTGCCCGGCCGAAGGCGGCGAGACGCTCGTATTTGTCTGCGTCGCGCGTCTCGCGCCAGCGCGGATGATATCGATACTGCTTGCGTCC
Source organism: Paraburkholderia sp. (assembly GCF_049581445.1). Taxonomy (GTDB): domain Bacteria; phylum Pseudomonadota; class Gammaproteobacteria; order Burkholderiales; family Burkholderiaceae; genus Paraburkholderia. The sequence goes on along the minus strand of NZ_JBAURZ010000235.1, from coordinate 13,720 downwards.
GCGCGCATCGCGACCCGTCGCCTGCAAGTGGCCGCGCGGATCGGGGCAGATCCATACATCGGCGTACGCGGGCGGGATGGCGAGTGCGTTGATGCGCGAAATCTCGTCAGTGTCGTCGATCCGCTTACCGTCCACGTCGAAGTAGGCGAATCCCTCTTTAAGCAATTTGCGCGTGTAACCGGGACGTGTGTCGTCTGCGTGGCGCAAACCGCTGGGCATCGCCGCATGCGCAGTGACCGCGTTCGCAGCGGCGTCTGCAGCCTGATCAGGAGTGGATTGGGACGGAGTCGTCATGATTGGCGGTCAACGCTGAGGTTTAGGGCGGATTATGCGGTTCGCCGGGATTAGCGCCGCGAATGCCGAATCGTTGCAGTCGCTGGCGTTTGCCGTTTGCCGTTTGTCGTAGTTCAAAGCAAGGGCAGTGCCTAAGCCTGCGAGGACGCCTCGCATGCAGCCCTTGCGCAATCTGCACGCACCGAGCGGCGAAGCTTTCCAACCCTCCAGCCGCGGCGTGTGCGGAACAGTCCTTGCGGCGCTTTCATGCAGGTACTGAATACTTCCCGCAAACCATGGAGGTTGACATGAGCAGCACATTGAACCCTGACGACGAACCACACGGCGAGCCGCAACAGATTCACGAAACCGCCAGCACAACCGGTGCGTTAGGCCCGAGCGATTCCTCGGATAGCGGCAGCGACGTGGCGGGCGCCAAGCGCCATGTTTTCGATGTCGATTCGGAATTGGACAATCACGCACTGGAAACCGGCGACTCAGAACTGGGCAGCGATACCGACAGGCACGGCACCGGCGAACGGGCCGCTGCCGATGGCGACGCCAATCTTTCGCCAGACGCGGACATCGAACCGGACCGCGTGGAAAACCTCGTTGCACCTGACGACCTCGACGAACCGGGCAGTCCCAATAACGCCTGATTCGTATGGGCATGGGTTTTGCTGAATAGCGTGAAACGAATGCGGAGAAGCTTCGGGACAGGCTGTATGCGAGATCCAGGCACAACGATCGCTGAATTTTTTTCACTCTCGCAATGATGGAGAAATACGAATGGATAAGTCACTTCAGGGCTGCAAGGTTGCAGTCCTCGCACTCGATGGTTTCGAGGAGGCTGAACTGGTCGAGCCGAAGCGCGCGCTTGCGGAAGCCGGCGCGACGGTCCACGTGATCTCGGCAAAGCCCGGCACGATTCAAGGTTTCAAGCACGTTGACAAAGGCGACACGGTGAACGTCGATGCCACTTTTGACAAGGCAATCGCGGCCGATTACGACGCGGTAGTTTTACCTGGCGGCGTCGTGAATGGCGACGCGATTCGTTCATTGCCGCAGGCGCAAGCCTTCGTGAAAGCGGCCAACAGCGCGCACAAGCCGATTGCAGTGATCTGCCATGGCACCTGGTTGCCCGTCTCGGCCGGCATCATCAAGGGTCGCACGGTTACAAGCTGGCCGAGTCTGCAAGACGATATTCGAAATGCGGGCGGCACGTGGGTCGATCAGGAAGTCGTCGAGGACGACAACTTCATTAGTAGCCGCAAACCGGATGATCTGCCTGCTTTCAACAGAACGTTGATCGCACAACTAAGCAAGCATAAGTCAGCTTGAAAGTTGCGAGCCGTCAGTCGACCTGCGAACCAGGGAGAAAGTGCATGAGATTCAGGTATTCCCTTCAAATGAACGCGATTCTGTCGCGGCCTGCTTATGAGGACGCCACCATGCGCATCACTTTTTCTGACGACGCGCCGGACTTCGACGGTTCGAGCCTGAGCGTACAATTTATAGCAACCGTGGACGGTTCACCGGTTATTTGCGCGATTACAGCTGAAGCGCTGGAGGACCATTTCGGCGCACCATCGGCGCTCGAAGATGCGCTGCTGGCAGCCTTCCAGCGCGGACGCTTGCGGATCCGCTCGGTGTGCGCAGAAGCCCTCGATCAGAACGACGGCGGCAGTGTCGTGCTGCATAGCGGGTTGTTCCGGGTTGAAGGTTTGGATCCGGGGCATGGTCACGCCGCATGACGTCCACGGTTGCATCAACCATCTGATCGATGCGTTACTTCTATTCGCGATGAAAGGAGGTTTTATGTCACTCATCGTCGCAGCACGCTTTACCACTTTCCCTGCAGCTGAAGACGCCGCGCAACGACTCTTTAATAGCGGGTTCGTCGAAGAAGATGTAACGCTCTTCTTTGTCAATCCAAGCGGCCAGCACGCACGTTATCCGATTGGCGGTGATACCGGCACGGACGCCGAAGCCCGGGAAGCGCCCAAAGGTGCGGGCAAGGGCGTAGCCATAGGCGCGGCGCTCGGCGCTGTGGTGGGCGTCGGCATCTTCACCTTCTTTGGGTCGCCGATGCTCGTCTCGCTTATCGCTGCCGGGGTGGGTGCGTATGTCGGTTCACTGGTCGGCGCCATGTCTCACACGCGAACAGGCGGTCGGCGCGGACAGCACGAGGCTCTCCCTCGGGAGATGCGGGATTCCGGCGTTCTGGTGGCGGTTCACGTCTCACCGGATAGCCAGTACGACGCCGCGCGTGTTCTGCGTGACGCCGGTGGTTCCGCGATCGAACGGGCGACAGGCCGCTGGCAACAAGGCCGTTGGGCCGACTTCGATCCTACTCAGCCGCCCAAGCCACTTGGCGAATTTACCGAGAAACACGCCTGAACGGCTTGGGCGCGTCTCCTGCCTCGTGATGGCGTAGTGGGGGCAGGAGATGCTGCTGTTCGGCGAGATCGCGGCGTCACGCTGTGCGACACCGCTTATCTGAACTGAATGCGCGGAAAAAGCGCCAAAAAAACGCGGCGGCCCGTTCATGCGGTCGCCGCGCGCCTAAACTTGAATCAAACCCAAATCTGAGGCGTGGTCTGGTGGGTGCGAGGAGCGCCTTCCACCGCCCGTTCGCTGCGCGTCGCTGCGCACGAAGCTGGAGCGAGACCCGGCTGAACGGCGCCGCAGGATAGTGCGGCCGCGGGGCTTTGCGCCGGCGCTTTCAGCATGTGTTCACGAATCTGCAAGACGGCGGCCGATGTAACGATGGCTACGGCCAGCAGAAATTCCGCTCTCCTGATCTTTTTCATGGTTTAGCTCCCTGTGTCGGTGTTGCCTGCCCGTTGCTGTTTGATTTCGCCGCGTTCCGCCGACTTATGGGCGAATACGTGGTGTTGTGGGCAGCATCAAACGAGCAACATTCATGCCATTGCCGTCACGACTCGCCAGGCCTTCCTGCACGAGGCTTTTCCCGCTTTCATGGCGTTTTGGCATGGAAGATTTACCTGACCGGGGGAGTTGTTTGCAACTGCGCGCGCCTTCGACAAGCGGAGATAGCAAGACGAACCGGGCACGCCTCATGCGGCCTCGTGATGTTCAAGCCGTAGCCGTTGGCGACGGCTGTCGGTCAACCACGAAACCCGGAGGAACAGTATGTCTACCAACGTTACCGCTGTACTGAACGACCTCGTTGAAACGTCGAAGGACGGCGAGCGCGGCTTCCGCAAGGCGGCCGAAGACGCTCACGACACACAGCTAAAGGCACTCTTCGTCTCGCGGGCAGAAGATTGCACGCAGGGCGCACGCGAGCTACAGGACGTCGTGCAGAAACTCGGTGGAAAACCGGAAACGGGCGGCTCGATGAGCGGTGCGCTGCGGCGCGGCTGGGCCGACGTGAAGTCGGCCGTGGCTGGACGTAGCGACTACGAGATTCTCGCCGAGTGTGAAAAGGGCGAAGACGTCGCGAAGAAACACTACAGCGACGCGCTAGAAGAAGATCTGCCAGCCGACGTGCGAATGGTGATCGACCGGCAGTTTCAGGGCGTGATTCAGAACCATGACCGCATCCGCGATCTGCGTGACCAGTTTGCCGCTGCGAAGCGCTGAGTGCTGAGCGAGGAGCGAGTGATCAGTTAGCGCGCGGCTCGCGCTGGCGTCTTGCCACGGCGGTGTGTAGTGCTGGTTCGGCTATTTGCTTGACTCAATACAGGGTTAAGCAATAGCCAAACGCAGCGCAAATTCAAAAGCGGCCGTGCATAATTTGCACGGCCGCTTTTATCTGTCCGTTGTCACCGGCGTGCCGGCATCAACAGCACAAGGGACGGTTAGTCCGCCACCACCTTCAGATGGTTCTTGACGCTCTGCACGCCGTCGACGTTTTGGGTGACTTCGGCTGCCGCTGCCTTGTCATCCGAACTCGGCACCGTACCCGTGAGCCACACCACGCCCTTGCGGGTCTTCACGTGGATATGGGTCGATTTCACGTTTTTTGCGCCGAGCAGATCGGCCTTCACCTTGGTGGTGATGGTGCCGTCGTCGACATGCTGACCAATGGATTCTGAACTGGCGGACGGCGCTGAGGCACTGGTCTGCGCGGTGGCGTTCAGTGCGAATGCGACACAAGCGATGCTGCCAGCGGCCTTGAGGAAATGGAGAGGCTTCATGAATGCTCCTTTGTGTTGTTGAAAAATGGCGGTCTTGTTGCCTATGCGGTCGATGCGGCCGGAACGGCGCGCCGATGACTCGCGTGGGATCGTTGCCGCTACGGTTCCGTGAGGCCCGTCATCGACACCGGATGCCTGACTGCACGAGAGAAGCGGCATCCGTCCACGACAACCTGTACCGCAAGGGACGTGCCCGGGAACTTGGGATCTGCGCCAATGCTTCGCACTTTGCGTTGCAGCACCAAGATGGGCCGAGGTTTGCGCGGCGCAACATCCGCTTTTTAGCAGCGGTCTTTGGGCCGTCCACGCCCAGCGGATAAGCCGCGAGCGGATTGACCACGCAGTCCGCATTTTTCCGGCCGGTTGTAAAAAGCGACGCTGTGAAGCAGCGTTCGGACCCGCTCGAAAAAAGCAAAGCCGTGAAAAAACAGCACTTTGCGAGAGCTGGTACGACAGTTGCTCTGTACTGCGGAAACAACCTTTCCGAACTATTCAGAGGACTACAATGCCGCCTTCAATCGAACTACGCACAAGGCAGTCGCTCGCACTGACACCGCGCTTGCAGCAGTCCGTGCGGCTCTTGCAGCTGTCGTCCCTCGAGTTTCAGCAAGAGTTGCGCACCGCCCTCGACACCAATCCGTTCCTCGAATACGACTCGACCGAAACGGAGGACGTTGCGCTCGCAACTTCTTCCACGGGAGAGGAAAGCATCGCTGTTACGGCGGGCGACAGCGCCGCCGTCAGCGAACCTGAGGCGATGATGGAAGCGCCGGTGGCCGATTCGCGTGAGAGCGAAGGCGATAGCATCGGTCAGGACGATTCGTCCGGCGACTACGCAACCGAATTCTCCGGTGACTCTTATAGCCGCAGCTCGTCGCGCCAGAACGGCGATTCGGACGGTAGCGATCCAGCCGACTGGGCGCGCTCGCAACCGAGCCTGCGCGAGCAGCTGCACGACGCACTGCGCCTTTATCGTCTTGACGAGCGTGATCGTGAAGTTGCTCGTTTCGTGATCGAAGCCCTCGATGACGATGGTTACCTGCGTCAGGATCTTGCCGATCTTGCCGCCATCGTCGACCTTGATCCTGAACTGACCGAAGAAGAGTTGCTTGTCGCACTGCGCCTCGTGCAGTCGCTGGATCGTCCCGGACTCGGCGCACGTTCGCTCTCCGAATGCCTCGCTCTGCAGCTGCGTGCAATGCCTGCCGACGTGCCGGGCAGAGAGGTCGCGTTGCAAGTGGTCGAGCATCATCTTGAACGCCTCGCCCGCCGCGAGCAGGCGGAGTTGCAAAAGCAGATTGGCTGCTCCGCAGAAGAACTACGCGTGGCTTGTGCGCTGGTGCGCAAGCTCGATCCGAAGCCCGGCAATTTCTATGGCCGGACCGAAGACAACTACGTGGTGCCGGACGTGATCGTGCGCCAGGTGCGTAACAAGTGGACCGTGGCGATCAATCCGGCCGTGCAGCCGCGCGCGCGAATTCACCGCATGTATGCGGAGTTGTTTGCGCAGTCAGCGGGCGCGAGCCGCTCGCCGCTCGCGCAGCAGTTGCAGGAAGCCCGCTGGCTGATTCGCAACGCGCAACAGCGGTTCGATACGATCCAGCGTGTCGCGGAGTGCATCGTCACGCATCAGAAGGCGTTCTTCCAGTACGGCGAGATCGCGTTGAAGCCGATGGTGCTGCGTGACGTGGCCGAAGAACTCGGCCTGCATGAATCCACGATTTCACGCGCGACGGGCAACAAGTACATGGCTACGCCGCGCGGGATTTTCGAATTCAAGCATTTCTTTCCGCGCGAATTGGGCACCGAAAGCGGCGGCACGTGTTCCGCAGCGGCGGTGCGCGCGCTGCTCAAGGAAATGATCGCTGCGGAAAACACCAGCGATCCGCTCTCGGATGTCTCGCTTGCCCGCATGCTGGCCGAGCAGGGTGTACTCGTCGCGCGCCGCACGGTGGCAAAGTATCGTCACTTGATGAAGGTGCCGCCTGCGGAATTGCGTCGCCAGATTTAAGCGTCGCGTGCGGCCACGGGTAGCCGGATCACAACGGCTTTCGGTGGCCGCACGTTCGCCACTTTTCATCTCCGCGTAGCTGTCCATCTCAACGGTTTTCTAATCTTTCACATCCCACATAGGCCCCGAGCGCGGGCTCCCTGCCTCTAACGGCAGTAGCTCCTTACTGCGACTCAGTCCGCATCAAGCCATCGTCCCACAGACTCTTGCCCCGCTGATCGAGCACTACGCCACCGTAGACGTTTAGCGCGCGGCCCATTACATTGTTGGCCGGGCAGCATGGCACGCGTTTGCTGACGGCGCGTGCCAGCACGTACGTTGTCATCGCTTGATGGTGAGCGTAAGCGGCTCGTTGTTGCCGAATCGGCAGATAACCAGGTGAACCAATCGAACAGGGCGTGCTGTTGTGTTCGGCACGCAAAAACGGCGGCGCGCGGTACCGTGGACCTCCAGGTCCGCAGGTCTGCGTCGCGAGGAGTGTGGGGATGAAGTATGCGAGTCTGGTCGAGCGCCTGCAGGGCAAGCGCACGTCCGCGTGGGAAATTCATCATGCCGCGCAGGTGGCGCGCGCGAGAGGCGAAGATGTAATCGTGCTGAGTGTCGGCGATCCGGACTTTGCGACGCCCGAAGCGATCGTCGAACGGGCAGTAGAGGCTCTGCGTGCAGGCGATACGCATTACACCGCCGTGGTGGGGCGTGAACCGCTGCGCGCCGCGATTGCGCAGGAGCATACGCGTACCACGGGGCGCGCGGTTAGCGCTGAGAACGTGATCCTGTGCGCCGGAGCGCAGAACGGCATCTTTGCGACCTCGCTGTGCCTGTGCGAACCCGGCGACGAGGTCATCGTCCCTGAACCGCTTTATCTCACCTACGAAGCGTGCGTGCGTTCGTCCGGTGCGACGCTGGTGCCGGTCCCGGTAGATCCCGCGCGTGGCTTTCACCTCGATTGCGATGCGCTCGCGGCGGCCATCACCCCGCGCACCAAGGCGATCTTCTTCGCGACGCCGTGCAATCCCACCGGCGTGGTGATGCCGCGCGCCGATCTGGAACGCATCGCGCAACTGGCTCGCGAGCATGACCTGTGGGTGCTCTCCGATGAGGTCTATGCCGACCTGACTTTCGAGCGTGAGCACGTCAGCATCGCTGCGCTCGATGGCATGGCTGAGCGCACCGTGACGATTGCCAGCCTGTCGAAATCGCATGCGATGGCGGGTTGGCGGGTGGGCTGGGTAATCGGCCCGCAGGCATTGATTGGCCATCTTGGACGATTGGCGTTATGCATGCTGTATGGCTTGCCCGGCTTTATCCAGGAGGCGGCGCTCACCGCGTTCGAGCAGAAGGCACAGATCGTCGCCGAGATGCGCGAGGTCTACCGGCGCCGCCGCGATGTCGTGTATGAACGGCTCAGCCGGGTGCCTGGCCTGCGCTGTCTGTTACCTGAAGCGGGGATGTTCATGATGGTCGATGTCAGCGGTTGCGGACTCGATACCGTCGATTTCACATGGCAACTGTTCCGTGCGCAGGGCGTTTCGCTGCTTGACGCGAGCGCGTTCGGGGAGACGGCTAACGGCTTTGTGCGGCTCGGGTTTGTCGTTGACGAGTCGCGCCTGGTCGAGGCATGTGACCGGATAGCGGCGTTCGTGGGCAGTTTGCAACTCAAGCAGGGTTAATGGCGTCTTGATGCCGCGTTTACACCGGGCGGACAGGTTTTGCTCGCCTGTTACATGGTTCCACGTACTGTTCATCGCAAGCAAACAACATGCGGGCGATATGCAGGACAAACAGAAGAACCACCATCAATCACTGCTCGCGGGCGGCAAGGACCTGTCCGACCCAACCGTCAACGTCACGATCGGCTCGTCAATTCTGCGCGGTTATCTCGACGACAGCGGCGGGGATCTGGCCTCGGCGTTGGCACGCTATAACGGCGGCGGCAAAGGCTACGCGCACCGCGTCGCGCTGAATATGCAGCAATTCTCCACGCGCCTGCAAGCGCAACCCGATGCATTCGTCAAGGTCGCACTGGTCGAAACGCGCTAGCACGCCGGCTTCAGTGTGCTTCGACGGGCGCGAATACCGCCCCAAGGACATGTGCAATCTCCCGTAGCTGGTTAAACTCTGCGGAAAGAGAGGGGGAGTGCATGGGCAACCATTTTCGAATTTCGCGGCGAGGATGTACTGCAGCGGTACTCGTTGGCATTGTCTGGGCCGTGCCGGTTCAACGAAGTCACGCAGCGGACCTTGCCGCAAGTTCAGCGTCAGCAACCGCAGGCACGTCCGCGCCTGCGACAACGAGCCCGCGCGGCAACGTGGGCTCGCAACCGGAACAGGCGAGTACCGGACGCACGCGTTCAACCCGTGCAAAATCCGCGACTGTGCCTGATCCCGGGGAAACCGCGGCGCACGGTGAAGAGGACGAAGCGCACGCCGGCAACGCAAAGCCCGGCACGGCGATTCCAGTCCCGCCCGAGACCGCGTCGGTCACGCGCCATACAGTCACGCTCGACGGCCGCAAGCTTGCCTACACCGCTGCGGCAGGCAATCTGCTGCTGCATAACGACGCTGGCGAGGCAACGGCCAGCGTGTTCTACGTCGCCTACGTCGCGGATTCGAAAACCCCGTCGAATCGCCCGGTCACCTTCTGTTCAACGGCGGCCCCGGCGCCGGCAGTGTGTTTCTGATGATGGGTTCGTTCGGTCCGAAACGCGCGCATACATCGAGCCCGGCCATCACACCGCCTGCGCCGTATGTGCTGGCCGATAACCCGGACAGTCTGCTCGACAAATCGGACCTGGTATTCGTGGATGCGGTCGGCACCGGTTTTTCGAGAATCGTCGGCCACGCCACGGGCAAGAACTTCTACGGTGTCGATCCAGATCTCGCTGCTTTCACGCAGTTCATCGACCGTTATCTGACGGTCAATCAGCGCTGGAATTCGCCCAAGTATCTGCTCGGCGAATCCTATGGCACGACCCGCGCGGCGATGCTGGCGTACCAGCTGAGCGAGAGCAATATCGCTGGCGTACCAGCTGAGCGAGAGCAATATCGCGCTGAGCGGGGTGATCCTGATGTCCTCGGTCCTCAACTATGCGCACTACGCACCGGGCACGGATTTCCGCATCGAAAGCTACCTGCCGAGTTACGCAGCGGTGGCCTGGTATCACAACAAGATCGTGCCCAAACCGCCCAGTTTGCCCGCATATCTTGACGAGGTGCGCAGCTTTGCTCGTGGACCGTATGCGGCAGCGCTCGCCCAAGGTGACGCGCTGCCCGACAGCGAACGCGACGCCATTGCCGCGCAGGTCGCGCACTACACGGGGCTGGACGTGCAGTATGTGAAGGACTCGCGTCTGCGTGTCGGTCCGTCGGGTTTTCGCAAGCAGTTGCTGCGCAGCGAGTCGCGCACTATCGGACGTTACGATGCACGCTTCAAAGGGATCGATTACAACGATGTGGGTGACAGTCCGGATTACGACGCTTCGGTGACCAGCGTCGCCAGTGCGTTTGCTGCGACGCTGCATCAATATCTGGCTGATGACCTGCATTACACCCCGACGGATCGCTACCGCGTATTCAACAATGAAGCGGGCCGGGATTGGGACATGAAGCATCGTGCGGCGTGGGGTGAGCATCTTCTCGCTCCCTATGCAGCCGGGGATCTGGCCGAAGCGATGCGGCAGAATCCGCAGCTTCGCGTGCTATCGGTGAACGGCTATTTCGATCTGGCGACGCCGTTTTTCGCCACCGAATACGATCTGGCTCACATGCAACTCGACCCGTCGCTGCGCGGCAATGTGCAGATTGCGTACTATCCGAGCGGACATATGATTTACCTCGACGACGGTGCGCTGCATATGCTCAAGGGCGACCTTGACCGCTTTTATGGAGAGACGGTGCGCTAGGGGTGGGGGCCAAAATGCGGACGCTATAATTACAGCGCCCCGTTGTGCCCACTGCGCAGGCACCAACGCAACGCATACGGGCGACGACGGGGCTCGCGCAGCCGTCGCGGCGGCACCCTTGCACGTTTCCTTAAGCATCCACGCTACGTCCACCTTGCCTATGCACTTTCACCCGGTTCAGTCCTTCACGCGCAAACGTTTGTCCGATGTCGTGTCCGACCAGATCAAACGCCTGATCTCGGACGGCGTGTTGATGCCGGGTGACCGTCTGCCGGCCGAGCGCGATCTCGCGACCCAACTCGGCGTATCGCGGCCATCGTTGCGCGAGGCGCTAATCCGTCTGGAAGCGGACGGCTACATCGAGACCTCGGGGCGGGGCGGCTTTACCGTGGTGGACGTGACCGCGCCCATCATCTCGAAGCCGCTCGCGGAACTGCTGCTGCAAAATCCGCGCACCAGTAGCGACATTCTCGAACTGCGCCAGGGGCTGGAGTCGATTGCGACGGTCTATGCCGCCGAGCGCGCGACCGCCGCCGATCTGCTGAAAATCCGCAACGCGTTCGAAGAGCTGAAGGCCTGTGCGCTGTCCGAAGATCGCATCAACCTGGCCGAACTGGACGCGGCGTTCCACCTTGCTATCGCGGACTCGACGCACAACGTCGCGCTTGCACACGTGATCCACGGCATTCACACGCTGATCCGCGAAGGAATGCGGCAGTATCACCGCCTGATCGACTACGACGACGCGAAGGAAGCGCAACTGCTGCTCCAGCATCAGGCGATCTTCGATGCCGTGATGGCCCGCGACGCGCAAAAGGCCCGTAAGGCAGCGGAAAGCCATCTGACGTACGTGCGCGAGCTTTACGCAGAAGACGCGGCGAAGCCGACCTGAAGCGCTAAAAGCCCCGGATTGACACCCCCAGACAAGTTCCTTATAGTCTTGGTCATACCAACATGACCACATTGACCAGCGTCACTGACTGGCACTACTGCGTACTGCGTTAGGCGCACTTCCGCAGTACAGTAGGTGTCGCGACACCCCGCGCAAGCACGCCCCATGTGGTGCGGAATTGGCGCCTGGCAGCACCCGGTTATCAGCCTTGTTCCCTCAATAAGCTGGCCCTCGAACCCATGAAAGTCTCACTGTTCATCCCCTGCTTTATCGACGCGTTCTATCCCGAGGTGGGGATTGCCACGCTCGAACTGCTCGAGCGTTTCGGTATCGAGGTCGACTACCCGCAGGAGCAGACCTGCTGCGGCCAGCCGATGGGTAATAGCGGGGCGCAAAGCGAAGCAGCCGGCGCGGAGAAAGTGTTCGCGCGCAACTTCGCTGGCTATGACTACATCGTGGGACCCTCCGCGAGCTGTATCCATCACGTGCGCGAGCATTTGACCGCCATCGAGCAAACCGACGAGGTCAAACGCGTGCGGGCCGGTGCTTATGAACTGGTCGAGTTCCTGCATGACGTGGTCGGCGCCCGCGAATTTCCGTGGGCTGAGTTTCCGCATCGGGTCGGCCTGCACAACAGTTGCAGCGCGTTGCGACATCTGAAGGAAGCGTCCATCTCCGAGGTGGCCGGCACGCCGTTCTCGAAACCGCTCGCCTTGTTGCAAGGCGTCAAGGGGATCGAGTTCGTGAAGCCCACGCGGCCCGATGAGTGTTGCGGTTTCGGCGGTACTTTCTCGGTGACCGAGGAGCCGGTTTCGGTACGAATGGGGCAGGACAAGGTCCGCGATCATCTGAACGCGGGCGCGGAATATATCGTGTCGGGCGACATGTCGTGCCTGATGCATCAGCAGGGCTGTGCGGAACGGATGAAGGCCAACGCGCGCTTTATCCATATCGCGCAGGTCCTGAATGGAGCACGCGAATGAGCCGGATCGATCACGCGAAAGCGGCAGGCGCGTTTATCGCCAAGACTGAGCACGTGGCGTTTCATGACAAGCGTCTGTGGGATCTGCGCGAAAAGCGCGATGCACAGGCGCATCAGATTCCCGAATGGGAAACGATGCGTGAACTGGCTTCGGGTATCAAGGAACACACGCTATCGCATCTGTCCGAGTATCTCGACCAGTTTGCAAGCGCCGCCGAAGCGAACGGCGTGGTGGTGCATTGGGCCGCGACGGCCGAAGAGCACAACGAACTCGTCTACAAGATCATGTCCGAGCGCGGCATGACGACGCTGGTGAAGAGCAAGTCCATGCTCACCGACGAATGCGCGATGCGTGACTATCTGGAGCCGCGCGGCATCACGGTGATGGAGACCGATCTGGGCGAGCGCATCCAGCAACTCGATCATCAGGACCCAAGCCATATGGTTGTGCCGGCCGTGCACAAGTTGCGAGGCGATGTGGCGCAACTGTTCGGCCGCACCATCGGCACCGATCCGGACAATAGCGATATTCATTACCTCGCGGAAAGCCAGCGGATGAATACGCGGCCGTATTTCGTCCGCGAGAAAACGGCGGGTATGACCGGCTGCAATTTCGCAGTGGCGGAAACGGGTACCGTGACGGTCTGCACGAATGAGGGCAATGCGGATCTCTCCGCGAACGTGCCGCCATTGCACATTGCTTCGATTGGCATCGAGAAACTGATTCCAAAAATTGCCGATCTTGGCGTCTTTATTCGCATGCTGTCGCGCAGCGCGCTCGGCTCGCCGATCACGCAATACACCTCGCACTTTCGCGCGCCGCGTCCGGGCACCGAGATGCACTTCATCCTCGTCGACCATGGCCGCGCCGAGCGGCTCGCGATGGAGGACTTCTGGTACTCGCTCAAATGCATCCGCTGCGGCGCGTGCATGAATACTTGCCCGGTGTATCGACGCAGTGGTGGCCTTTCATATGGCGGCACCTACTCGGGACCGATTGGCGCGATCATCAATCCGACCTTCGATCTCAAACGCTATAGCGCGTTGCCTTTTGCGTCGACGCTCAACGGCAGTTGCACGAATGTGTGTCCGGTGAAGATCAATATTCACGAGCAGATCTACAAGTGGCGCGAGGTGATCACCGAGCAACACGAGGTGCCGTTCGTGAAGCAGGAAGTGCTCAAGATGGCGGGCCGTTTGCTGGCGAGTCCGACGCTGTATCGGGCGACGGTGTCGTCGATGGGCGGGGCGCTGCGGCGGCTGCCGAATTTCGTGCTGTATAACCCGCTCAACATCTGGGGTAAGCAGCGTGAATTGCCGGAGGCCCCGAAGCTGACGTTTCACGCGTGGTACAAGAAGAATCGGGGAGGTGGTGATGGCAACGCGTGAAGCATTTCTCGCCAAGGTGCGCGCGGCGCAGCCCGACGGGCGGCCGCGACCGGAGGTGCCGTTGTTCGCTTCCGTGGGCGGCGATCTGCGCGCGCGGTTTACGGC
>NZ_JBAURZ010000234.1:0-6953 GCF_049581445.1 Paraburkholderia sp. | reverse complement strand
TTGCTACGCCACGAGAGCATTGCGCGCATCGTCGTGGCCGAGCTGGACGCCGAAGTCGTGCGCCTCACGCACGAGTATCTGCCGCAGGTGCACGGCGGCGCGTTCGACGATCCACGCGTCGAACTCGTGATCGGCGATGCGGCGGATTTCGTCGCCGGCACGCAAGAGACCTTCGATCTGGTCGTGTTCGACCTGACACCGCCGGACTCGCCGGCCGCCGGCCTCTACACCTCGACGTTCTACGAGCAGCTCAAGCGCGTGATGAACCCCGACGCGGTCCTGTCAATGCACCTGGGCGCACCGTTTTTCCACGGCCAGCGCGTCGCCGCCTTGCTCGAAGACCTGCGCAAGGCCTTCGCCGTCGTGCGACCGATGAACACCTTCGTGCCGCTTTATGGCTCGCTATGGATGATGACGACAGCCAGCGCCACGCTCGACCCTACGGCGCTTTCCCGCGCCGAGCTCAGCGAGCGTCTCGCCGCCCGTCGAATCGACGGCCTTGCGTGGTATGACGCCGACGCTCATGCCGGTCTCTTCTCGGCATCCCGGGCGGTGCGCGATAAACTAAGTCAATTCTTAAAGCCTGTACGGTAACGCGGCGGCAGAATGTGCGGTTTGGTTGGCGCTGCCGTCTCATGCGCCAATTGCCTGGCTGCGCTGCACTTGCCCCGCTGTTCCTAGATCCGGAGAACCCCATGAGCGCCTTCCGACCCGCTGGTGTGCCCTGGTTGACCCCTTATCTGACGGTACGCGACGCGCGTTCCACGATTGCGTTCTATGAGGCCGCTTTCGGCTTCGAGGTGCGCGACAGCGTCCAGGACGACGGTGTTGTCATGCATGTCGAGATGGTCTACCAAGGCCAGTTGATCGTGATGTTCGCGCCGGAAGGCGCGTTCGGCTCGACTGCGAAAACACCGAAAAGCGCCGGGGCGATTGCGCCGCAATCGTTCTATGTCTATGTCGACGATGTCGACGCGGTTTATGCGCGGGCGCTTGCCGCCGGCGCGAAATCGCTGAGCGAGCCACAGGATCAATTCTGGGGTGACCGTTTCGCCCAGGTTGAAGACCTGGACGGCTACCGCTGGGCGCTCGCTCGCCACCTTTCGTGAACTAATGAGTATTTTTCTGATGCCTCGCTTCTTCGTCGGTACGGCTCTCAAGCCCGACGACATCATGCAGCTTCCCGATGACGTCACGCGGCACATCCTGGTCCTGCGCCTGCAACCGGGCGATTCAATCGTGCTTTTCAATGGAGAAGGCGGCGAGTACAGCGCCGAACTCGTCGAAGTTGAACGGCGCTCCGCGAGCGTCCGGGTGCGCGAACTTCGCGATATCGAGGTCGAAGCTCCCTATCATCTGACGCTCGCACAGGGCATCGCCGGCGGCGACAAGATGGACTGGCTCATCGAAAAAGCCGTCGAGTTGGGGGTATCGAGTTTTGTGCCGCTCACCACGACGCGTAGCGTAGTGCGCCTGTCTGGCGAGCGGGCGCAACGTCGGCATGCGCACTGGCAAGGTATCGTCCGTTCGTCATGCGAACAATGCGGACGCAATCGCCTGCCCGACGTCGCCCCAGTGCGTGAGATCGCCACCTGGCTCGGCGCCCTGCCGCGTGAGGCTGAACCTGGCGAGATGCGGCTGTTGCTGTCACCGCGTGCAAGCATCAGCTTTACGGCTTTGCCTGAGACACCGCCGCTTGGACGAGTCACACTGCTGATTGGACCGGAAGGCGGCTTTTCGGCCGCCGAAGAAGCCGCTGCAACCAGCCACGGCTTCACCGCCGTGGGCCTCGGTCCGCGCGTATTGCGCACTGAAACGGCAGGTATCGCCGTACTCGCCGCATTGGCCGCACGCTGGGGCGGATGGTAAGCAGGTCAAACTGACTGCGGGCACGCTTCGCGTTGCGACGCACTCCAAAAGAAAAGGCCCGCCTGATGGCGGGCCTTTTCTTTGTTCAGTCATCCGTATTTCGCCGGCTCACGCTATCGCGCTTGGATTGAGCCACATTCAGGTGTGATTTGCGCTCAAGCGCACGTCAAAATCAGGCGAACGAATAAAACACCCGGAACGCCACCTTCCGTTCAGCCCAGTACTCCGACGCTTCGCGGAATACGTCGAGCAGCGTCTCGCGCCCTTCCTTGTCGAATTTCTGGGCAACAGGCAATGCCTCCAGCACGATCACGAAGCCGGGCTGCGTACCCGCTTTGGCGACCAGTTCGGTCAGGCAATCGTAGAGGGCGTCGTAATTCTTGCCGAAGTGCTTCGGAAACAGAAAGGAGGTCGCAATCGTCTCCATCACCTCCTGTTTCGACTGCGCATTCGCGCAATGCGCATACAGGAAGTGCTGGCCAAGCTGGCTGGCTTCGTCGGCGAGATCCTGCACGCGAAACGCGCGGATCGACTGTACGATGTTCGGTCGTACGGTCTTGAAAAGACTCATAGGCCCCTCGCTCGATGCAACCACAGTGCTGGCTTCGCTCTGCGTGTCCCGTCCGTCGCCAGCCGCGCGCATCTGCATGACGCGCTGGAAGAGATTGCCGTTGCCGGCCGCGAACAGATCAGTCGCGACTCCGGAGTCGTGCGCGTAGATGTTCTCGCTCATGCCGTTCATCCCGATGTCATTCAACAATACGATTAAAACTGGTGTAGTGGTCGTCCGAGTAGTAGCAATTGTCGGTTCGCTGTAGCGGACCCCCACAGACAATGCGACGCGCGCCGCGATTGCGGGAACGCGGCGTGGGAACGGTGTATTCGTGATAAAAGCCGCGCCGATGCGGCGGAAGCAGCCGTTCGCGGTTGCCGAATACGATGCCGTCCTTCTCATACGGGTAAGGCCCGCCTGCGGCAATCAAGTTCAATGTATCGGCCGCTTCACGCGGCAACTGCGCCACCGCGACGGTGCCCAGCACCTGATTGTCGGTATTGCCGGAAGTCCCGAAATCTCGCGCGAACGCGCCAGAATCCAAACCCAGACTTCCGCACAGACTGCCAAACGTCACGGCGCCAAGAAGCACGCCCTTTCGGAGCCACTTGCGCGCCATGAAGCAGGGTTCCCCGTTGTTAAATCACGAGTTTGACGACCATGAAAGACGTAAGGGTATCGCTAATAGCCCACGGAATCAACGTTCGTGCGCCGAACGAACGGCCCCCTTGCGGCCGCAAAGCCCCGCTGGCGCGGCCTTGACGACTTTTGACAGATTATTTTATCTCTATCAGGATAAAATTAGCCTGACGGTAACGATCGGAATGCGCGTCAATGCAGATCCCATTCCGAACGCTAGTGGAGGTGGTGAGCCGTCGTTGTCCTACTTCTGGGAGGCAATCCCCTGCTTTACCCACAGGCGTGCCCATTGCAGGCACGCCTTTTTTTCGCCCGCACAGTGCGTTGTGCGGGCCGCCGCTTAACGAGCAGCGATCACATCGGCCACCAGCAGTGCCGTCATGTTGACAATCCGGCGCACCGTCGCCGAGGCGGTCAGCACATGTACCGGCTTCGCTGCGCCCAGCAGGATCGGGCCAATCGCGATGTTGTTGCCCGCTGCCGTCTTAAGCAGGTTGTACGAAATGTTGGCCGCGTCGATGTTCGGCATCACGAGCAGGTTGGCATCACCTTCCAGCGTCGAGTCGGGCAGCACTTCGCGGCGCAGGTTGTGGTCGAGCGCGAGGTCGCCGTGCATTTCGCCGTCCACTTCCAGATCCGGCGCACGTTCGCGCAGGATCTCCAGCACTTCGCGCATTTTCAACGCGGTCGGCGCGTTGCTCGTGCCGAAATTCGAATGCGAGAGCAGCGCGATTTTCGGTTCAATGCCGAAACGGCGCACTTCTTCGGCCGCCATGATGGTGATCTCGGCCAGTTCTTCCGGTGTCGGATCAACGTTCACGTGCGTGTCGACGAGGAAAATCTGCCGGCCCGGCAGTACCAGCCCGTTCATCCCGGCGTACACGGTGCTGCCTTCGCGCTTGCCGATCACCTGATCGATAAAGTGCAGATGGCGGTGCGTCGTGCTGATCGTGCCGCAGATCATGCCGTCGGCTTCACCCTTTTCCACCAGCATCGCGCCGATCAGCGTGGTGCGGCGGCGCATTTCGAGCTTGGCCATCTGCTCGCTGATGCCCTTTCTCGCCATCAGCTTGTGGTACGTCTGCCAGAAATCGCGATAGCGCGCGTCGTGGTCAGTATTGACCACCGTATAGTCCTGGCCGTTGACGAGGCGCAGGCCGTAGCGGGCAATCCGCTGCTCGATCACCGCTGGACGCCCGATCAGGATCGGCTTGGCCAGCTTTTCATCGACGATGATCTGCAGTGCGCGCAGCACGCGCTCTTCTTCGCCTTCCGCGAAGACGATACGTTTCTTCTCCGGCTCGACGCTGCGCGCCAGCTGGAAGATCGGCTTCATCGTCGTGCCGCTGTGGTAGACGAACTGTTGCAGATGCTGCTCGTACGCGTCCATGTCCTCTATTGGCCGCTCGGCCACGCCCGAGTCCATTGCGGCTTTCGCCACCGCCGGCGCGACTTTGACGATCAGACGCGGGTCAAAGGGCTTCGGAATCAGATATTCCGGCCCGAACGACAGGTCTTGAATACCGTACGCGGTGGCGACGATATCGCTCTGCTCCTGGCGTGCCAGTTCGGCAATCGCATTGACCGCGGCAATTTCCATTTCCCGCGTGACGGTCGTCGCGCCGGCATCCAGCGCGCCGCGGAACAGGAACGGGAACACCAGGACGTTGTTCACCTGATTCGGATAGTCGGTACGGCCCGTACACAGCACGGCATCGGGACGAACTTCAAGCGCCAGTTCCGGCAGGATTTCCGGGGTCGGGTTGGCCAGCGCCAGAATCAGCGGTTTGTCGGCCATCTGCTTGACCATGTCCTGCTTCAGCACCCCGCCAGCGGACAGACCCAGGAAAATATCCGCGCCGCCAATCGCTTCAGCCAGCGTCCGGGCGTCGGTTTCGCGCGCAAAGCGCTCCTTGTCCGGGTCCATCAGTTCGACGCGGCCTTTGTAGACGACGCCGGCCAGGTCGGTGACCGTGATGTTTTCAAGCGGCAGGCCGATATCGACCAGCAGATCCAGACAGGCCAGCGCCGCGGCGCCCGCGCCGGAGGACACCAGTTTGACCTTCTTGATGTCCTTGCCGACCACTTTCAGACCGTTGGTGATTGCGGCCGCGACGACGATGGCCGTGCCATGCTGGTCGTCGTGGAAGACCGGAATCTTCATGCGCTTGCGGCATTCGCGCTCGACGATGAAGCAGTCCGGCGCCTTGATGTCTTCCAGGTTGATGCCGCCGAAGGTCGGCTCGAGCGCGGCGATCACCTCGACCAGCTTGTGCGGGTCGGACTCGTTCAACTCGATATCGAACACGTCGATGCCGGCGAACTTCTTGAACAGCACCGCCTTGCCTTCCATGACGGGCTTCGAGGCGAGCGGGCCGATGTTGCCAAGACCCAGCACCGCCGTGCCGTTCGTCACCACGCCGACGAGGTTACTACGCGCGGTGAAGCGGGCCGCATTCAGCGGATTCTCGACGATCTCTTCGCACGCGAACGCGACGCCGGGCGAGTACGCCAGCGCGAGGTCGCGCTGGTTGATCATCTGCTTGGTCGGCGCGATCGCGATCTTCCCTGGAGTCGGGAACTCGTGATAATCGAGAGCGGCTTCGCGGAGTTTGCTATTGACGGGATTCGACATAAGGCGGGCTTGGAGTGCAGATTAGAATAGGTGTTCGACCGCATTGTAGCGCCATTCCCTGACGTGATTGCTTCAACCCGGGCACAGGTGCCGCAACCTGAACAGGGTAAAACGGACTGAATCTATTCGCGGAATGTAATTGCCGCAATGCAGCATCATGACCCTACAATGCGCGGAGTTAGGCTCTTTTCCGTGCACGGAAACCCCATCATGCTCTCCGAGTTTTCGCTAATCGACCGTTTTTTCGCTCGACGTGCCGGCACCGTTCGCATTGCCACCGACGGCACGCTTGGCATCGGCGACGATTGCGCGCTGCTCGCACCACGTTCTGGCGAGATGCTTGCCATTTCGACGGACATGCTGGTGGAAGGCCGTCATTTCTTTCCGGATATCGATCCGCATGCGCTTGGCCACAAAGCCTTGGCGGTGAACCTCTCAGACCTCGCCGCGATGGGTGCGAGACCCCAGGCCTTCACGCTCGCCTTCGCGTTGCCGCAAGCGAGCGAAGAGTGGCTTGCGGCCTTTAGCAGCGGCCTATTTGAACTCGCTGAGCGCTACGATTGCGAACTCATCGGCGGCGATACCACCGCTGGTCCGCTCAACCTGTGCCTGACAGTATTTGGAAGCGTGCCGCCCAAGCTCGCGCTAAGACGCGATGCCGCGCAACCCGGCGACGACATCTGGATCTCCGGCGCGCTCGGCGACGCCCGGGCCGGACTGGGTGTCCTGCGAGGCGAATGGAAAGCCGACGACAGCGACACTGCGACATTTCGCCGCGCCCTCGAATATCCTGAGCCGAGGGTTCAGCTTGGCCTCGCGCTTCGCGGCATCGCGCATGCGGCGCTCGACCTTTCGGACGGGCTCGCAGGCGATCTGCTTCATATCCTCGAACGCTCGCAAATGCAGGCTCAAGTCGACGTTGACGCAGTGCCTCGCTCAAGCGCGCTACGCAGGCTCGCGCCGGAGATCCAACAGCGCTGCACCCTGGCAGGTGGCGACGACTACGAACTGTGCTTTACCGCCCCGGCCACGGCGCGCGCGGCGATTGAGTTAGCGGGCTCCGAGGTAAATATTCCGGTGACCCGGATCGGTACAATAGGTGCACTTGAATCTGCAGCGTCGTCCCCGGCGATTAGCTGGCGCGACGCATCCGGCAACCCGCTCACCTTGAGCTTGCAAGGCTTCGACCACTTCCATGCAGACTGAACCCCCGCTCGGATCGAACGACGACTTCGCCTCCGGCTCACCGCATGGTGG
>NZ_JBAURZ010000233.1:0-39012 GCF_049581445.1 Paraburkholderia sp. | reverse complement strand
GTCCCGCGGCGCCACTCGCCAGCCCGCCGCGCGAGACGTGGCCCGCCGTCGCTGCAGTCGTGCCGGCCCGTAACGAAGCTGACGTAATCGCGCAGGCGGTCGGCACGCTGCTCAGTCAACAATATCCGGGACCGTTTCATGTGGTCGTTGTGGACGACCACAGTACCGACGGCACTGCTGACGCCGCCCGCGCCGCCGCGCTGGAACTGAAATGTCCCGAGCGTCTGACAGTATTGAGCGCGAAGCCGTTGCCGCCGGGTTGGTCGGGTAAGGTCTGGGCGCAGTCCCAGGGTATCGAGGCGGTGCGGACGCTCGGTTTGTCCGCCGACTTCCTGCTGCTGACCGACGCGGACATCGGCCATCCCGCCGACGCCGTGACGCAACTCGTGGAGCGCGCCGACGCGGAACAGCGCGACCTGGTTTCGCTGATGGTGCGGCTGCGCTGCGACTCGTTCTGGGAAAAGGCGCTGATCCCGGCTTTCGTGTTTTTCTTCGCCAAGCTTTATCCGTTCGCGTGGGTCAACAACCCACGAAACAAGACGGCAGCGGCCGCCGGTGGCTGCATGCTGGTGCGCCGCACTGCGCTGGAAGAAGCTGGCGGTATCGAGTCGATCCGCGCCGAACTGATCGACGATTGCAGTCTGGCTGCGCGGATCAAACATCGCGGCACGGGGCGGCATCCCATCCGGCTGGATGTGGCCGCGCGCAGCGTGTCGCTGCGTCCTTACGATAGCTGGCGGGACATCTGGAACATGATCGCGCGCACGGCATTCACGCAACTGCACTATTCCGCGTGGATGCTGGCCGGCACGCTGGCGGGCATGACGATCATCTACCTGATTCCGCCGGTTGCGGCGCTGGCGTTGGGTCCGTTGTGCTGGCCGGCGTGGGTCGCGTGGGCCGTCATGTGCTGCGCCTACGCCCCGATGCTGCGCTATTACAACCGCTCGCCGTTTTGGGCGCCGTTCCTGCCGCTGATCGCGCTGTTCTATGTGGGCGCGACCTTCGCGTCGGCGGTGCGCTACTGGCGCGGCAAGGGTGGTCAGTGGAAGGCACGCGTACAGGCGCCGGTTCAGCCGGATCGCTAAGCCTTGGCCGGCGCAACGCAGAAGTCCACCGCGGTGACCGGCAAAAACCCACGCAAACGCAAATGCAAAAGCAATAAAGCAAAAGCGGCGCACACGGCGCCGCTTTTGCGTTTACACCACCGGCTTTCGCGTCAACGCTGCGTCAGCATCATGTACATCTGAATCACGATATCCGGCGTCAAGGTGAACGGCACCCAGCCGTGACCGGTATGGCGCATGACCAGCACGCGATCGCCGTTCGACTGCTTCTGCACCGCCATGGCCGGATTCTTGGTCGACACGAAGCGCCAGCCGGGTGGCACGTTCATCGCCGGCTCCGGCAACATCGAGGCACGCGCGTTCGACAGCTCTTCGATCAACTGACCGACCTGCTCAGGATGCAGGGACACAGTTTTGCCGCCGATCGTCATGGTGATTTCGTTCTGGCTGGGACGGCCGACCGACAGGGTGGGCTTTCCCTCTGACGCCTCCGCGGGCGCCTCAGAAACCTCGGACGCGGTCGCGTCAGCAGTCTGCGTTGCGGTTTCGGGCGCGGCGGCCGCCTCGTCCGCATGGGCGTGCTCCATGGGCGACGGGGCGTGATTTGCCGACGCATGCGGCGCTGCCGTTTCTGCGGATGTCTCTGGGATGTTGCTGGCCTGCGGGGCCACGACAGCCTGAATGAGCTGATCGACGCTCACTTCAAGCGCGCCGAGCTGTTCGTGAAGGTTCATGCGAGGGTTCTCTGGTAAGACCCGCGATTTTACCTGCTGTAAGCGGGCTGTGACCCGTCGCGAGTTGAGCGACGTTGTAACAAAGTGCTTGCGGGTTCGACTAGCGGTACGCGGCGGCCCTCAGACAAGCGCTTGACCGGGCCAGACGAAAGCCATGCACGAGATAGCCGCCACGGCTTGCGTTTCCTGCCTTCACGCCTTGAGATACCCCGCCTGTCTGAACCACTCGAGTGCATCCGCGAGCCCCTCGCGGTAGGGCCGCGCACGGTAGCCAAGCTCTCGTTCCGCCTTGGCGGAGGTGAAGTACATCTTGTTCTTGGACATCTTCAGACCGTCGACGGTGACAAACGGTTCGCGCTTCGTGATCTTCGCGACCGCTTCGGCGCCCATCGCGAGTGGGTAGAGCGGCCAGCGCGGCAAGCTGATGGTGGGTGCCTTGCGGCCGGTAAGCGCGGCGATATCCGCGAGCATCGCTTGCAGCGGCAGGTTCTCTCCGCCCAAAATATAACGCTCGCCAATCTTGCCGCGTTCGAGCGCGAGAAAGTGCCCGGCCGCGACGTCGTCAACGTGCACCAGGTTCAGTCCAGTGTCAACGAAAGCTGGAATCTTGCCGAGCGCCGCCTCGACGATGATGCGGCCCGTCGGCGTTGGCTTGACGTCCCTTGGACCGATGGGCGTCGACGGATTGACGATGACAGCGGGCAAGCCGTCCTGAGCGATCATCCGTTCGACCGCACGCTCGGCCAGCACCTTGCTGCGCTTGTACACACCGATTGCCTGCTCGGCCTTCAGCGGTGAGGTCTCATCCGCCGATTGCCCCGAACTCGTGACCTTCAGCGTGGCCACGCTGCTGGTGTATACGATCCGCTCGACGCCTTCTTTCAGCGCGGCGCGCATGGTGGCCTCGGTGCCTTCCAGATTCGAGCGTTCGATTTCGCTCGGATCAGGCGCCCACAAGCGATAGTCCGCCGCGACATGCAGCAGATAGCGCACGCCACGCAGCGCCAAGCGCATCGACGCCTCATCGCGCATGTCGCCCACGACGATGTCCGCGTCGAGCGCCTCGACGTTGCGGCGCGGACTGGTGGCGCGCACCAGCACGCGCACGTTGAAACCCTTCTGTTGCGCGATGCGCGCCACTGCGGACCCGACAAAGCCGGAAGCGCCGGTGACGAGTACGAGATCGCGGTTGTTATCCATCATTCTTTTCAGTTCCCTGCGTGGCGGTCGTCGGATTGTACGTGAGGTACCCGCCGCGTTTTGAAGTCAGCCAAGCACGCTCGCCACGACGCGACTAGAATGCCGGCTTGAAAGATTGTCAGGAGAAGACGGCATGACAGGCCCGGATCTGGATTCGCGGATCGAAACCTACTACGTGCGGGTACGCGGCGTCGTGCAAGGCGTGGGTTTCCGCCATGCCACGGTGCGCCAGGCGCACGCGCTCGGTATCAAAGGATGGGTGGCCAACCTGGAAGATGGCTCAGTGGAGGCCATCTTGCAGGGCTCCGCCAATCAGGTTGACCGGATGCTTTCGTGGTTGCGCCACGGCCCGCCGGCCGCGCGCGTGAGTGAGGTGACGGGCGAAGAGCGCCCGTCGGACAAACGTTACGAGCGCTTCGAGCAGCACTGAGCTGCCCGGGTGCGGCGCGCGTGGTGAATCGCTCCTACCGTGCCACCAGCAGGCTTTCGGCAAAGCCCCAGTCCCGTTCGATCCACTGATGACTGCAGCCGAAACCTGCATCGTCCGCGATCGCATGGACTTCCTCGGCGCGGTATTTGTGGCTGCTCTCGGTCCAGATCGTTTCGCCTTCGTCGAGCGTCACCGTCAGTTGCGCGGCCCGCACATGCGCGCTAACGGGACGGCGCGCGCGCAGATGCATTTCGACGCTGCGTGCGTCCGGATTGAAACGCGCGACGTGCTCGAACGCATCGAGCGGAAAATCGCCGCCCAGTTCGCGATTGATGCGCGCAAGCAGATTCAGGTTAAAGGCGGCGGTCGCGCCGATCGAATCATCGTATGCCGCGATCAGCACCGGGACTGGTTTTTCGAGGTCGGTGCCAAGCAGCAATGTGTCGCCAGGCGCCAGCATGCTGCGAATCGAACGCAAAAAGCGGGTCGCCGCGAGCCGGCCGAAGTTGCCGATCGTGCTGCCGAGAAACAGCACCAGCAGACGCTCGTCGGACGCGCGATTCTTGCTGACTTCCGCCAGGCCGGCCAGATAATCGCGCTCGTAACCGACAATCGAAATCCGTTCGATATCACCCAGTTCACGCCGGCAAAGTTGCAAAGCGCTGCGCGAAATTTCAATCGGGAAGTATGAAGTGGGACGCTTTTTACACAGCGCCTCAAGAATTCGCCGGGTCTTGCGACCGCTGCCGCTGCCGAGTTCGGCCACGGTCACGTCGTGCGGCAGTTGCGCGACGATGTCCACCGCGTGCCTGGCAAGCAGCTGTTCCTCCGCGCGCGTCACGCCATATTCGGGCAATACCGTGATTACTTCAAAGAGCGCGGAACCCACTTCGTCGTACAGGTATTTCGACGGCAATTCCTTTTGTGGCGTGTGCGTGAGGCCGGCGCGCACCTCCGCGGCGAAATCGGGTGAGACGTCCTGCGATAGGGCTGGCTG
Organism: Paraburkholderia sp.; assembly: GCF_049581445.1. GTDB lineage: Bacteria > Pseudomonadota > Gammaproteobacteria > Burkholderiales > Burkholderiaceae > Paraburkholderia. Next base: position 34,584 of record NZ_JBAURZ010000233.1, on the reverse strand, counting down.
AGTCATGCTTGCTCCAGTTTTCACGTTCCGGTAACGAGGTTCTGTCCCGGTGTGGATCGTTGTACGCACAACGCGCAACGGCGCCATGCACATCAGGAGGGTGCGGACCGCAGGTCCGCATGGACGGCTATGAGCCGGACTGGCCGGGATGAGCAAGCAAGAACCGAGCTTGCGGGTGGATCATGCGAAGGCGCTCCGGGAACAGGCGGCGCGGGCGTGAAGTTATGTTCTAGTGCATGGAAGCCCAACGCGCACGGACAAATTCACGGTCAGCGGCTCGCATTGTTGCCAGCCCGTCTAGAATGCGGCCTTTGCGTGACAAAACAAAGCATGCATAGCGGCGAGACACGTGACTCGTTGCACGCTCGAGAGACAAAACCTCTAATGAATACGATTGACGCTACGTTGCCGCTGTCAGAGCGGCCCGCGCTGGCGGGTAAGCGCGCGGCGCGCGGCTCAACCGGCTGGGCGAGATGGGCCGCGCAATGAACCAGTACGAACCGGGTCGGGGGATTGCGCTGTCGGTCTGCGCCTCGGCGCTTTTTGCGTTGCTGTCGGCGTATGTCAAGCTGCTCGCGCCGCTAAGCGGTCTCGATATCTTCGCCTGGCGCGTGCTATGGACGGTGCCGGGCGCGTTGCTGCTGATCGCGTTGCGGCAGCGCTGGCCATTGCTGCGTCAACTGGTGGCGCGTGCTGTACGCGAGCCGCGCACCGGCCTTGCCTTGATCGTCAGCGCGGCCATGCTTGGGGCGCAACTCTGGGTGTTTCTGTGGGCGCCGCTGCACGGGCGCATGCTCGAAGTTTCGCTCGGTTATTTCCTGTTGCCGCTTTCGATGGTGCTGGTCGGACGCTTCTACTACCGCGAGCGAATCGACGGGCTGCAATGGCTTGCTGTGGCGTGCGCTGCGGTAGGCGTTGCCCATGAGGTCTGGGTGACCGGCGCATTTTCCTGGCCGACGCTGCTGGTCGCGCTGGGTTATCCGCCTTACTTTGTGCTGCGCCGCAAAATTCAGGCGGACTCGCTGACCGCGTTCGCGCTGGAGATGAGCTTGCTTTTGCCGGTTGCCATCGTGCAGGTCGTCCTGGGCGGTTCACTGTCGATCCTGGCGGGGCGCCTCGACATGTGGTGTCTGCTGCTGCCGGGACTTGGCGCACTCAGCACGGTGGCGCTTGCGTCGTACCTGAAGGCGAGCAGACTATTGCCGATGGCGCTGTTCGGAATCTTGGGCTACGTGGAACCGGTCTTGCTGGTGCTGGTGTCGGTGACGCTATTGGGCGAGACGCTGACCACGCAGCAACTTGCCACGTATGCGCCGATCTGGCTGGCGGTTGCGCTGACAGCGCTGCACGGGGCGCGGCTGGTGCGCCTGGCACCGCGTTAGGAGAGCTTATTGCAAACCCGGTTCCGAACCGGGTTCCAGGCGCGTTGACCCGGACAAGCGGCATCAACGCCCGTGATGCACTCCGGCCCGCGCGCCATTGATGCGTGTCGGACCTACTTGGGCTTCGATCGCTTCACGCAGCGCCGGGCGCCAGCCAAAACCGAACAAGGCTTCGGCGAGTACGAATAATGGTCCAATTACTAGTCCCGCCAGATCATCCACAAAGGCCGGCTTGCGATGTTCATACGCAATATGGCCAATGACCTGGAACACCCAGCCGATCACAAAGAGCCCAACGCCTGACCCGAGCCACGTCGGTGTGGATTGCGCGGCGAGCCATTGACCGCATGCGAGGCACAACGCCGAGACGACCGCCATCATGATGCCGAGCGGCAGGTCGAGCACGAGGTAGTACAGCGTCGCCGCAATGAATAGCGCCCATGCAGGCGAGAGCCCAAAAGGCAAACCGGCGAGTGTCCACACGGGACGGCTCAACAACACAGCAACTGCCAGCACGATCAGCGGAATGCCGATGAAATGCGTGGCGATATTGCGTCGGTCGCGGTGGTAGTCCGCATATTGCGTGAGTTGCTGGGTCAGCGTTCTCATGGGTGCCGCTCCTGGGTCAAAGTGATCATAATCGCGGGCAACGGAATTTGAAACCATCGGGTAGCCGACAATTCGGCGCTTCAGTACAGTGCGACAAGCTATGATTTTGCCATTTTCGTCGTCTCAGCCATTGGCGGTGCTTGAGCGCAGCGCGTGGTTTCGCGCCGCGCCGGCAGCGTTGCGTGCGCAACTGATCGAGCGGGGCCGCGTGCAGCATGTGCAGGCAGACCAGCGGCTCTTTATGCGCGGCGATCCCGACGACGGACTCTACTGCGTTCTGGATGGATTGATGCGCATTGGCGCGGCAAGTTCTGCAGGCAAAGAGGCGTTGCTGGCGCTGATCGAGCCGCTCAACTGGTTCGGCGAGATCGCGCTGTTTGACGGCCGCCCGCGAACCCACGACGCTTATGCTGAACGCGATTCGGTGCTGTTTCATTTGCCACGCGTCGAACTGGTGACGATGCTCGAACGCACGCCCGAACACTGGCATGCGTTCGGCCTGCTGTTGACGCACAAGTTACGCCTCGCGTTCGAAGCGATCGAGGAAGCGGCGCTATTGCCTGCGGCGCAGCGTCTTGCGCGACGCCTGCTGCTGATGGCGGGGGGCTACGGCGAACCGGGCGCGTTGCGGCGAGTGCTCAAGGTGCCGCAGGAAGACCTTGCGATGATGTTGGCTTTGTCGCGCCAAACCATCAATCAAACTCTTAAGCAGTTCGAACTGAAGGGTGCGTTGCAATTACGCTATGCGGAAATCGAAATCGTCGATGCGGCTAAACTGGCTGCGCTGGCCGATCTAGACGCGCATTAGGGCGTGTCGCAGAGAAGGCAGATATCGTGTCCTTCGCGCACAAAAAAGGCGAGTCCGTAGACTCGCCTTCCCCAACGGCATATTCGGCTTCGACTGATAAGGCTAGTGGGCCGGATGACGCCGGAAACCGATCACCTTAGTTGGTCTGGGTGGTGTCGGCTTTATCACCGTCGGTTTTCACCGGCTTGGCGCTGGCCTCCCTGCTATCCGTCTTGCTGACATCGGTTTTGTTCGTGGCCTTGTGGGTGCTTGCGACAACGCTGTGCGGCTTTTTGCTGATCTTGTGCGCCTGAGTTTTTTCCGTGCGAGCCACTCCGGTCTTCTTCGCTTCGGACTTGTCCGGTGTAGCGCTGACATGCTTGGCCGACGCGCCCGTCTTTGTTGCGTCCGGTTGCGCCATCGCCCCGGCTTTCAGGTTTGCCTGGCCAGCCGGTTGAGATTGTTGACCGCTCGACATCGCCGGCGCCGCCGTTTGTGCGAAAGCCGTCGAAACGAGCAAGGTGGAAGCAATGGCAGCGATAATCATCTTCATGGTCTGACTCCTGGTGTCGCGGCTGAAAAGTTTCAGCGCTGCCGGTTTAACGTTAGCCGGAATACAGGAGTTGACGCTGCTCTGGTGACAAAACGTAACCTGCGAAACAATCGCTTCCAAGAGAGGGCGACGCGTTGCCAGCCGGCGCAGATGTGATGATTTAAGTTTGGCTTAAGAAAACTTGGGATGCCTTATCGATGCAGCCGGTACGAACCGGCCACACGGTTTGCCTTCGGCTGAATAACTAATTGAACGGATTATCAACCACACCCGGCTTCGCATCCGGCTCGTCTTTGATTTGCTCAGGTAAATTGGCTTGAGACTGCAACGCGGCAACCACGCTATCCAGCGCCTGTTTCAAAGCGAGTGCAGCGTTCAGGCCGCGTTTGTCTTTGGTGAGTTCAAGCGTGCCGCTCACGGTTACGCGCGTTGTGCCGTTGCTCACCGTCAGCGCGTCGCCTTGAATGTTGAGTTCATCGTCGTCGTTCGAGAAAGCGTTAAACACCTTTGAGTCCTCCCGGCCGTTGGTCCTTCAGATTTTCCGGTATGCCCGGAAAACGAATGCCACTCATCGCTTCAAGCTCATGAACCGTTTTGATGTCGTAGCGATTCGTCGAGATATTGTCGGCCACGACCGCGAACGCCATCTGGCGCGACGGCACATAAACCACTTTGAACAACTGCGTGGGCACGAATACGTGGGTCGGTCCAATGGTCTGCAACTGCTGACCGCTGAACATCGGTCCGGTCACTACATATGTATCGTCGTAACGCGTAGTGAGTCTGCGCACGGCGGTTTCGATGCGCGCCCACAGACGCTGGTTGTTTTGACGATTCTGCGGCACCACGTTCGCCAAAGAAAACGACTGGGCCATCGCCTGCGGATTCCAGCGGTTGCCAGCTGGGCTCATATGCCCGCGATCATAGCCGCTGCGTTTGTAGTCCGCGAGTGTCGCGCCTTCACCTTCAGGCAGCCGGTCGTCCTCGAAGAATTTGTTGGTGCGCACCATGTCCTGTGCCGCTTCGATGTGATCGCGCGTCAGATGTTCGGCCGACCACAGCGGACCATGCGTGATGCCCGAATGCAGGACGGCGAAGTCGGAATAGCACAGCATGCGCGTCTTTGGCGCCATCTTCGAATTGGTCAGCACGGGCCATTGCGCATTGGGCGTGAACTCCGTGCAGGAGGGGGCGGCGCCCGCGTGAGCGGCAACCGCGAACAACAGAGACGCAAGCCACTTCTTCATGAGTCGTCGAGTCATGCATAGGAGTAATGGGGGCGAAAGTATAGCGTCGCGCGCGCGGTTCGCGGGGCGCGCTTAAACAAAAACACGCGGGATGTCCGCGTGCTTTAAGTAGGTAGGGTGGTGTCGACGTCGAGTGAGCGACGCGAGCGACAAGCGTGCTTTAGCTGTCGAATACGCGATGCTCGGCGTGCACCGGTTGACGATCGACCGCCTGCAGACGCCAGTACCCGTTGGTCGGCGCCCGCGCGGGCACGCACGACCATGCGGCATCGCCTTGCGCCGAACTGACACGCTGCTTTCGATCCACGTGCAGACCGCGCAACGTGCACAGCGGCGCATCGGCGCTGGGCGCGCACAACGTGGTGACGCCGTCGGCGTCACGCAATTCGCCCCACGGGGGCAGATCGATCCCTTGATGCGCTTCTCTCGACCACCGGTGTTCGTCGGTGTCAAGCCAGAGCACAGCGTAGTCGTGATTGACGGTGGGATCGGAACCGTTGATGAGAATCGTCAGGCGCATGGCAGTCCCGTACACAGTTCGCGAAGTTTCGCTTTACTAGTCTAGACGCGGGTGCGCGTTATGCAAGGCAAACAACTATCGGCGGCATTGAAAAACACAATTGGGGAACGCCTTGGCAAGCTTCTAGATTTAATGTCACGCTGCAGCAGCGCGTCTGCACGGTATGCACACGTAGACGTCCCAACGTCGACCATCGCGCACCCCACGTTACAGGCTTGCATGGAGGCTCAGATGTCGCAACTCAAAGGTTCAAAGACCGAAGAGAATTTGAAGGCAGCGTTCGCCGGCGAATCGCAGGCGAACCGTCGTTATCTGTATTTCGCGGCCAAAGCAGATGTCGAGGGCCAGAATGATGTGGCCGCGCTATTCCGTTCCACGGCGGAAGGCGAAACAGGCCATGCTCATGGCCATCTCGAGTATCTGGAAGCAGTAGGGGACCCGGCCACCGGATTGCCGTTCGGCTCGTCGCGTCAGAACCTGCAAGCGGCGATTGCCGGCGAAACGCACGAGTACACGGATATGTATCCGGGCATGGCGAAATCGGCGCGCGACGAAGGGTTCGACGAAATCGCCAACTGGTTTGAGACGCTCGCCAAGGCTGAGCGTAGCCACGCCAACCGCTATACGAAGGCGCTCGACGCGCTAGTGGACTGAGCGTACGCAAGTATCGACACGAAGGCGCGTCGGCGTGCAGCGGCGTCCTTGAAAAACAAGGCGGGAGCTTTGCGGCGATAGTCCGCAGGCTCCCGTTCGTGTCCTCATTACGCATGCTGCGGTGCATCGCAACCCTGCGTTGTGACTGCGGCGGTTCGCAGTCAGAATATCAAGGCGACAAAAGCATAAAAGGAGCCTGACGTCATGCCCCACAAAGAAGGCAGTCTCGAGGCGCCCACCCGGCATCCGCTCGATTGGCTTTCGGACGCGTTCTACGATCAGCAGGCCCTCGACGAGGAGCTGACGCGAGTCTTCGACATCTGCGCCGGCTGTCGTCGCTGCGTCTCGCTATGCGGCGCGTTTCCGACGCTGTTCGACCTGGTGGATGAGACGGATAGCGGCGAAGTGCACGACGTCGATAAGTCGGCCTTCGGCAAGGTGGTCGATCAGTGCTACCTATGCGACCTGTGCTACATGACGAAGTGTCCCTATGTGCCGCCGCATCCGTGGAATGTCGACTTTCCACACTTGATGCTGCGCGCCAAGGCGATTGACTACAAAAAGGGCGACGTCCCGCTGCGCGACAAGTTTCTGTCGAACACGGATGCGTTAGGCCACCTCGCCGGCATCCCAGTGATTACGCAAACGGTGAACGCGGTCAATCACACGGCGGCCGCACGCGGCATGATGGAAAGCGCGCTAGGTGTCGACAAGAATGCCTGGTTGCCCGATTTCGCCACCCGCAAATTCCGCAGCGCCGCAAAAAAATCGCCGGCTACGCAAATCACGGATGGCGAACGCACGCCGGGCAAAGTGGCGATTTATGCGACCTGCTACGTGAATTTCAACGAACCGGGCATTGGCCACGATTTGCTTGCCGTGCTCGCTCACAACGACATTTCTTACGAACTGGTCAAAAGCGAAGCATGCTGCGGGATGCCGTTACTGGAGCAGGGAAATCTGCAGGGCGTCGCCGCCAAGAAGGAAAAGAACTTGCCGGTGCTGGCCCATTACGCTCGTGAGGGCTACGCGATCATTGGCGCTATCCCGAGTTGCGTGCTGATGTACAAACACGAGTTGCCCCTGATGTTCCCCGACGATGCCGATGTGCGCGCGGTCAGCGAAGCCTTCTGGGATCCATTCGAATATTTCGTCTCGCGTCACCGCGATGGCCTTCTGAAAACCGACTTCAAGTCGGGACTCGGCAAAGTGGCCTATCACGTGCCCTGTCACGCACGGGTGCAGAACATTGGCCGCAAGACTTCCGAGACGCTCGCGCTGGTGCCGGATACGCAAGTGACCGTCGTCGAACGCTGCTCAGGCCATGCAGGCACGTTTGGCGTGAAGAAGGAGTTTCACCGCACGGCGATGCAGATCGGCACGCCGGTTTTCAAGGCGATGGCACAACCACAGCCCGATTACATTTCGTCGGATTGCCAGTTGGCCGGCCATCATATCGAACAGGGGCTCGACGAAAACGGTTTGTCGAAAGGGCAACTGGCGCATCCGCTCACGCTGCTGCGCAAGGCCTATGGCCTCTGATAACCCGTCTAGACCGCAAGGACACCCGATGAGCATCGCCCGTAATTCGCTGTTGTCGCTCGAGAACTATTCGAAGTCGCGCATCGCGATGCGCACCAAGGTGATTGAGCACAAGAAAGAGCGCACTGTGCCGCTTGGTAATCACGTCACCTTTCTGTTCGAAGACGAGACGACGATTCGCTACCAGATTCAGGAAATGCTTCACATCGAGAAAATCTTCGATGAGGACGGCATTCAGGGCGAACTCAACGCCTACCTGCCGCTGGTACCCGATGGCAGCAATCTGAAGGCGACGATGCAGATCGAATACGAAAACGAGATTGAGCGGCACGCGGCGCTCACGCGTCTGATCGGGATCGAAGATAGCGTGTTTGTCCAGGTGGAAGGTGAACCGCCTGTCTATGCAATCGCAGACGAAGATCTGGAGCGAGAGAACGAACAGAAGACCTCAGCCGTGCACTTTGTGCGCTTTGAATTGACGCCTGCGATGAAAACGCGTCTGCGTGACGGCGCAGCCTTGCAGATTGGCTGCGATCATCCGAATTATCCGGTGCCGGTGCAGACCATCGAGCCGGCCATCCGGGCGGCGTTGCTGAAGGATCTGACATAGCGGCTCGCGCCCTGTAGGATAACTGGCGCCGATACGACGAACCCGGAGGCGCGTCATGCTGCTTCGTTGGTTGCAACCCGCCTTGCTGGCGGCCTCGCTGGCTGCGATCACGACAGCCAGTTTTGCGGCGGATAGCGCGCCTTTCCCGTCTCCCGCCCCGGTCGTCTACGTGGCCGACTTCGATCTCGACGTGGCTAACGTCAAACCGGACAGCGGTCCTGGTAGCCGTCTGCGGCGTTTGGGTAGCGCGCTGCCGAGCGGTCCGCTACGCTCATCGAAAGATCCTCAAACGCACGCGAAAGAAGTCGTCGCGGACATGGCCGACGACCTCACCGACGATCTGAAGAAAGCGGGTGTCGATGCACGCCGGATCGCGCCCGATCAGCCGGCACCTACTAGCGGCTGGCAAATCCGCGGTGTATTTCTGAGCGTGGACGAGGGCAACCGCTTGCAGCGTGCCGTGGTCGGATTGGGTGCGGGTCAAACTGACTTTCAGGTTGCGGTGTCGCTCGACGACCTGTCTACGCCCAACCTGCCGCCGCTCTATCAGCAGACCGAGGAGGGGACGAGCAAGGACAAACCTGGCGCCGTCATCAAACTCAATCCCTACGTGGTTGCCGCGAAGTTCGTGATGGCAGGACAGGACGAGAAAGCGGCGATCAAAAGCACCGCCAAGGCAATCTCAGAGGCTACGGTGGAGAAGCTGAAGGCGAGGCCGCAGTGACGCGGCAGTCGCTTGAGGTGAGTGCCTACTTACGCTGAGATGATGGACCCGCCTGCCTGACGGGACCATCAAGCCGGGTCAAGCGAGATCGAGGGTACCGGTCAAATCACCGAGCGGCGCAAGGCCGTTCTGCGCAAAGGCGCGGTCCCGTGCGGCCACCCCTTCGAGTGGCGGAAGGCCATGAACCCGGCTGATGAAGCGCAGGATCGAGTTGGTGTCGTAGGCCGTGTGATCCACGTAGCCCTTCTTTGCCAGCGGTGAAATCACGAGCGCAGGAATTCGCGAGCCCGGACCCCAGCGGTCGCCTTGCGGCGGCGACACGGGATCCCACCAGCCGCCGTTTTCGTCATGTGTGACGATCACGACGGTATTCGCCCATTGCGGCCCGCGCTGCAGATGTTCGATCACGTTGGTGATGTGACGGTCACCCGATTCGACGTCCGCATAGCCCGCGTGCATGTTCAGATTCCCCTGCGGCTTGTAGAACGTCACGGCGGGTAGGCGGCCGGCGTCAATATCGGCGATGAAGCGGTTGGTCGAAGCATCCTCGCCCACGCCGCCGTCGCGCAGATGCTGGCGGCGCGCGTCGGTGCCGGGCGCGTAGCTGACGAAATAGTTGAACGGCTGATGGTGGTACTGGAAGTCGGGCACGTCGCCGGTATCGTGATGATCGAGCGCGTATTGCCACGCGCCCGCGTACCACGCCCAGTCCACGCCTTTGGCCGAGAGTCGGTCGCCGATCGTCGCGTAATTTTGCGGCGGCAGCACTCTCGGATTGGATAGATCGGCATAAGCCGGATCGCCCCCGAGGGCCGGCGGCACGAAACTCGGCTGATACGGCGGCGCCATCGTGTTCACCGCGTAACCATCGGGCGTGAACAAGCCGTCATTGACGAACTTCGGTGGTCCACCGAGTGCGGAGGGCGGCGAGTGCGGCGCCACCTTCAGCGACGCACCCGTTGGCTCATCCCCTTCGACCACCGAAACAAACTGCTTCGCGGCGCTGTTATGCACGTCCGGCACCAACGGCGCCTGCGCCGAGATCAGGAAGATATGGTTGAGCCACGAACCACCGAATGCCGCCATAAAAAAGTTGTCGCACAGCGTGTATTGCTGCGCGAGGGTCCACAGGCGCAAGGTCTCGGCGGAATTCCGGTAATGCCCCATCACCAGACCGCCGGAGTCGGCCCACGCCGCGAACTGGTTGTTACGGCCGGCGTTGATCTGCATCTGGTTTTGATAAAAGCGATGCCATAGATCGCGCGTGATCACGCCATTCGGCAACGGAGCGCCTTGCGCGTCTACGATGCGAAACGGAGCGTTATGCAGATCGACAATATCGGTCTCGCGAATCATGTAGCGCTTGCCGTCCACTTCTTGCGCCTGCGGTACAAGGCCGCCCCAGATTTTCGGCAACTGCGACAGGGGCGTTATGCCGTCGCGATCGAGTTGCACGTAGCGCTCGGGCGGCACAGCGTCGAGCGGATACTGCACGCCCGGGAAATTGCCGTACAGATTAGCGAAGCTGCGATTCTCCGAGTAGATCACCACGATCTGACGCACCTGATCGTGCAGCGCGGCGTCGAGGCGCAAGTCCGCTGCGCTGCGCGCCGTACCGTCGACGGCCAGGCCCTCGGTTTGACAGCCGGAGATCGCGAAACCCAGGCCGACTGCCGCGATGCCGGTGAGCACACGGCGTCGCTCGGGACTGTCAGGGTGGTCGTCCGGGCGATCGAGCGCCGGATTAGACGGGGGAACGGGCAAATCGTCGTCCTGATTCATCGCAGTTTCCTGTGGTTGAGGCTTTTGACATCATCGCGCGGCGACTCGTCCTTTTATATGTCAGAGCGGTGACGTCCGCAAAGGCGCGTGATGATTTCTGGGGCGCCGACGAGCGAGTCCATCTTAGCCTGGTCGTCTGAAAGGCCCCAGCACGTCTGGAGCGGGCGTTACGGCATGTGCAGCCACGTGCCGTAACGCCCCGCTTAATTGGCCCAAGGCGCTTCGCGCTATCATGCTGACCTATAGACGATCAGCACGAACCGCAGCCGGATATGGCAAAAGAAAACATGACAGGAGTGGGACGCAAGCCAGGCAGGCCGCGCGCGGATGCGCCGCCGTCCCAGGACGAGACCGCCGCGTCCGTCGATCTCAGTGACACCGCCGACGAAGAGAGCAGCGGCGGCTCCACCTATCTGGTGCCGGGCCTGGAGCGGGGCCTGCGCATTCTTGCGGAATTCACGGCGCGCGAACCGGTACTCGGCGCGCCGGAGTTGTCCAGGCGCATTGGCATTCCCCGCACTACAACGTTCCGTTTGCTGCAGACGCTCGAAGCGCTTGGCTTTCTGGAACGCGCCAATGGCGACCGGCATTTTCGGCTTGGCGTCGCGGTGCTGCGGCTGGGGTTCGAATACTTGAGTTCACTTGAGCTGACGGATATCGGCACGCCGATACTCGAAAGGTTACGTGACGCCACCGGCCTGAGCACGCACCTGCTGATCCGCGATCTGCGCGATGTGGTGTTCGTGGCCAAAGCGCAGACGCACGATCCGATGTTCAGTTCGGTCAAGGTGCATGTCGGCACCCGCTTGCCGGCGCATGCCACTGTGCATGGCCAGGTGTTGATGGGAGACCTGAACTACGAGGAACTGCGCCAGCTTTATCCGGAGCCGCAACTCGAACGCTTTACGGACCGCACCCCCGCGACGGTCGACGAACTGAACGAGCGCGTGCGCGAAAGCGCTGCACTCGGCTATGCCGTGAGTGAGGCTTCGTTCGAGCGAGGCATTTCGGTCGTGACAGCGCCGGTGCGCGATCAAAGTGGTCGCATTGTGGCGGCGCTGACGGTGACGGTGCCGCGTTCGGACATCGGCGAGGCCAGCGATCGCGAGCCATTGATTACCGCTGTATGCAGCTCGGCGATGGATCTGTCGACGCGTCTTAACTATCGTCCGCAGCGGGGCGATCCTACTGCGGCGCAGGCGCGACTCAAGACTGCTGCGGCCACCAGCTAGGTAACGCAAATCTGGCGCTTCGCATGTCGCGCCACGATTCAAAAAATGCGCCCCGCTGCATCGCAGCGGGGCGCATTTTTACTTTCAGGAAAATGCTAGACCGTCGCAAGTTTCCCTGCCGGGAAGAGGCGGCTCAAGGGAGCGCTTAAAACGAGTGGTGAATGCCGGTCAGGAAGATCGTCTGGTTACGGCTGTTCGAGACACCGGCCGTGAAGAACGCGGCGTCCGTATTCGAACCGGCACGCTCATACAGTGCGTTCACGTAGACCTGTGTCGACTTGGACAACGCGTAGATATCGCCAATCTCGAACTGCGTCCAGCGGTGACCATCGAAGCTCGTGGTTGCCGCGCCACCTGCTATTGAGTTGGCAGGCGTGAAGGAATAGTTCGCACCGGCGTCGTAGCTTTGATAGGTATCCGAATAACCCGGCGACTCCAGTTTCACTCGCGTGTACAGGCCGTGCACCAGCAGGTTGCCGAACTGGTACGACGCGCCCGCACCCATGTCTTCGACCTTGTCGGCGGTGTAGGTCGCAGCGGCGACGCCCTGGAAGTTCGTGATGCCAGTCGTCACGATTGACGGCGTCCGGTCATGCTCGTTCGCGTAGACCGCGCCAGCCTTGAACGGACCGTTCGCGTAACTGGCGGCGAAGCTCAACGTGCGTCCCGTTGAGAAGTCGGTCGTGTTGCCGAGCCCCATCATCGCGCCGAACGTGAAGCCTGCGAAACTCGCCGAGCGGAATTTCACCGAGTTGTTGTACGGCACGACGCTAGTATCAGCCAGTTCGTCGATATTGCCGGGGTGGAACGCGTACCAGCTAGCGGCCTGGTAGCCCGTGCTGAGCGGGCCGAGCACGTCGAACATGAACGGCGTTTGATGCCCGAGCGACAGCGTGCCGACCTGGTCCGAGCTCAAACCAACGTAGGCCTGGCGGTTCCACAACGTCCCGGAGGACGCCATCGCGCCGGTTGTCGTATAGAAGCCGTTTTCCAACTGGAAGACTGCGTGCAGTCCGCCGCCCAGATCTTCCACGCCTCTAAAGCCCCAACGGTCGGGCTGCATGTTGCCCTGTTCCGCGATCCACTTCGTGCTGCCACCCACATTGCTGATGTAAGCCACACCCACGTCCAGACTACCGTAGAGCGTGACGCTGCTTTGCGCCCACGCGCCGGACGCGGCGCACAGGGCCGTCAGTCCGACTGCAATGATTCGTTTCACCGTTGGTTCTCCTGATCATATGACGAACGGCCCGGGCCATCTCGTCGTCCGTAGTGCATTGAGTTGAGTGAGCGGTAGTCGTGGTTTATGCGCCAAAACTTCGCCTCTTATTGTTCCACCTATGGGCGTCTGTATCGCCTATGGAAAGTATAGAGTCTTCAGAAGTGGTCAAAATAAATTTTCTGGCCCCGAGCAAACCCGTATGCCTACCCATGGCCTCACCTGATCGGCATAAAAAAAGCCTTACGGATTAGGGGCGTAAGGCTTTTTGGCGGAATGGGAAAAGAGGCGAACAACGTGGATTGAACGCCACATCAGTGTTTTCCCCTGGCACCCAAGTTTTTTATTTTTTATCTGCGGGACGGCTCCTATAATTGTCCATACACGAACTAACGTTCCTTGTATGGAACGTAAAGGCTCCAGGAGAAGGTAGCAAATGACTGAACAATGGCGTTGCGCCGGACATGCCGGCGACCTGTCCGACGACGCGCCGCTCGAGTTCAAGCTCGACGGCACGGAAGTCGGCATCTACAAGGTGGGCGACGCGCTGTACGCGCTGGAAAACGTCTGCCCCCATGCGTACGCGTTGCTGACGCAGGGCTTTGTCGACGGCGATACCGTCGAGTGCCCGTTGCACGAAGCCGTGTTCCATATCCCGACCGGCAAGTGTCTGAAAGAGCCGGGCGGCCGCGACCTGAAGGTCTACGCGGTCCGTCTCGCCGGTGAAGAAATCCAGATCAAGGTGGAATGACATGCGAGAGCAAGCCGTGAAATTCAATCCCTCCCTGAAGCCGTGGCTCGCGCCGCAGCCGAACAACGTGGCAGGCAAGGGCGTCATCGAAAAGCCAGGCGAGGCGCAGAACCTCGTGTGGCAGACCCGCAAGGCCGAACCGACGCAATACGAAAACGACTTCGGCGATGCGCTCGAAAAAGTATTCGATGCGGGCGCGCTGGAGTTGCAGGAAGTCGTCGACGGTTTGAACCGCGTGGGTTTTCGTACGCCGGAAGGCGAGGCGTGGAACGCCGAACGGCTCGCCGCCGAATTCCGTCTGCTCGCCGAATAAGCGCGCTATCCGAACCGTTCGCGTCTCGCACTGCACGCAACCCGCCTTATTCGCGAACACGCCATACCGAAAACGTATCCGGAGTCTTTTGATGACGTCCCCCACTATCCCCAATACGACGGACACCGGCACAACCGATCCGCTTCAGGCTTACCTCGATCGCGGCCTGCGCAACTACTGGTATCCGGTTGCGCCGAGCTGGCAAGTCGGCAACGCGCCGATCGGCCTCACTCGTCTCGGTGACCAGATCGTGCTGTGGCGCGATCAGGAAGGTCAGGTTCGCGCGCTCGAAGACCGTTGCCCGCATCGCGGCGCACGTCTCTCGCTCGGCTGGAATCTCGGCGGAAGCGTCGCCTGCTGGTACCACGGCATTGAAATCGACGGTGGCGGCACGGTCACCAAGGTGCCCGCTGTGTCGAACTGCCCGCTCGAAGGCCAGAAGTGCGTGAAGTCTTACCCGGTTCAGGAACACGCTGGCGCGATCTTCCTTTGGTTTGGCGACGATGCGCACAAGGAACCCGCGCCGCTCGTGCTGCCAGACGAACTGGTGAAAGAGGAATACGCCAGCTTCCTGTGCATGTCGAACTGGAAGTGCAACTACCAGTACGCGATCGACAACGTGATGGACCCGATGCACGGCGCGTATCTGCACGCCACCTCGCATTCGATGGCCGAAGGCGACAAGCAGGCCGACATGCGCGTGCGCAAGACCGAGACCGGCTTGATGTTCGAAAAGGTGGGCCAGCGCGACGTGAACTTCGACTGGGTGGAACTCGGCGAGACCGGCTGCCTGTGGATGCGTCTCGCGATTCCGTACAAGAAGAAGTTCGGCCCGGGCGGCAACTTCGGGATCATCGGCTTTGCCGTGCCCGTCGACGAAAACAATTGCCAGGTTTACTTCTGGCGCACGCGCAAGGTGTCCGGCTGGCAGCGCGACGCATGGCGTTTCATGTACCGCAATCGTCTGGAAGGTCTGCACTGGGATGTGCTGGAGCAGGACCGCTACGTCCTCGAAAGCATGGCGCCGAATGCACGCAGCCACGAATTCCTCTATCAGCACGACGTCGGCATGACGCGCGTGCGCCGCATGCTGCGTCAACGCGCGCAACAGGATTTCGCCGCACTCGACGCTCAACGTGCGCAGCTTGCAGCGAGCGAAGTCGGCGCGAGCGCAGGACACAGCCATGCATGACGCCGCGTTTCCGGCACTGAAGGGCCGGCGCGTGATCGTCACCGGCGGCGCGCGCGGACTCGGCGCGGCGTTCGTGCGCTCGTTGGCGCTGTCCGGTGCTCAGGTGGCCTTCGGCGACGTGCTGCACGACGATGGCAACGCGCTTGCCGCCGCGCTGCAAAGCGAAGGTCATGCAGTGCATTTCGTGCCACTGGACCTGGCGGACCCAATCAGCATCACCCGTTTCGTGGATGAAGCGGTGAAGCAGCTTGGTGGTCTGGACGCGCTCATCAACAACGCGGCAATCACCAATTCGGGCGGCAAGTTCGCCGGCGAGTTGGCGGTCGATACGTGGGACGCCGTGATGAACGTCAATGTGCGCGGTACCTGGCTGATGAGTACGGCTGCGTTACCGCATCTGCGCGACAGCGGGCGAGGAAGCATCGTGAATATCGCATCCGATACGGCGATGTGGGGCGCCCCGAAGCTGCTGGCGTACGTGGCGAGCAAAGGCGCAGTGATCGCAATGACGCGCTCGCTGGCGCGTGAATTCGGCACACATGGCATCACGGTCAACGCGATTGCACCGGGCTTGACCGAAGTCGAGGCCACCGCATACGTCCCGGCCGAGCGCCACGAGTATTACCTGAAAGGCCGTGCGCTTACGCGCGCACAGGTACCTGACGACGTCACAGGTCCGGTTCTGTTCCTGTTGACGGACGCCGCGCGCTTCGTGACCGGCCAGTTGCTGCCGGTCAACGGCGGCTTTGTGATGAATTGATTCTGTCTTTACCGAAAGGAGAAAGAGATGGCGGACGCCGATATCGAACGTAAGTCGTGGGACCAACCCACGGAAGCCAGCTTTGCACAGTGGATGGACACGCGCGTGGCGCGACTCGAAACCCGTCGATATGACTGGGATGCGCTCAAGTTTCAGGCCGACTACGACCCGAAGTATCGCCGCGCGCAAATGCGCTATGTGGGCACGGGCGGCACGGGCGTCGCGAAGGACGTCAACACGGTGCCCGCAGGCGGCTTCACGTTCTCGACGATGGTGATTCCGGCCGGCAACATCGGACCGAGCCATATTCATATGGACGTCGAAGAAATTTTCTTCGTGCTGCGCGGCAAGATGAAAGTGATCTGCGAGCGGGACGGCGAGACGTGGGAATCGGTGCTCGGCGAACGCGATCTGATTTCGGTGCCGCCCGGCGTGTATCGCACGGAAGTGAACATCGGTGAGGAAGATGCGTTGATGTGCGTGATGCTTGGTGCACCGAAGCCGATCACGCCGACATATCCGCCGGATTCGCCGCTTACCAAGCTCAAGCGCTGATTTTCCAGCAGCCGGTTTCACGTAGTTGAAGGCAGTTGAAACACCACCGACGGCAACACTCGCAGCCTGGCTGTTGCCGTCCTGATCCGTCAATCACTTTGCAGAAAGACACCATGTCAGCTGTTCCGTCCGCCACTGCCGATCTCGCTGCGCCGCTCGAAGTGCGTCTCGCGCGCTTTCCTGCGCAGCAGATCGTCACCACGGCGCACCAGACCTTGGGTTATCGCGAAGCGGGCACTGCGACAAAGGACATGCTGCCGCTCGTGTTGTTGCACGGCATTGGGTCGGGCGCGGCCTCGTGGGTGCAGCAGTTCGAAGCGCTCGGCGCGGCACGGCGCGTGCTGGCCTGGGACGCGCCCGGCTACGGCGTATCCACGCCGGTTGCCGCGGCATCGCCCAACGCCATGGACTACGCCGATGTGTTGCGCGGATGGCTCGACGCGATGGATATCGAGCGTTGCGTGCTGGTTGGGCATTCGCTGGGCGCGATCATCGCGGGCGCCTTCGCCACTGCGCATCCACAACGCGTCGCAGGATTGTTGTTGCTATCACCGGCAGTCGGTTATGGCGCAGCCGCGCCGGAGTTGCGTGAATCTAAGCGCGACCAGCGTCTCGCGATGCTGGCCGAACTCGGCCCCACAGGCCTCGCCGAAAAACGCAGCGCCAATATGTTGTCGGCCCATGCGGACGACACGTCCCGCGCCTGGGTGCGCTGGAACATGGCGCGCATCCTGCCGCACGGCTACGCGCAGGCTACCCATTTACTGGCGAAGGCCGACCTGGCCGCCGACCTCGCCCGCTTTCATGGCCGCACAGCAGTCGCCGTGGGCGCGGACGACACCATCACATTGCCATCCGCGTGTGACCGACTGGCGCAAATTGCCCGTACACGCTTGCAGATCGTGCCGGGTGCGGGCCACGCAGGCTATATCGAATGCGCCGACGCGTACACCGCGATCATCGAAACGTTCTGCCGCGCAAGCGCTGGACTACGGAGCCACTGAATGACGCCCGACACGATTAGCGCCGAGCGCGATACAGACGAAGAACGCGGCGACTCCGGCTACAAGGTGCCGGGTCTTGAACGCGGTCTGAAGATCCTCACGGAGTTTTCGCCGCGTGAACCGATCCTTGGCGCCCCGGAACTATCCCGGCGCCTGAGAATTCCCCGCACTACCGTCTTTCGCCTTTTGCAGACGCTTGAGTCGCTTGGCTTTCTGGAGCGCGCCGACAAGGACCGCAACTATCGCCTCGGCGTCGCGGTGCTGCGGTTGGGCTTCGAATATCTGAGCTCGCTGGAGTTGACCGACCTCGGCTTGCCGATCATCGAAGCGCTGCGTGATGAGACGGGTTTGACAAGCCACATTCTGATTCGCGATGGACGCGATGTTGTGTTCGTCGCCAAGGCGCAAAGCCATACACCGATTTTTAGCTCCGTGAAGGTGAATGTCGGCACGCGCCTGCCTGCCCATGCCACGACGCATGGCCAGGTGCTAATGGGCGATCTGTCGCTCGCCGAATTGCGCGTGCTGTACCCGGAGCCGAAGCTGCATCGCTTCACCAAGCTGACGCCGGAAACCATCGACGAGCTTTACGAACGGATTCGCGACGACGCGCAGCGCGGCTTTGCGATCAGCGAATCCTCGTTTGAACGTGGCATTTCGGTGGTGACGGCGCCGGTGCGCAACGACAGCGGTCGCATCGTCGCGGTGATTACGACGACGATTCCGCGGCCTGAGATCGATGCGTCGCTGCTCGATAGCGGTCTGATCGACAAAGTCCGCCATGCGGCCGATGAACTCTCGCAGCGCCTGAATTACCGGCCCAAAAACGGACCCGGTGCGGGCAGCAAATACATGAAGGCATTGGGGCTCTGATGATCCAAATCGATTTGACTGGGCAGGTGGCAGTCGTGACGGGCGGTTCGTCCGGCATCGGCCTTGCAACCGCCGAACTGTTTTTGCGTGCGGGCGCATCGGTCGCGATCTGCGGTCGCGATTCGGAGCGGCTCGCGCAAGCGGAAGCCTCTCTGGAAGCGCAATTCCCGGATGCGCAGTTGCTGGCCGTGCAGTGCGACGTGCTCGACGCCGCAGACGTCAATGCGTTTGCGAAAGCCGTGCAGAACCGCTTCGGCCGCTCCGACATGCTGGTGAACAACGCTGGTCAGGGCCGCGTCTCGACATTCGCGGACACCACCGACGAAGCCTGGCGTGAAGAACTCGACCTGAAGTATTTCAGCGTGATGCGTCCGACCCGCGCTTTCCTGCCGATGCTGTGCGACGCCGCCGGCGATGGCAAAAGCGATAGCAAAAGCACTGGCAAAGGAAACGCCGCCATCGTCTGCGTGAATTCATTGCTAGCGTTGCAGCCGGAGCCGCACATGGTGGCGACTTCATCGGCGCGCGCCGGTGTGTTGAGTCTCACCAAGTCGCTGGCGGCCGAACTCGCACCGCAACGCATCCGGGTGAATTCGATTCTGATCGGCATCGTTGAGTCGGGCCAATGGCGGCGCCGCTTCGAGACGCAAGCCGCACCGGGCCAAAGCTGGGAAGACTGGACCGGCGAACTCGCCCGCAAGAAAAACATTCCGCTTGGCCGCTTCGGCCGTCCCGAAGAGGCCGCGCAGGCACTCTTTTATCTGGCTACTAACCTGTCGTCCTACACGACGGGCAGTCACATCGATGTCTCTGGAGGCAATGCACGACATGTCTAACAAAACCACCGTCGGCGAGCTGATTGCCGCCTTTCTCGAGCAATGTGGCGTTCGCACCGCATTCGGCGTGATCTCGATCCACAACATGCCGATTCTCGACGCGATCAACAATCGCGGCAAGATCCGCTATGTCGGCGCACGCGGCGAAGCCGGTGCGGTCAACATGGCCGATGGCCTTGCACGTGTGTCGGGCGGTTTGGGCGTCGCGTTCACCAGCACGGGTACCGCCGCCGGTAACGCCGCCGGTGCAATGGTCGAAGCTCTGACCGCCGGTACTTCCGTGCTGCACATCACCGGCCAGATCGAAACCGAGTACCTCGATCAAGACCTCGCGTACATCCACGAGGCGCCGGATCAACTGTCGATGCTGTCGTCGATTTCGAAAGCCGCGTATCGCGTGCGCACCGTCGAAACGGCGTTGCCGACTATTCGCGAAGCCGTGCGCGTCGCGCAGACTGCGCCGAGCGGTCCGGTTAGCGTGGAGATTCCCATTGACATCCAGGCGGCGGAAATTGAATGGCCCGCTGATCTGGGAGCGCCACACGTGACGACGCTCACGCACGACAGCGCACGGGTCAAGCAACTCGCTGATGCGCTCGCCAACGCGAAGCGTCCGCTCTTGTGGCTGGGCGGCGGCACGCGTCATGCGCGCGCGGCGGTTGAGCGCCTCGTCGCGCTTGGCTTTGGCGTCGTTACGAGCGTGCAAGGGCGTGGCGTGTTGCCCGAAGATCATCCGGCGACGCTCGGGGCATTCAACGTACACGCATCGGTGGAAAGCTTTTACAAGACTTGCGACGCTGTGCTCGTAGTGGGCTCACGTTTGCGCGGCAATGAAACGCTGAAGTACAAGCTCGCGCTGCCGCAACCGCTGTACCGCATCGACGCGGACGCGCTGGCCGACAACCGCGGCTATCGCAACGAACAGTTCGTGCATGGCGATGCGGTTGCGGTACTGGAAGAACTGGCGACGTTGCTCGAAGGCCGCCTGAAGGTGGATGCGAAGTTCGCCGGCGATCTCGCGGCAGCTCGCGAAACCGCGGTGGCGGATGTGGGCAAGGGCCTCGGCCCGTACAAGCGTCTCGTGGATGCGCTGCAACGCTCGGTGGGGCAGGACTACAACTGGGTGCGCGACGTCACGATCTCGAACAGCACGTGGGGCAACCGCCTGCTGAAGATTTTCACGCCGCGTGCCGGTGTCCACGCGTTGGGCGGCGGCATTGGCCAAGGCATGCAAATGGCAATCGGTGCGGCGTTGGCGGAGACCGCAGCGAAGACCGTGTGCCTCGTCGGCGACGGCGGCTTGATGGTCAACGTAGGTGAACTCGCGACGGCCGTGCAGGAAAACGCCAATGTGATGATCGTGCTGATGAACGACCAGTGCTACGGCGTGATTCGCAACATTCAGGACGCGCATTACGGCGGTCGCCGCTGCTTCGTCGATCTGCATCAACCGGATTTTGCGCAGTTCTGCGAGAGCCTGAAGCTCACTCACTACCGTATCAAGTCGCTTGACGATGCGGACGAAATCATTCGTCAGGGGCTGGCAAAGACGGGTCCGGTGCTGGTTGAAGTCGACATGCTGTCGGTCGGTTCTTTTGCCACCGCGTTTGCTGGGCCGCCGGTCAAGAAGCAGGAGCCTGAACATGCCTGATGGTCGCCAATTGGGACATCCGGGGCACCACGCCCCCGTCGATGTCGCGATGATCGGCTTCGGCGCGATTGGCCAGGCGGTGTATCGCTCGGTCGTCGCCGACCCCCAGGTGCGGGTCTCGCACGTGATCGTGTCGGAGCGCAACGCGGCGTCGGTGCGCGAAGTAGTGGGTGACTCGGTGGATGTGGTGACGTCCGTCGCCGCGCTGAGCAGCCGCCCTCAGTTCGCGCTGGAATGCGCGGGCCACAGTGCGCTATTCGATCACGTCGTGCCGCTGCTGAAAGCTGGCACGGATTGCGCGGTCGCGTCGATCGGTGCGTTGTCCGATGTGATGCTGCTCGACGCGTTGTCCGCCGCTGCTGAGGAAGGCGATGCAACGTTGACGCTGTTGTCCGGCGCAATCGGCGGCGTGGATGCGCTCGCTGCAGCGAAAGAAGGCGGCCTCGACGAAGTGCTGTACACGGGACGCAAGCCGCCTTTGGGCTGGCTCGGCACGCCTGCGGAAAACGTCTGCGATCTGCGGGCGTTGACCGAAGAGCGGATCATTTTCGAAGGCAGCGCGCGTGAGGCGGCGCGGCTCTATCCGAAGAATGCCAACGTCGCGGCGACGATTGCGCTCGCGGGTCTCGGCCTGGATCAGACGATGGTGCGTCTGATTGCGGACCCGGCGGTTTCGCGCAACGTGCACCGGATTCTGGCGCGCGGCGCGTTTGGTGAAATGTCGCTGGAAATGAGCGGCAAGCCGTTACCGGACAACCCGAAGACCTCCGCGCTGACCGCGTTCAGCGCGATCCGCGCACTGCGCAATCGCGCGGCGCGCTGCGTGATTTGATTTGGTTTGCTGTAACCCAGCAGATGTAACTAAAGACGTAACTGAGCGGACGACCGACATGACTCACTTCGATACCAGCCTCTTGCCCACCGGCGATATTTTCATCGGCGGCGAATGGCGGCAAGGGCGTGGCAACCCATACAAAAGCCTGTATCCGGCGGATCAGTCGGTCAACATGGAAATCTCCACGGCCAGCGCCGACGATGCGCGCGATGCAGTGGAAGCCGCTGATATCGCCTGGCGCAAGTCCGACTGGTCCGGCCTGAAGCCTCATCAACGCGCGCTCATCCTGTATCGCATCGCCGAGCTGATCATGGCGCGTCACGAAGCGCTGGCGCAACTGCAACGGCGCGACAACGGCAAACCGATTGGCGAGACCCGCGTGCTGGTCGCGAGTGCAGCGAACACATTCCGCTATTTCGCGGCCTGCCTCGAAACGCTCGACGAGGAACTGACGCCCTCTCGCGGCGACTACATGACGATGAGCGTGAACGAGCCGATTGGCGTGATCGCGGCAATTACGCCGTGGAACTCGCCGATTGCCTCGGATGCGCAAAAGCTCGCCCCTGCGCTGGCCGGTGGCAATGCGGTCGTGCTCAAGCCGGCTGAGGTGACGCCGCTGGTGTCGCTGGCGTTGGCGCGCATCTGCGAAGAAGCGGGCGTGCCTAAGGGCGTGTTGAGCGTGCTGCCGGGCAAAGGCTCAGTGATTGGCGACGTGCTGGTGCGCCATCCGCTCGTGAAGAAGGTGTCGTTCACGGGCGGCACCGAAGTGGGCCGCGGCATTGCACGCATCGCAGCGGACAAACTGATGCCCGTGTCGCTGGAACTGGGAGGGAAATCGCCGACCATCGTATTCGACGACGCCGACCTCGATCACGCCGTGAACGGTGTGCTGTACGGCATTTTCAGTTCGTCGGGCGAAGCGTGCATTGCAGGGTCGCGTCTCTTCGTACAGCGGCCTATCTATGACGCGTTCATGAAGCGTCTCGCGGCAGGCGCCCGCAAGCTGCGCGTTGGCGATCCTTCGCGGGATGAAACGCAGATGGGTCCGCTCATCACGCCGGCGCATCGCGAGTCGGTGGAGCGTTACGTTGCGTTGGGTCTGGAAGAAGGCGGCCGTCTGCTGTGCGGCGGTGAACGTCCGGTTGGCGACGGCCGCGAAAGCGGCAACTTCTATCAGCCGACCATTCTCGAAGGTCTGTCGAATAGCGCGCGCATCTGCCAGGAAGAAATCTTCGGACCGGTGCTGGTGGCGATGCCGTTCGACGACGAAGCCTCCTTGCTCAAGGATGCCAATGACAGCGTGTTTGGTCTCGCCGCAGGCATCTGGACGCGCGACTACAAGCGCGCATTCCGCATTGCCCGCGCACTTGAAGCGGGTACCGTGTGGATCAACACTTACAAGCTGTTCTCGATCTCGACGCCGTTTTCCGGCTGGAAAGAGAGCGGCATGGGCCGCGAAAAGGGGCGCCTCGGCATCCGCGAGTACATGCAACAAAAGAGCCTCTACTGGGGCTTGAACGACGCGCCGCTGGCGTGGGCTAACGCGCCCCAGGCGAATTAGGAAACACGAGGCACGATATGACAATTCTTGGCATTGAACAGATTACCTACGGTGTGACGGACCTCGAAACCTGCCGGCGCTTTTTCGCCGACTGGGGTTTGAAAGAGACCGCACACGACGAAACCCGCGCCCGCTTCGAATCACTGAACGGCTGCACCATTCTTGTTGCCGACGCCAACGATCCGTCGCTGCCGCCCGCGTTCGAAGAAGGCCCGACCTTGCGCGAAGTGACGTGGGGTGTGGGGACGCGCGCAGAACTCGACGCACTGCGTGGCCGCTTTGCCGGTCAACCTGGCCACTATGAAACGGATGACGCCGTGGGCTGCATCGACCCGAACGGCATGGCGATCCGCGTGGAAGTCACCCGCAAGCGCGAACTCGAAACGCATGGCTCGCCGTCGAACGTGTGGGGCCAGACGCTGCGCGTGAATCAACCGTCACCGATTTACGAGCGCGCTGAGCCGGTGGAAGTCGGTCACGTGGTGTTCTTCACGAACAACCTCGCTGAAACCGAGAAGTTCTATCAGGAGTTGCTCGGCTTCGAAATGTCGGACCGCTACCCGGGCCGTGGCGCGTTCCTGCGCTGTGCGCCACATGGCGGCCACCACGACCTGTTCCTGCTCGCACTTCCCAACGGCAAGCGCGGCCTGAATCACGTCGCCTTCACGGTGCGCGATATTCACGAAGTGTTCGGCGGCGGCATGCACATCAGCCGGTGCGGCTGGGATACGCAGTTGGGTCCGGGGCGTCATCCGGTCTCGTCCGCTTACTTCTGGTATTTCCAGAATCCGGCGGGCGCGCTGATCGAGTACTACGCGGATGAAGACCAACTGACGCCCGAGTGGCAGCCGCGCGATTTCGAACCGGGTCCGACGGTGTTCGCCGAATGGGCGATCGACGGCGGGATCGACGGCAATACCCGCCGTCAAAAGAATGCGAAGGCGCCGGAAGGCAAGTTCATGACGGAGCGCAAACATGACTGACGCTGCCACTCAACACGCGCAAGCGGCCCACGCCGGGCTGGAAGCGCCGCGCACGATCGTCGTGATCGGCGGCGGTCAGGCGGCCGGCTGGATCGTGAAGACGCTGCGCAAGGAAGGCTTCGACGGCCGCCTCGTGATGATCGCCGATGAGATTCATCTGCCCTACGAACGGCCGCCGCTGTCGAAAGCGGTGCTGGCGGGCGAAGCGGATATCGAAACCGTGCGCCTCGTGAAGCCGGACGATTTCGCCGCGCTGAACATCGAAGCATGGCAACCGGACACCGCGACTTCAATCGACCGTGAGCGACGCATTGTGCGCACGCAGTCGGGTCGTGAAGTGCAATACGACCGCCTCGTCATTGCAACCGGCGGCGCTGCGCGACGCTTGCCCGACGCGCTGGTCAAGACTTCCCATATCACCTATCTGCGCACGCTCGACGAAGCCGTTGCACTCGGCGAGCGGCTGCGCGCAAGCCAGCATGTGCTGGTGATCGGCGGTGGCTGGATCGGCCTCGAAGTAGCGGCGACCGCGCGCAAGCTCGGCGTCAAGGCGACGGTGGTCGAAGGCGCGCCGCGTCTGTGCGCACGCTCGGTGCCGCCTGCAATTTCGGATTTCCTTGTGGACCTGCATCGCGCGAATGGTGTTGACGTACGCCTGAACGCTGGCCTCGTCTCGCTTGACGACCACCCCAACGACGCACAACGCGTCCGCGCCACGCTCCCCGACGGCACGACGATTGACGCTGATTTCGCGGTGGCCGGTATCGGCCTCACGCCGCATACGTCGATTGCACAGGCAGCTGGTCTTGCAGTGGCGGACGGCATCGTAGTAGATCATTTTGGCGCCACCGACGATCCGCGCATCTACGCCTGCGGCGATGTGGCGAATCATCCGAGCGCGTGGTTAAAGCGCCGCGTGCGGCTCGAATCGTGGGCCAATGCGCAGAACCAGGCCATCTCCGCAGCCAAGGCTATGCTCGGCACCTTTGAACCGTATGCGGACATCCCGTGGTTCTGGTCCGATCAGTACGACGTCAACCTGCAGATCCTCGGCGACATTCCCAACGACGCACAACTGGCCGTGCGCGGTGATCTGCCAGCGCGGCGCGCGACGCTTTTCTATGTGGAAGACAGCGCGATTCGCGGGGTCATTGCGATCAACTCACCGCGCGATCTCAAGCTCGCGCGCAAATGGATGAACCAGGGTCGCACGATCGATCTTGCAACCCTGACGGACGCCAGCACGGCACTCGCGTAACCCTTCTTTTGGACGGCGATAACGGCATGAGAACCATCGACAACACCATGGGGGACCGCAGCAGCGCCGGTGTCTCAGGCCCCGTGACCCGGGGCTCGATCATTGCGCGTCTGGAGCGGTTGCCGGGCAACGCGATGCAGGTTCGCGCGCGAATCCTGATCGGCCTCGCCACGTTCTTCGACGGCTTCGACGTGATCGCCATCGCGGCCACGCTGCCGATCCTGATCCAGAAATGGGGCCTCACACCGTGGGAGATCGGTTTTCTGATCGCCTCCGGTTCGATTGGGCAATTGCTCGGCGCCTTCGTATTCCCGTGGTACGCCGAACGCAAAGGGCGCGTGCGTGCGATTGCGGTGAGTTCGGGGATTATCGGTGTGACGAGTATCGCGTGCGGGTTCGCGCCGACGTTTGCCGCGTTTGTCGTGTTGCGGATCGTTCAGGGTCTGGGCCTGGGTGGCGAATTGCCTGTCGCCGCGACTTATATCAACGAGATCAGCCGTGCGCATGGGCGTGGCCGCTTCGTGCTGCTGTATGAAATCGTTTTTCCGGTGGGACTGCTGGCGTCGAATGCGTTGGGCGCGTGGATCGTGCCGCGTTTTGGCTGGCAGGCCATGTACTTTATCGGCGGCATGCCGCTGATTTTGTTCTTCGTGCTGCGCAAGCTGGTGCCGGAATCGCCGCGCTGGCTCGCCGAGCGCGAACGGATGGCGGATGCGGATGCCGCCGTGCTGGCGTTCGAACGCGCTAGCAAAGGACCGCTTGCACCTGTCGAGCATTCGGCCGATTTCGAGGCGATGGCCAGTCGTCACCCGAAACGCCGCATCGGCGATCTGTTTGGGCCTGCTTATCTGAAGCGTACGCTGGCGGTGGCGATGTTGTGGGTGACGTGTGGTTTCATTCAGTACGGTTTGTCCACGTGGCTGCCGACGATCTATCGCACGGTCTACCACGCGCCGTTGCAACTCGCGCTGAATCTGGCCGTGGCGGCGTCCGTGCTGGGCGTGATCGGTTCGTTGACTTGCGCGCTGCTGGTCGACAAGGTGGGGCGCAAGCCAATCATCAACTTCTCATTCGTGCTGTGCGCGCTGTCCTTGCTATTGGCTGGCGTGTTCCACAACTCGTCTGTGTATGTGGTCGCGACATGCTGTGCTTTTGCGCTCGGCTTCCTCGCGTGCGGGTTCATCACCGCTTACGTGTACACGCCGGAACTGTACCCGACCAGCATCCGTGCATTCGGCTGTGGTGTAGGCGGCGCATGGCTGAAGGTGGCGGCGATCTTCGCGCCGGCCATTGTCTCGAAGACGATGATCGGCGGCAATCTCGACGTGGCGTTTTATATCCTCGCGGCTGTGCCGTTCCTTGCTGCGATAGCGGTGCACTTTCT
The DNA here is from genome assembly GCF_049581445.1 of Paraburkholderia sp. Taxonomy (GTDB): domain Bacteria; phylum Pseudomonadota; class Gammaproteobacteria; order Burkholderiales; family Burkholderiaceae; genus Paraburkholderia. The sequence continues at coordinate 7,767 of NZ_JBAURZ010000233.1, read as the reverse complement.
TGGGATCGAAACCAAGGGGAAAGTGCTGGAGCAGTTGGAGGCTTAAGCGCTACAACGCCTTCCGGTACACCACAAACCCTGAACGTTCAGCGACCTGATCGTAGAGCTTCATCGCCGTGTGATTCGTTTCATGGGTCTGCCAGTAGACGCGTGTTGAACCCGCCGCCTTTGCATGTTCATAGACGGCCTCAATCAGCGCGCGTCCGACGCCTTTGCCGCGCGCGTTCTCTAACGTGTACAGATCCTGCAGATAGCAGATGGGACCGGCCATCGTCGTGTGACGGTGATAAAGATAGTGCACGAGGCCGACCAATTGCCCGTCGCGTTCGGCGACCAGCGCGTGCATCGGCTCATAACCATCAAAGAAACGCGTCCACGTGAGCTGCGTGATCTCGCGTGGCAATGCGGTTTCGCCTGAGCGTCCATAGAACGCGTTGTAGGCATCCCATAACGGTAGCCAAGCGGCGAAATCGGTGGGAACGACGGGGCGAATCTGAACGGGGTGCGTCACGAACGGGGCTCCTTGCCTGGGTAGGATTGCCCCGTTAGCTTAAGGAAAGTCAGGCGCCATTGTTAGCGCCATCGGCGCGAGAAAACATAGAGCCACAGGGTTGGCCGTACGCTTAGTGCTTGCGCTTGGAATGCTTCAACTTGCTGCGAACCCGCTTGGCAACCAGTAACGGCAAATAATCAAATACACGGGCTTCGACCCTGAAGTCAGCCAAAGTGTCGGCGTAAATCTGCGAGACCGTTTCCGTGGGTGTGTCGGTTTCCGCGGCGATGGCCTGTACTACTTCGTCAACGTTGGGCTGAGGCTGATCCATAGATCTCTCCGGTCTGGCAGGGTGGGAAATGCAAACACAGGGAGTTCCATTACAGGATGCTCCGCGCCACGATGCCAATTGAATCGACCTATCACGAACTGATCACGTCCCCGCTTTTGCTTGCAACGCTGAAAGGGAACAATCGCAAGTCGCGATTTGCCTAATTAGTGGGAATGACGATGATGAATATCTGGGAAATGAGCATGAGTATGGGTAATCGGCATATGCCGATGAGCATGGGTATGGGGTTCCGTGCCATCCCATTGGAAATCATGTTCGTGCTGGTGATGTTCATCATGATGGTGCGGGTGGTTGTGGTCCAGCACGTCATGTGTGTGAGGATGTTCGTGGCGCTCGCGGATATGCAGCCACACGCCGAACGCCATCAGCGCGGCGGCGATCCAGAACAGAAGCGGCGGCAGTTCGGGCCACAGGATCAACGACAGCGTCACGCCAAATAGCGGCGCCACCGAAAAATAGGCACCCGTGCGAGCCGTGCCCAGATTGCGCAACGCGAGTACGAAGAGGACGAGGCTAATGCCATAGCCCGCGAAGCCGGTCAGCATGGCGGCGGCCAAGGTTGTCGCGCTTGGAAGGCTGGCGCCGAGCAGCAGCGCGATGACGAAATTCACCGAACCGGCCACCAGCCCCTTCAGACAGGCGATAACCATTGCATCGTTAGTCGATACCTTGCGGGTAAGGTTGTTGTCGATCGCCCAGCACGCGCAGGCGCCGGCCACAAGCAAAGCGCCGAGTGGCAGGCGAGCCGAGCCCGGGTGCCATGACAAGGCTACGCCCCCTGCGATGATCGCAAGCATGCCGAGAAATATCTGACGATCGACATTCTCGCGAAACACGATCCACGCAATCAGCGCCGTGAATACGCCTTCAAGATTCAGCAGCAGGGAACTGGTGGCGGCGGGCGTCACATTCAAGCCGAGCATCAGAAGCGCAGGTCCGGCGACGCCGCCTGTGGCGATGGCACCGAATAGCCAAGGGAGTTCGCGAAAACGAAGCTGGCCTTTGTTGGCCCGCTCGTGTGCGCGCAGTTTCGCGCGGCGCAAAAAGATCGTGATGGCGAGCCCGACTCCGCTGCCCAGATAGAACAGGCCTGCCACCATGAATGGCGACAACGTGCCAAGCAGCGCTTTGGCGAGCGGCGTGGTTGCGCCAAACAGCGCGGCGGCAAGCAGGGCGGTGAATGGAGCGTTAAAACGTGCTGACATGGGTTATTGCATTGGTGACATAAGCAAGACTCGCTGACACCTCCGGACAAGCCCGTTGCGTTTGTCTCAGGAGTGAACAACGGCGCGAGCCGCGCATCCGTCGGGCTGCGGTGAACGTAGTACGTATATCGTCACGTGATTCGAGGTTACCATGCGCCGCTTTGCCTGTGCCGCCGCTGTGTTCCTGCTGTTCGTGCTGAACGGATGCTCTGGCGAGCCACCCAATCCGAATCCGCGCGCCGAGGTGCCACTTGCCACGGTGCCAGTGGATTTGCCGCGCTACATGGGGCGCTGGTACATCATCGCCAACATTCCGTATTTTGCCGAGCGTGATTTTGTCGGCAGTTATGCGCAATGGAAACTGCGACCCGACGGCAAGATCGACGATTCGTATTACGCCCACAAGGGTTCCTTCGAAGCGCCGCTGAAGCACTACCAGTTTCTCGACACGCCCGTGCCGGGATCAGGCGGCGGGGAGTGGAGCGTCCAGGTGTTCTGGCCGGTGCGCTTCAAACAACTCACGCTGTATGTCGATCCGGACTACCGTTACACGATCCTCGGATATCCGGGCAAAAAACTTGGCTGGATATTCTCGCGCGACCCCGATATGAGCGACGACACCTACCGCGCCATGCTGGCGAAGCTCGACGCAATGGGTTACGACATTTCGCGCTTCAAGCGCGTGCCACAGAAGCCAGAGCAGCTCGGTATGCCGGGGTTTGCGTCCCCGGGGGACAAGAACTAGGCGTCGTGAGCGCGGGTGAGCGGCGGCACACTCCATGCTGCCAAGGTAAGCGAGCGCTGTTCGCATCCGTTGCCACCGGAGCTGCGTATATCTTGCATCGCCATTTAACGAGGATGCCATGCCGCCTGTCGTCGCCGCCGTGATCGCCCTTGTCGGTCTTGTGGTGGTCTTTACCGCCGTCTGGGCCTGGCAATTGAAGTCGGAAAATGCCGGCATGGTCGATCCGGTATGGGCTTATTCGCTCGGCGCCGTTGCGGTTCTGTACGCGGTGGTCGGCACCGGTAGCCCGTCGAGCCGCGCGCTCGCTGCGCTCGGTGGGCTCGTGTGGGGCACACGCCTCGGCACGCATTTGTGGCGCCGCAACTTCGGGCAACCTGAAGATGCGCGTTACCGACGGCTTCGCGAGGAATGGGGCGCCGGGGCGCCGAGCCGAATGTTTGCCTTCTTTCAGTTGCAGGTGGTCATCTCGATGCTGCTCTCGCTGGCGTTTCTGGTGCCGTCGTACAGCACTAGTGAGTCTGCGACCGGGTGGATGATTGTCGCGGTGCTGGTGTGGATCGTGGCAGTGGCAGGCGAAGCGCTCGCGGACCGTCAATTGCGCCACTTCAAGAACGATCCAGAGAGTCACGGCAAGGTTTGCCGTGTTGGATTGTGGCGTTACTCGCGGCATCCAAACTACTTTTTCGAATGCGTACATTGGGTGGCATATATCGCCCTTTCGATTGGCTCGCCTTGGGTCTGGTTGACGCTCTTGCCGCCTCTGCTGATGGCATGGTTGTTGTTGAAGTTGTCCGGCATTCCGCTGCTCGAGGCCAGTCTTGCGAAATCGCGCGCCGGTTACGCCGAATACATGCGCACCACCAATGCGCTGATCCCGTGGCCGCCGCGCCGTTCGTCACGGGACTAGCGCTATGACCGGCGCGCCCCCGCTGAAAACCATACGAACAACAAGCTGGCCACGCCAGCAATGGACCACAAAGGAGCCTGCACTATGAGCCTGTCGACCCTTGACCGGACCTTGCCGCCGTCGACGCCCGCGAGCCCCGACGACGGCTGGCTGATCCGTTGCTGCGAGCGCGGGTGGCTGCCGGATGCGCTGATGCGTCTCGGCATGCGTCAATTGATGCGTCAGCGGCTTGGCGAAGAAGCGATCGACGACGGCGAACTGCGTGCGCAACGCCTCAACCGTCTGCTCGATGAGTTGCGGGCGAGTCCCATCGCGATTGAAACCCAGGTGGCCAATACCCAGCACTACGAAGTACCAGCAGCGTTTTTTCACGCACACCTTGGGCCGCACCTGAAGTACTCGTGCTGTCTTTATCCAAAGGGGAATGAAACGCTGGAACAGGCCGAAGCCGCCATGCTCGAACTGTATGCGACTCGCGCCGAACTCGCTGACGGTCAGCGCGTGCTGGATCTCGGCTGCGGCTGGGGTTCGCTGTCGTTGTGGCTGGCGGCGCGTTATCCGCGCTCGCAGATCGTCGCACTGTCCAACTCGCACGGCCAGCGCGCGTTTATTGAAGGATGCGCTACGCAGCGCGGTTTGACGAACCTGAAGGTCGTTACAGGCAATATCGTCGACTTCGAGTTTACCGAAGCACAGCTTGCGGGCGGCTTCGACCGGGTGGTCTCGATCGAGATGTTCGAGCACATGAAAAACTACGGCCTGCTGCTGGCGAAAATCGCACGCTGGATGCGCGATGACGCAAAGCTTTTTGTGCATATCTTTGTGCATCGAACACTCGCGTATCACTTTCAGGTCTACGACGGCAGCGACTGGATGTCCAAATATTTCTTCACCGGCGGCACGATGCCCTCGGAGAATCTGCTGCTCAACTTCCAGGACGATCTGCGCGTGGAGCGTCAATGGTGGGTCAGCGGCACACACTACGAGCGCACGGCCAATCATTGGCTGGCCGCGCTAGATGCCGCGAAAGACCGCGTGACGCCGATGCTGGTGGACACCTACGGCGCGCGCGACGCGGCAATCTGGCTGCAACGCTGGCGTATGTTCTACATGGCCGTGGCGGAGCTGTTCGGGTTTGCCAACGGTAACGAGTGGGGCGTTGGACATTACCGTTTCGAGAAGCGGTAAACAGGACGGGGTCGACACCCTGCGCGCCACAGCGGCATACTTCCGGAGTCGCGCGCCCGCTGTTACCTCGTATGCGCGTGGCCTTGACGGAACCGCCCATGACCACCCCCATCCCCTTCGTACCTGATCGCTTCAAAGACAACGCCGTGCATTATCTGGGCGGCCGCGCCGCTTACTCGCCGCGCCTGATCCGGCGTGTAGCGCAGGCGTGCAATCTCGACGGCACGCAGCGCCTGCTTGATCTCGGCTGCGGGCCGGGGCAGATATCGCTGGCGTTTTCCACGTGGATTGCTGCGGGTGTCGCGATCGACCCCGCGCCGGAAATGTTGAGCATCGCGTCGGGACTCGGGCTAGGCATCGCACCGAACATCGAATACCGGCTGGGGAGTTCTTACGATCTATCGCCTGCACTCGGCCAGTTTCAGATCGCCGTAATCGGCCGCGCGTTTCACTGGATGGACCGGCCGGATACGCTCGCCTGCCTCGACAAGCTGATCGATCCAGCAGGCGCGGTGGTGCTGTTCGCCACTTCGCATCCTGACGATCCGCCTACGCCATGGTTCACCCAATACCGCGCGCTTCTGGAGGAATATGCGCAAAGCGATCCCGCTCGCGTGCAGCGCCAGTCCGATGACTGGGAGAGTCACGACAGCGTGTTATTGAAGTCGCCGTTTACGTCGCTGGAGCGCGTGTCGATTGTCGAAATGCGGCGTGTCGCGGTGGAGTCGCTGCTGGCGCGGGCGATGTCCATGTCGAGCCTGTCTCGCGAGCGTCTGGGGACACGTCTCGACGAATTGCTGGAGCGCACGAGGGCCGTGCTCGAAGCGCACGCACAAGATGGTTGGCTCGATGAGCGGGTGGATTCGGTCGCGTTGATTGCACGACGCTGAGTCACGCGGCGGCGCCGCCACATTCGTGGCGACGCCGACACGTTCGTATGTCGCGCTTCAGCCTCCCGAAGGCGACGTATGGCCCAATACGCCCGCTACCGCCAGCACTGCGACCATTGCAACGGCTTCGATAGTCAGCAGCCGGTTGAAGCACCGCTGCGCGTCAGAATAGGCGGCGCCGCCTTCGATAGCCGATACTTGCAGGCGCGGCAGATACACCATCCGGTTGTAACCGCCCAATAGCACGGCCAACGTGACGAACACGAGCTTGAGCGCCAATATGCGTCCGTACAACACGCTGAGCAAAGGCGCGGCGAGGTGAGCCGTGTCCTGCGTCGCGTTGTAGATGCCGGTGAGGATCACCACCACTAACGCCATCGTCGCCAGATGCGACAGGCGTGTGCAGAATCCTTCGATCTCCTCTGCTGTATGGGATGCGGCGTCGCTCCAGCGGCGCAACGTGGGTGTTGCGATGATGACGCTGCCTGCCCACAACGCCGTCGCGCACAGATGGACGACATGGACAGCCTCGCGGAGCGTGAAATCACCGGCATCTGCGGCGTGACTCGCCGCCGCTTTACCTGCCACGTATGCGAGCATGCCCGCTGCGGCAAGCCACCATGCTGTACGGCTATCTCGGTGGCCGCCGAGGCACGCCACCACTGCGCCACCACAGCCGATTGACCACGCCACACCAAAGTGAGATTGCGTCAACACGGCGCCAACGACGGAACCTGCCGCGACAAACGTCGAACCGCTCATCACGGCCGCTTCCAACTGCAGATACACGCAGCAGGCGAGGACGAGCATGCAAAGCGAGGCGAAGCGCACGCGGCCCGACGAGAGGCATGCATCACGCGGCTGCGTGTTCAGCCCCCGAAGCTGCCCGCGTGGCGAGCACAATGCACTGCACGCCAGAGCGCCCGCAGCGATCGCAAACAGCAGATCCTGCAAAGCAGCGACGACGATCTGTGCGACGATGAGCGGATCCACCGTTACTTTACCGTGAAGGTGTAGTGGCCCTGCGTGCGGTGGCCGTCTTCTGCAACGGCCACCCATGCGACCTTGTAATCACCTGGCGTCAGCGGGCTCAGTGCCACCGACATCCGCTTGTTGTTCGATGCATCGACGACGGCCTTGGCGCTCGTTACCGGCTTGTCCTGGGAATCGGTCACGGTGATCGAACTGAAGGCCGGTTCGAGGCCGTCATCGAAATCGATCGTCACGTCCTTTTGCGATGTAGAAACGGTCGCGCCAGCGCCCGGCGCCTGGTGGGTCGGGAATGCGTGCGCGTGTGCCAGTTGGCACCCTGCAATCATCAGCGCGGCAACGGCGGCGCGTGCGGTCATATGGAGTTTCATGAGAGCGGTATCCTGGATCAGAAAATAGGTTTGCCGATAGAGCTTGGGAAGATGTCGTCGAGGAACAGATGAGCGTCGAACAACACCCCGACATGGTTGCCGGTCAGGCGATTCACGGGAATCTGCGCTTCAACGCCGAACTGCCCCCAGCGGTTGAGCCACAACACACCGGGGTTGATCGTGCCGGTCGTCTGACCCGCGCAGGCACCCGCCGTGCAGGTGGCCATCGGTGCTTCGACGACGAGGTACGCGCCCGCGAGCGGCTGCGGGAGCCCGAAATCCTTCACGTGATCCTGCAGATACGGGATGCTGTACTGGAGCGTTGTGCCCCAGCCGAACGAGTTTGGTCCGAGCGCGGATGACGCGGTCGTCAGGTTCGGTCCGATCTCGGCCGTGATTGCGAACGGTTTCAGGTAGTTAAACGATGCGGGCAGGTCGCCGAAGCCCTTGCCGAGATAAACGGTTGGGCTGAACGTCGAAAACGAGTCCGCTATCGACTTGGCGCCAGTGCCGCCAATGTCCGTATCAAGGCCGACAGACATCATGAATTCATGCGGCGCGTTCGCGTAGACCATGTACTTCACGCCGACCGTCAGGTTGTCCCAGCCTTTGGCGGAGCCGCCGTT
>NZ_JBAURZ010000232.1:0-8181 GCF_049581445.1 Paraburkholderia sp. | reverse complement strand
GCGCAGCGCCAGCAAACGGCGCGCGACCGGCATGGCGGCAGGCGCGAGCACGTGCGCCTCCTGCTCGAAACGCGCAGCAAAGCCGGCGAGAAATGCATTGCTGACCGCCGGACTCACCGCCAGATCGTCCGAGCGCAGCGCGTCGCCGATCAGATGGTAATGCGACCAGGACGCACGATCCTCGTGACCCAGCTCAGAAATAAACTTGTTCAGATGCTCTTCGCCGAACAACTCACCGTCGACAAAAGCGGACAGACGCTCGCCTCGCGAGCTCGCTTGCGATTGCATCGAGACCGACCCCATGATGCTCCCCATCTAACACACACCCCTAGTGACACCACCTAACCCAGATATTGCGCCTTTGCCCCGTTGGACTAACTGGTGAATTACCAGCGTTTGCCTTCAGGTGTGTCAAGCAATGGACGCAATTTTGCCGCAATGGCTTCGCGAGCGCGAAAAATTCGTGATCTGACCGTGCCGATTGGGCACCCCATCATCTCAGCGATTTCCTCATAGCTCAAACCTTCAATTTCACGAAGAGTAATGGCGGTGCGCAACTCTTCCGGTAAAACCGCCATCGCAGCATTGACCGTCTCAGCGATCTGCTTGCTCATCAACATCGACTCAGGCGTGTTGATATCCCTTAGTTGGTCGGCGTCCGAGAAAGTTTCAGCTTCTTCAGCATCCGCTTCGGTTGAGGTAGGTGCGCGCCGCCCTTGGGTCGCAAGGTAGTTCTTTGCCGTGTTGACCGCAATCCGGTACAACCACGTATAAAAAGCCGATTCGCCACGGAATTGCGGCAAAGCCCGATACGCCTTGATAAAGGCGTCCTGAGCCACGTCTTCAACCTCAGCGGGGTCCCGGACGAGGCGCGAGATCAGCCGTAGGATCTTGCGATGGTATTTGGAGACCAGAAGCTCGAACGCGGCCTTGTCGCCATTCTGGACGCGCTGAACCAGCAACTGATCAATTTCTTTTTCGCTCACCTGATAAATCCGTTAACTATAGGGTGCATCGCGGGGCACCATTGTAGCGTCCCCATCATGGCGTCACGTTACCAAGGTAACAGCGGTTACAGTCGTTACAGTCAGGCACGGCCGGTCAGGCACGGCCAGTCAGGCACTGCCGAGTAGGCGCGGCCAGTCAGGCGCGGCTGCCGTGCCGCCCTAGTACGGCCAGTTCGCGGAAAGCGTCGGCGGAAAGCGCGTCGGCCGGAATCAGCAGCGGCCGTGAGCTGCCGCGCATGCTTGTAAGGGCCAGAATGAGAAGCCGGCCGCTCCATTGCGAGCAGCCAGTGATCCGACCTTCTGCAATAAGCTGACCCGCGCGGTTCCAGACGGCAAGGCCATCCGGCCCGATTTTTATGGCGCCCGGTTCGGCAAGCCAGTAACGGCGTGCTGCCAGCGTCAGGACGGCGAGCACGGCAAGCACCGCCGGCAGCGACTGGGCAGCGCCGAGTCTCGCGGTCAGACTCACCTGAACGGCCGCCACGGCAATCAGTATGCATGCGACGGTCGCACCGCGCAGGAACGCGGAGGGCCGCAGTGCAATCTGCGGCCCTCCGGCGGGCGATACCGAGGCGCGCTGAAACGCGGCGCCGGTCTGCATCAGTTGTGGCGTCAAACGGACAGATTCGCGTCAGGCGCGCTTGAAAACCAGCGTGCCGTTCGTGCCGCCGAACCCGAACGAGTTCTTCAGCGCGACGTCAATCTTCATTTCCCGCGCGGTGTTTGCGCAGTAATCCAGATCGCATGCCGGATCCTGGTTGAAGATGTTGATCGTTGGCGGCGAGATCTGATGATGTACAGCGAGGACGGTGAACACCGACTCCAGACCGCCCGCGCCACCCAACAGGTGGCCGGTCATCGATTTCGTCGAATTCACGACCATATCCTTCGCGTGATCGCCGAATGCGCGCTTGATGCCGGTGGTTTCCGCGAGATCGCCGAGTGGCGTCGACGTGCCGTGCGCGTTCAGGTAGTTCACCTCATCCAGGTTGACACGCGCGTTTTTCAGCGCGGCCAGCATACAGCGGCGCGCACCGTCGCCATCTTCAAGCGGCGCGGTCATGTGATACGCGTCGCCGCTCATCCCATAGCCGCTTACTTCGGCGTAGATCTTGGCGCCACGGGCCTTCGCGTGCTCATACTCTTCGAGCACCATGACACCCGCGCCCTCACCCAGCACGAAACCGTCGCGATCCTTGTCCCACGGACGGCTTGCCGTCGCCGGATCATCATTGCGTTGCGACAACGCGCGCGCTGCCGCAAAACCGCCAATACCCAGCGGCGACACAGTGGATTCGGCCCCGCCGGCGATCATCACGTCGGCGTCGCCGTATTCGATCAGGCGCGAAGCCTCACCAATGCAATGCAGGCCGGTGGTACACGCAGTGACGATGGCGAGATTCGGGCCTTTGATGCCGAACTTGATCGACAGATGCCCCGAGATCATATTGATGATCGAGGCAGGCACAAAGAACGGCGAAATGCGGCGCGGGCCGCGATTGAGCAATTCGGTCTGCGTAACTTCGATCATCGGCAAACCGCCGATGCCAGAGCCGACCACCACGCCAATGCGCTCCGAATTTTCGTCGGTGATCTCAAGACCGCTGTCCTGCATCGCCTGGATGCCGGCCGCCACGCCGTAATGGATGAAGGTATCCATGTGGCGCGCTTCCTTACCGGGGATGTAGTCCTCGATATTGAAGCCCTTCACCTCGCCGGCAAAGCGGGTTGAGAAGTTCGACGCATCGAACTTCGTGATGTTGGCAATGCCCGACTTGCCGGCGACCAGATTGGCCCAGCCGTCGGCAACATTATTGCCAACAGGCGAAATCAGCCCCAGGCCTGTAACGACAACACGACGACGGCTCACGGTAACCTCTTCTTCATAGGTGACAAAAGCAAAAGCCACAGTGATCACAGGAATCGGACCTGTGAGCCCTGTGGCTGTTAACCTGATAACTGCGCTGACAACTGCGCATTTGGCCGCGCGCGCGGCGCTGTCCACTTCATGGCAAGCTGCGCCAACACACGCGCAAGCAGACTCGCTGGTGATCGTGCCCGCGACATCGTTGACGCCGCGACGGACAATCTCACCGCAAGCCGCACCGGCAATAACGCCAGCCCCGCAGGTGCCGGAGGCCGGCACGACAGGGCGTCACACGCCGCCAGTCCAGCAAAGCGGGCGCGAATGGCCTTAGGCCTTGACGTTTGCGCGAGCGTAGTCGATCGCTTGCTGAACGGTCGTGATCTTCTCAGCTTCTTCATCCGGAATTTCCATGCCGAATTCGTCTTCGAGGGCCATCACGAGTTCGACGGTGTCGAGCGAGTCTGCGCCGAGGTCGTTCACGAACGATGCTTCGTTCTTGATCTCTGCTTCTGCAACGCCCAGTTGTTCTGCGACGATCTTCTTAACGCGCTGTTCGATATTGTCCATTAACCCCTCCAAGGGAAAAGAAGTTCAAAAATACAGGTGCGCGCATTTTATCAGGTTTGCCCCCGTAAAAAAGCGGCGCGCACGGTTCCTGTCAAGGCATTCGCGCCGCCCGTCAACAAACGTGGCACGGCGCGGATGATAACCGAATGCCGTTACGACATGTACATGCCGCCGTTCACGTGCAGCGTCGTTCCGGTGATATATCCAGCTTGCGGGGAAGCCAGGAACGCCACGGCATGGGCGATGTCTTCCGGGCTACCCAGACGGCCGAGCGGAATCTGGGTCTTCAGCGCGGCTTGCTGTTCTTCCGGCAAGGTCTTGGTCATGTCAGTGTCGATGAAGCCCGGCGCCACGCAGTTCACGGTAATGCCGCGGCTGCCGATCTCACGTGCCAGCGCCCGCGTCATGCCGGCAACACCGGCCTTCGCGGCCGCGTAGTTGACCTGCCCGGGATTGCCGGTCGAACCCACCACCGACGTGATATTGATAATGCGGCCGCCGCGCGCCTTCATCATTGGACGCAGCACGGCACGTGACAAGCGGAAAACGGACTTGAGATTGGTGTCGATCACCGCGTCCCAGTCGTCGTCCTTCATACGCATCGCCAACTGATCCTGGGTAATACCCGCGTTGTTCACGAGTACGTGCAACGCGCCAAATTCCTTCACCGTGCCGTCAATCAGCGCTTCGGCCGCAGTCGCATCGTTCACGTTCAACACCGCGCCGCGACCGTTCACGCCTGCCGCCTTGAAGGCTTCGGTGATGGCGCTCGCGCCGCTTTCGCTAGTGGCCGTGCCGATCACCGTCGCGCCCAGGCGCGCCAGTTCGAGTGCAATTGCGCGGCCAATGCCACGCGAAGCGCCGGTCACGATTGCAATCTGCTTATCGAGAGTCTTTTCCATCTGTCAGTCCGCATTGCCCACGAGGGGCTGATTATCTTTTTGCCAGTCCGTTTGCGAGCGAGGATCAGACCCGCCCGGACCTGTTCACGCCGTTACGAGCTTCAGCGTCTCTTCAAGCGAAGCGGGATCAAACACCGATCCACCAATCAGATTGCCATCAATACGCTTGGTCAGCCCTGCCAGCACCTTGCCCGGACCGCATTCGATCACATGCGTGACGCCCTGCCCAGCCATTGCCTGCACGCACTCGACCCAACGCACGGGACCCGCCGCCTGACGCACCAGCGCATCCTTGATGCCGGCCGGTTCATTGACCACGGCCACGTCGACGTTGTTGATCACAGGAATCTTCGGCACCTGCACTTCGACGCCGGCCAGATATTCGCGCAATTGGTCGGACGCAGGCTTGAGAAGCGAGGAATGGAAAGGTGCAGACACCGGCAATGACAAGGCACGCTTCGCGCCCTTGGCCTTGGCAATTTCGCACGCCTTCTCAACCGCGGCCTTGTGACCAGCGATCACGACTTGCGCGGGCGCGTTGAAATTCACCGCTTCAACCGTACCCGCCGCCGACGCTTCCTTGCATACCGCGCGCACCGTATCGTCGTCGAGACCGAGAATCGCTGCCATGCCGCCCACACCGACGGGCACAGCGGTTTGCATAGCCTGAGCGCGGAAACGCACGAGCGGCACCGCGTCGCGGAACGCCAGTGCGCCCGCGGCGACCAGCGCCGTGTATTCGCCGAGGCTATGGCCGGCAACGATAGCCGGTGCCGGACCGCCCGCCGCCTGCCACGCGCGGTAGACCGCATACGCGGCGGTGAGCATGACCGGTTGGGTATTGGTGGTGAGATTCAGATCTTCTGCCGGACCTTCCGCGATCAGTTTGCCGAGATCCTGGCCGAGTGCGTCTGAGGCTTCCTGAACCGTTTCGCGCACGATGGCGTTATCGGCAAATGCGTTGAGCATGCCAACCGACTGCGAACCCTGGCCAGGAAAAACGAACGCAAATTTCATAACGTCCCCAAATTCGATAATTTCAGATGTGGGCGGCGAATGGCCTTCGAATGGCCCCGCTCTCCGGTATTCGCTACCGAGGGCGGCGCCTGCTGCGCCGCCACACTCAGCAATCAATAGCGGATTACCGACGCGCCCCACGTGAAGCCGCCGCCAACGCCTTCGATCAGCACATTCTGGCCACGCTTGATGCGGCCGTCGCGCACTGCGACGTCAAAAGCGAGAGGAATGGAGGCAGCCGACGTATTGCCGTGCTCGCCCACTGTGACGACCATGCGCTCCTGCGGCAGGCCGAGCTTGCGGCACGTGCTTTGCATGATACGGATATTGGCCTGATGCGGAATCAGCCAATCGACCTGTTCCGGAGCGAGGCCAGCTTTGCCAAGCGCTTCGACGGCAACCTTCTCCAGCACATTGACGGCAAGCTTGAACACGGCTTGGCCATCCATATGCAGGAATGCGCTACCGGCGATCACACCACCGTTGACGTTGCCCGGCGTGCACAGGATGTTCGAATGACTGCCATCTGCGTGCAACGCGCTCGCGAGCACGCCCGGCTTGTCTGAAGCCGAGAGGATGACCGCGCCGGCGCCATCGCCAAACAGCACACAGGTGGTGCGATCGTTGAAATCGAGCAGGCGCGAGAACGTCTCGGCACCGATCACCAATGCCGTTTGATGCTGACCACTGCGGATGAAACTGTCCGCTGTTGCGACCGCGTAGGCAAAACCGGAGCACACGGCCTGCACGTCAAATGCAGCACCGTTGTTCTTGATACCCAGCTTGTTTTGCAACAGACACGCCGTGCTTGGAAACACATAGTCCGGCGTGGAGGTGGCGACAATGATCAGGTCGATCGATTGCGGGTCAACGTCCGCCGCTTCGATTGCGCGTTGCGCGGCAATCATCGCGAGGTCGCTGGTGGTGACATCAGGTTCGGCGAAGTGGCGTGCGTGAATACCGGTGCGGGCCACGATCCATTCGTCGCTCGTCTCGACACCCCGCTTCGCGAGACGCTCAGCCAGTTCCTGATTGGTAACGCGACCAGGCGGCAGATAGCTGCCGGTACCCAGCACGCGGGAATAAATTGTGGATTGAGCCATTATGCCTTCGAGGAGTGCGCAGCGTAGGGCTCGGCTGGCTGACCGGCAATCGGGCTTGCGTAGCCCGCGCCGCCTGACTCGCGCGACGCCTGTTCCAGAGAACTCGCGTTCTCTTCCATCGCCCGCGCAAGGCGTTCCAGCACGCCGTTTTTGACGGCATCATACCCGCGTTTGATCGCCCACTCAAACGCGTAGGCGTCCGCCGAGCCGTGACTCTTGATAACGAGGCTGCGCAAGCCGAGCAGCGCCGCGCCGTTGTATTGCCGGTGATCAACGCGCCTCTTGAAGCGCAGCAGCACCGGCAGAGCGAGGAACGCCATCACCTTGGTCAGCCATGAACGGCCGAACTCTTCCTTGATGATGTTGTTCAGCATCTGCGCGAGCCCTTCCGAGGTCTTCAGCGCGACATTGCCGACAAAACCGTCGCATACGATGACGTCGGTCGTGCCCTTATAGATGTCGTCGCCTTCGACGTTACCGCGAAAGTTCAGTGTACTCGCCCGCAGCAGTTCGCCGGCACGCTTGATGGTCTCGTTGCCCTTGATGACCTCTTCGCCGATGTTCAGCAGGCCGATCGTAGGACGTTCCTTGCCTTCGAGCGCGGCCACGAGCGCGTGCCCCATCTCCGCGAACTGCAACAGATGCGACGGTTCGCAATCGACGTTGGCGCCCAGGTCGAGCATCATCGTGTAACCGGTGGGATTGGGAAGCGCGAACGCGATCGCCGGGCGTTCGATGCCCGGGAGCGTTTTCAGAACATAACGGGACACCGCCATCAGCGCGCCGGTGTTGCCGGCGGAGATGCAGGCCTGCGCCTCGCCTTCTTTGACGCGGTTCAGCGCCACGCGCATTGACGAGTCTTTTTTCTTGCGCAAAGCGACTTCAACCGGATCGTCCATGGCGACGATCTCGGAAGCAGGCACAACGACCAGCGCGGACTCGTTCTCAGCCTTCAACTTCTTGAGCTGGGCGCGGATCGCACTTTCGATGCCGACGAGCATCAACTGCGCATCGGGATGCGAACGAACGAAACTGACAGCCGCGGGAACGGTCACGGACGGGCCGTGGTCGCCTCCCATGCAATCTATCGTGAGCTTTACTGTCATGGAATGCGACGGATTTCAGAAGCTCTGCATGGGATCGCGGTAAGCGCTAAAGCGCTAACTGCGATCGACACAAAAAAGCGGCAGTAGAATGCCGCCTTTCTGTTGAGCCGGGAAAATGTCAAGCGAGCCGATCGTCACACGAAACGCCACGAGGCGCAACGCAGTGAAACGATTAGTCGTTCTTCGTCTTGACGACTTTCTTGCCGCGATAGTAGCCGTTCGGGCTAACGTGGTGACGCAGATGCACTTCACCCGTGCTCGGCTCGACGGCCAGCGGCGCTGCCGTGAGGAAATCGTGCGAACGGTGCATACCGCGCTTCGACGGCGACTTCTTATTTTGTTGAACTGCCATGACTAACTCCTAAAAATTTTCCGAATTCTAACACAGCCCGATGCGGTGTCCGCCATTGGCCGAATGGCCAATGCGCCCGCATCGCGCTCCCATACAACTGTTCAGTGCTTCTTGTCGTCCGGCTCACCGCGCTTGAGACTTTCGAGCGCCGCAAACGGATTGGGCCGCTCGGGCTCACCGCCCTCACCAGCTTCCTCCGGCGCAGCCTCGTCGCCCTCGCCTTCTGCTCCAGCCACACCAGAGACGAGGCTCTCGTGCAA
>NZ_JBAURZ010000231.1:0-27188 GCF_049581445.1 Paraburkholderia sp. | reverse complement strand
GGCGCCGGCGCGAGAGCGGTGTGCCGGTGCGAACGCCAGCCTGCGACGGCGAGACCGCCGTACAGGAGCGCAGTGAGGGCATACAGTACAATATCCATATTCGAAGTTTACACTAGGCCCCTGCTCCGCGACGTGTCCCGCGTCGCGCCGTGCTCCGGCCGCACTGTTCATCGCTCCCCATGCTCGACAATCTGACTCAACGGATGGCGCGCGTCGTCAAGACGCTGCGCGGCGAAGCCCGGCTCACCGAGGCCAACACCCAGGAGATGCTGCGCGAAGTGCGCCTCGCGCTCCTCGAGGCCGACGTGGCACTGCCGGTTGTGCGCGAGTTCATCGCCAAGGTGAAGGAAAAGGCGCTCGGCGAAGAAGTCATCAGTAGCCTGTCGCCAGGTCAGGCGCTGGTCGGCGTGGTGCAGCGCGAGCTGACCGCGGTGATCGGCGGTGACTACGAAGGCAAAGCCGTCGAACTCAATCTCGCCGTTACGCCGCCCGCCGTCATTCTGATGGCCGGTCTGCAGGGCGCGGGTAAGACGACCACCGTCGGCAAGCTCGCCAAGCTGCTGCGCGAGAAGTACAAGAAGAAAGTGCTGACCGTTTCGTGCGACATCTACCGCCCCGCTGCTATCGCGCAGTTGAAGACGGTGACCGAGCAGGTCGGCGCAGACTTCTTCCCTTCCGAACCCGATCAGAAGCCGGTCGATATCGCGCGCGCCGCGGTCGACTGGGCCAGGCGCCATTACCACGACGTGCTGCTGGTCGACACGGCCGGCCGTCTCGGTATCGACGAAGTGATGATGCAGGAAATCTCCGCGCTGCATGCTGAACTGAAGCCGGCGGAAACGCTCTTCGTGGTGGATGCGATGCTGGGCCAGGATGCGGTCAACACCGCGAAGGCCTTCAGCGACGCGCTGCCGCTCACCGGGGTGGTACTCACCAAGCTCGACGGCGATTCGCGCGGCGGCGCGGCGCTGTCAGTGCGTCACGTAACGGGCAAGCCGATCAAATTCGTCGGCGTCGCCGAAAAGCTCGACGGTCTGGAGATTTTCTATCCGGACCGGATGGCCAACCGGATTCTCGGCATGGGCGATATTCTCGCCCTCGTCGAAGAAGCGCAGCGTGGCGTGGATGTACAAGCGGCGCAGAAGCTTGCCGACAAGGTCAAGAAAGGCGGCGACTTCGACCTCAACGATTTCCGCGCACAGTTGACCCAGATGAAGAGCATGGGCGGCCTGTCGTCGCTGATGGACAAGCTGCCTGCGCAGTTCCAGCAGGCCGCAGCCGGTGCCAACATGGGCATGGCCGAATCGCAGATGCGCCGCATGGAAGGCATCATCAACTCCATGACTCCGACCGAGCGCGCCAAGCCCGAGCTGATCAAGGCCACGCGCAAGCGCCGCATTGCAGCGGGCGCCGGCGTGCAGGTGCAGGAGGTCAACCGCATGCTGAATCAGTATGAGCAGATGCGCACGATGATGAAAAAGCTCAAGGGCGGCAATTTGCAAAAGATGATGCGCGGCATGAAAGGCATGCTGCCCGGCATGCGCTAAGTCAGATGGCGGGATGATCCAGTCTTGCCGGGTCATCCACCGGCCAGGGTGCGCGCTCCGGGACGCCCGGGTATATGCTGTAGCGCGCGCCGTCGTTCTTTCTCACACTATGTATACAGATACCTCCCGCCAGACGCCATGAATCGCGAAGAAGCTCTCCATATTTTCAGCCACTCCGAAGAGATCGTTTCGGCTCACGACGTCAACGCGTCGATCAGCGGAATGGCTGCAGCCATCGCTGCCGAAATGAGCGAGGAATTCCCGCTCGTGCTGTCGGTGATGGGCGGCGCGGCGGTGTTCACCGGCATGCTATTGCCGCACCTCGATTTCCCGCTCGAGTTCGATTACATCCACCTGACCCGCTACCGCAACACCACCAAGGGCGGCAGCGAGATGCAATGGCGTGTGGCGCCGGCTGAGTCGGTGAAGGATCGCGTGGTGCTGGTGCTCGACGACATCCTCGACGAAGGTGAGACGATGGCCGCGATCCGCGACCGCATCCTCGCCATGGGTGCGAAGCGCTTCATGAGCGCCGTGCTGTGCGAGAAGATCATCCCGAAGGCCAAGCCGCTGCATCCGGATTTCTGCGGATTTGAGGTGCCGGACCGCTATGTGTTCGGCTGCGGGATGGATGCCAAGGGATATTGGCGCAACCTGCCTACCATCCGCGCGTTGACAGACGGCGCGTGAACCGTCGGCGCCCTCACCGGGGCGCGCTCAGCGCGCAAGTGCGCGCGACATCTCCGTCAGCGGCATTGCGACAATCGAGTTGAGCAGGCGCGCTTCGCCACCTTGAGGCCGTGCAATCTCATCGACAACACGCCAGGTGTCAGCGACGCGTTGGTCGAGCACGGTCAGCATTTCATCGAGAAACTTTTCGGCGCCTCTCGCGGGCAACCCCAAGTCCGTGCCTAGTTTCAGCATGTTGGCCCGAGTGACATCGGAGAAATGGGTTGCTTCGCCAACAGGCATGGTGAGTTCACAGTTCGGCCACTTGTCATGGCGCTCGGGCTGATACGTTTGTGTGTGATAGACCACCGTGCTCACCAGGTCGTAGAACGGCGCAAGCCTGTTGCCGAGTCTGGTCACGAAGAACGACATGTTTTTCAGATGCGCGTCCGCGTTGCCGATGAGCACGTTGAAGACCGACCACCGGAACACTTCGAGACGGGTCACGGCTCTCGTGGCTGACTTGTCGATTGCTTCGCGTAGTTTCTGCGCAGTCATCTGCTCGTATTTGTAGTCGCGCGAATAGTTGAGCAACTGGGCAGCGTCGACAACGTGAAGCCGCTTCACCGGTTCAGTGGATGTGTCGCGGTCGAAGCGGTCAATGATGTAGCACGCCGTAGGCACGCGCAGGAAGTGCGTCGGCGGTACCGGCAGGCCCATTGCTCGGGCTAGCCGCATACAGAAAAACTCGTTGATGGCCGCATGAGGGTACCCCGTCGTGCGTGAGTCAGGTTTGAGCAGATGCATCGACGGCTCATTGCCTTCGGGCTCAAAGAGTTTGCACTCGGGCGGCTCGCCCCTCATGGTCACCAGCAGTTTGGGCTGCGCGCCGGCGGCGGACATGCGCTTGGGTGCATCCGCGGTGAGCGCGCGTTGCGGCATGGCCCGGATGCGCGCTTCGAGTGCGTCAAACGCAAGGGGCTTCAGACCCGCTGCGGCCTCCTGCTGCCCCTCTGCGAGCAACGTCAGCGCGCCTGCAGACTCTCGGCCGTAATAGGCAAGCAGCCCCCAAGCATTGCTCTGGTCCACCCCGGCTTCGCGCGCGAGCGCGGTGCGCATGTTTTCTTCTGGCAGCAGATTGTCGAAAAACCACTGAACCGGGCGATTGCTCGAGCCATCCACAAATGCCTCGGCCCGCAAAGGGAAAGCGGGCGAAAGTGGAAACGTATCAGGGGCGTCAAGCCAACCCCCTTCGTACGCAAAGGACCAGATGTCGTCCTCGTCCGTGACGGTACCCATGTGCTGGCCGTTGGCGAATGCCAGGAGGCGTCTAGTTGTCACTTGGCGACCTGCGACGTTGGAGCGCTTTCATGGCGAGATCCGGTGGAATCTCGACGGCAGTAGTTGCGCGCAGCACGATGCCGAGTTCCAAGAGGAGCGCCAGCACCTTACCAATTTGCGCCGTCGGCTTGGCCGCCTCGAAGTGGCTGATGAACTTGGGCGATAACCCGGTCGCGTTGGCAAGGTCGTCGCGCGTCATCCCTTGTGCGAGGCGCGCGGCGCGCGCGAGTTGCGCGAGCGCGGCCATGTCGCTGATTGGAAAGTCTGACTGGGACACATTAGCTCCATCTTCGTATCCGATCGGGAACATTATGCCACATTCAGGGGCTAGGCTCATTGGTACGTATCCGAGCGGGAACTAAAAGACGACACCCGAGTGAAATCTTTTATCTTCGTTTCCGTTCGGATACGCATAGTCCTCGAGAGCGGCTCCAAATTGCTATTCGCATCCGCTCAGGTACGAAATATCCACTGAACGAAACGACGCTTGAACCTAGACGGGCTTCTGCTCATCCTGTTCCTTTCGGTTGAGCGTCAGGTCTACTTGGCCTCAAGTTCAACTGCTCGACGGTGAGCGCTGCAACGCCAGGTTGGCTTCGTTCACAGTTGATGCACGAACGAGCGAATACCACCGAGCACCATCTCCACCGAAATCGCCACCAGCACGAGTCCCATCAAGCGCTCGAAGGCCATCATGGTGCGCTCGCCGAGCACCTTCTGGATGCGCTCCGCCAGCACCAGCGCGATGGCACAGACAATCATCGTGACCGTCAGCGCGCCGATCCACTCGAACATCTTGCCGGGCGCCTGCGAGGTAAGAAGCATCACGGTAGCAAGTGCCGATGGCCCCGCAAGCGCCGGAATCGCCAGCGGCACGATGAGCGGCTCGCCGCCGCGCGTGTCGCCACCGAACGGGCCGTCCGGATGCGGAAAGACCATGCGGATCGCGATCAGAAACAGCACGATCCCGCCGCCTATCCGCAACGACTGATCGGTCAGGCTCATCATGCGCAGGAAGCGATCGCCGACCACCATGAAGATCAGCAGGATCACAAACGCGATCGCCACCTCACGGAGAATGACGATCGCGCGCCGTTCTGGCGCCACCCCGCGCAGACAACTAATGAAGAGCGGGATATTGCCCAGCGGGTCGGTGATCAGCAGCAGCAGGACGGTCGCAGACAGAAAGGTGTACTCCACCGACCGCCCCGATTAATTGGCCAGCGCCGCGTGAATCTTCTGCGTGATCGTCTGCACGGCGTCCTCGACCGGCAGCAGCGTCGCTTCCGTGTCGCGGCGTCCCTGATACTCGATCTTGCCTTCCTTCAAACCGCGATCGCCGATCACCAGGCGGTGCGGCACGCCAATCAGTTCCCAGTCGGCGAACATCACGCCCGGGCGCTCGCCACGATCGTCAAGGATCACGTCGATGCCCGCTGCAACGAGTTCCGCATACAGCTTGTCGGCCTGCTCGCGCACGGCGTCGCTTCGGTCGTAACCCATCGGGCAAAGCACCACTTCAAACGGCGCAATCGCTTCCGGCCAGATGATGCCCTTGTCGTCGAAGTTCTGTTCGATTGCTGCGCCCAGAATACGCGTCACGCCGATGCCGTAGCAGCCCATTTCCATCGGCTGCGGCTTGCCGTTTTCGTCCAGACACGTGGCATTCATCGCTTCCGAGTACTTCTTGCCCAACTGGAATACGTGGCCCACTTCGATGCCGCGGCAGATGTCGATCACGCCCTTGCCGTCCGGCGAAGGATCGCCTTTCTTGACGTTGCGGATGTCCGCGACAACCGGCTCCGGCAGATCGCGGCCCCAGTTCACACCGGTGATGTGGTAATCCACCTCGTTCGCACCCACCACGAAGTCGCTCATGTTCGCGACCGTGCGGTCCGCGATCACCTTGATCGGCTTCTTCGTGCTGATCGGACCGAGGTAGCCCGGCGGCGTGCCAAATGACTCGATGATCTCCGCTTCGGTTGCCATGCGGAAGTCGCCCAGCCCCGGCAGCTTGTTCGCCTTGATCTCATTCAGATCGTGATCGCCACGCAGCATCAGCAACCAGATGGTCGGCTCGGCGCCCTCGTTTTCCGTGGCCAGCACGATCGACTTGATGGTGCGCTCGAGCGGAATGTTCAGCAGTTCAGCCACCGCTTCGCACTTCGCCTTGCCGGGCGTGGCAGTCTTCTTCATCTCTTCGGCGGGCGCAGCGCGCTCGGCGTAGAGCGGCAACGCTTCCGCCGCCTCGACGTTTGCCGCGAAGTCCGAAGTCGGGCAATAGGCGATCGCATCTTCCCCCGTGTCGGCGATCACGTGGAACTCGTGTGAGCCGCTGCCGCCGATCGAGCCGTTATCCGCCGCCACCGCGCGGAAGTCGAGGCCGAGGCGCGTGAAAATGCGCACATACGCTTCGTACATCTTGCGATACGACTCTTTCAGACCGTCCTGGTCCTTGTCGAACGAGTACGCGTCTTTCATGATGAACTCGCGGCCGCGCATCACGCCGAAACGCGGACGGATCTCGTCACGGAACTTGGTCTGGATCTGATAGAAGTTCACCGGCAACTGACGGTAGCTCTTGATCTGATTCCGGGCGATGTCAGTGACCACTTCTTCGTGAGTCGGTCCGATCACGAAGTCGATCTGGCGGCGGTCCTTGAAGCGCAGCAGTTCCGGCCCGTATTTTTCCCAGCGGCCCGATTCCTGCCACAACTCGGCCGGCTGCACAGCCGGCATGAGCAGTTCGATCCCGCCTGCGCGGTTCATTTCCTCACGCACGATGGCTTCCACCTTGCGGATCGAGCGCAGCCCGATGGGCAGGTAGTTGTAGATGCCGCCGGCCACGCGGCGGATCATGCCGGCGCGCACCATCAGCTTGTGACTGACGATTTCGGCGTCGGCGGGGGCTTCTTTCAGGGTGCCGATAAAGAAACGGGTGGCTTTCATTCAGAATTTTCCAAAAGCGGCGGCGCCGGAGCGACCGCCCGAAAGGTGAAAACGGTGGGGAATTCGACAAAGGCGCGACAAAGATACCGCAAACGGGTGCCGAAACTGCCGCTGGCCTCGACCCCGCCGTCGCAGCATGTGCCGCAGCGCCGGATGGCCGACAGACTAACGCATTCGCGCCCCTTTTGCGGCGAATCGTTCCAATCTGGTGCGATTCGGTGCGTCAGGTCCGTTATCTGTTTATAATCAAAGCAATTTTAAAGGATTCGAAGGTGGTTGTATGCTGGATCGTGAAGGCTTTCGCCCGAACGTCGGCATCATCCTCTTGAACGCGCACAACGAGGTGTTTTGGGGCAAGCGGCTCCGTGAACATTCCTGGCAGTTTCCGCAAGGGGGCATCAAGTATGGCGAGACCCCCGTGCAAGCGATGTATCGGGAGTTACACGAAGAAACCGGCCTGCATCCGGAGCATGTCAAGATAATCGGTCGCACGCGCGACTGGTTGCGTTATGAGGTGCCGGACAAGTTCATCAAGCGTGAAGTACGCGGTCATTACCGCGGCCAGAAACAGATCTGGTTCCTGCTTCGGATGGTAGGGCGCGACTGCGATATTTGCCTGCGCGCGTGCGATCATCCCGAGTTCGATGCTTGGCGCTGGAACGAGTACTGGGTGCCGCTCGACTGTGTGATCGAGTTCAAGCGGGATGTGTATCAGTTGGCGCTGACGGAGTTGTCCCGTTTTCTGCGCCGTGCTGCGCCGCGTCCGGAAAAACCCGGCGGCCATCACGGGCCGCGCTATCCCCGGATAGTGTCTACCGTGACGGAGCTGCAGGAGGTGTCGGTAACGGACTCGTCCGTCACAGTTGAGACTTCGATTCGCACGACGATCGAGTCCGGCTGCGAATCTGCCGAGGCCCCCCTGACCCAGCCGGGTCTGCGCGACTAAACCCCATGCGGCTTTCAATGCCGCATTTGCCGGCGTGACAGGAGCCCTGTCACGCCGGTGTTTCGAGGATTTCATATTGAAAGCACTTGCTCTCGTCGTGGCGTGCGTCGCCACCGGCGCCCTGCTGGCTGGCTGTTCGAGCGCCAGCAAACCCACCAACAAGGATGACAGCGCGTTTACGTATCTGTTCGATCGCAAGTCCAACTGGACCGAAAACAAGGTCGACAGCCTGCCGCCGCTTCCGCAACAGGCCAATCTCCTGCCGTTCGACGTCTCGGGCAACACCCCGCTCACGTTCGCGGTCGACTCGAAATCGCTCAGCGTTGGTGACGACGGCGTGGTGCGCTACACGGTGGTCGCAAAGAGCCCGAGCGGTGCGTACAACGTGAATTACGAAGGAATTCGCTGCGATACGTATGAATGGCGCCAATATGCGGGCCTCAACGCGGATCACGACGGCTGGGATGACAGCGTCGCCACGCCTTTCGCGCGGATCGAAAACGGCACACTGAACGCTTATCAGGCGTCGCTCTATCAGGATTACTTCTGCACGAGCAAAATGCCGACCGGCAGCGCCAAGCAGATTCTGGAGAACATCCGCTACAGGCGTACCGCGAGTTCGCAGATACGCTGAGGCTGAGAGCAGCGCTCCAAGGGCCGGCTTTGGACAAAACGAGCCGGTATGCAAAAGAAAAAAGCCGTTCCGGGCATATGCCTGGAACGGCTTTTTTAACGTGCTGAACGGTGTTGCCCGACGCAGACGGGCCAGCGAGCCTCAGACCAGCACAAGGTTGTCTCGGTGGATTAACTCGGGTTCCAGCATGTAGCCAAGCACCGTTTCAATCTCACCGCTTGGGCGGCGCTGAATCAGCTTGGTTTCGGCGCTGCTGTAGTTCGTGAGACCGCGGGCGATTTCGCGGCCCGCCGCACTCAGACAGGCGATTACCTCGCCACGCGCAAACGCGCCCTGCACGCCGATAACGCCAATCGGCAGCAGGCTCTTGCCTCCCTCGGTGAGCTTTTCGACGGCGCCGTCGTCGATCACGACGTGCCCGCGAACCTGCAGGTGATCAGCCATCCATTGCTTGCGCGCGGCCATCCGCGCCGTGCGTGCAATCAATTGCGTGCCGATGGCTTCACCGGCTGCGAGCCGTGTCAGCACGTCAGGCTCCCGTCCGCTCGCAATCACCGTATTCGCGCCGCTATGGGCCGCGCGCTTGGCGGCAAGAATCTTGGTCAGCATGCCGCCGCGACCCAGGCTCGAACCCGCGCCGCCGGCCATTGCTTCGAGGTCCAGCGCCCCTGCGTCAGCCTGCTGAACCAGAGTGGCGGACGCGTCCTTACGCGGATCAGCCGTAAATAGACCTTTCTGATCGGTGAGGATGATCAGCGCATCCCCTTCGATCAGATTCGCCACCAGCGCGCCCAGCGTATCGTTGTCGCCGAACTTGATTTCGTCGGTTATGACGGTGTCGTTCTCGTTGATGATTGGCACTACGCCGAGGCGCAGAAGCGTCAACAGCGTTGAACGGGCGTTCAGATAACGCTCACGGTCGGCCAGGTCGGCGTGGGTAAGGAGAATCTGCGCCGTACGGATAGCGTGTTCCGCAAAGCGGCTCTCATACACCTGCGCAAGCCCCATCTGCCCAACAGCAGCGGCCGCCTGGAGCTCGTCGATTTCACGCGGACGTTTGGTCCAGCCGAGGCGCTGCATCCCTTCCGCGATGGCCCCTGAACTCACCAGCACAACTTCTTTACCCTGCGCGCGCAACGCGGCGATCTGCGCGGCCCAGCGGCCGATCGCGGCATGATCGAGGCCACGCCCGTCGTTGGTGACGAGGCTCGACCCGACTTTCACTACCAATCGCCTCGAATCTGCGATGACGGAACGCATTGTGCGCAGTCTCCCAAGATAATGCGTGATGCCGGCCGGCGGTCCACGACGGACCACCGACGCCCAAGCTATGCGTATTATTCCTGCGGCTGAATCGGCTCGCCCGGCTCACTCGATGCCGCGCCCGCCTGCTTCTCGCGGAAACGAACGTCGGCGGCCAGTTCTTCAGCTTCCGTCTGCCGCTGCGCGTCCGAATGCGCGGCAATGTGGTCGTACACCGCATAGCAAAGCGCTTCGCAGCCTTGGCCCGTCAGCGCCGAGATTTCGAAGACCGGACCGTCCCAGTCGAATCCTTTCAGGAACGCTCCAACGCGCGCCTCGCGCTCGTCTTCGGGCACCATATCCAGCTTGTTCAGCACCAACCAGCGGGTTTTCTCGAACAGTAACTCGTCGTACTTGCGCAGCTCATTGACGATTGCCTTGGCCTCCGCGACCGGATCGACCGCCTCGTCGAACGGTGCGAGATCGACGATATGCAGCAGCAAGCCCGTACGCTGCAAATGGCGCAGAAACTGGTGACCCAGGCCGGCGCCTTCGGCCGCGCCTTCGATCAGCCCGGGAATATCGGCGATCACGAAGCTGCGACTCGGCCCGACGCGAACCACGCCAAGATTCGGCGCGAGCGTGGTGAACGGGTAATCGGCGATCTTCGGCTTCGCATTCGAGACGGACGCGATAAACGTGGATTTGCCGGCATTCGGCATACCCAGCAAGCCGACATCGGCCAGCACCTTCAACTCCAGACGCACCATGCGGCGCTCACCGGGCTTACCGTCGGTTTTCTGCCGCGGCGCACGATTGGTACTGGACTTGAAATGCAGGTTGCCGAGGCCGCCCGGGCCGCCTTGGGCAATCATCACGCTCTGGTTATGCTCAGTCAGGTCGGCGATCAGCTCACCGGTTTCCATGTCCGAGATAATCGTGCCGACAGGCATGCGCAACGTGACGTCGTCGCCGCCCTTGCCGTAGCAGTCGGCGCCACGGCCGTTTTCACCGTTACGCGCCTGGTGCTTCTTCGCGTAACGGTAGTCGATCAGGGTGTTGATATTGCGGTCTGCGACTGCGTAGACGGTGCCGCCCCGGCCGCCATCGCCCCCATCCGGCCCACCGAACGGGACGAACTTCTCGCGGCGCATCGACGCGCTGCCATCCCCTCCGTCGCCGGCGATGACTTCGATCCTCGCTTCGTCAATGAACTTCATGCGTAACTCCGTCCCGTGTTTGTTGCCATTTTGCCGTGCCTGCAATGCGTTGACCAATCGACCGATCGGCCATCCGCGCAAGCTGACGACAATCCATCCAATAATGAACCTGCAATAAAAAAAGCCCCGCTAACTTCGCGGGGCCTTTGTTCCGGTCCTGAAGCCCGTGCCTGATTTAACTCAGGCTGCTGCCGGGACTACAACGACCGTGTGCTTCTTCGCTGCGCCTTTCGTCGTGAACTTGACGTGGCCGTCCGTCAGCGCGAACAAGGTGTGATCCTTGCCCATACCGACGTTTTCGCCCGGATGCATACGCGTGCCGCGTTGACGCACGATGATGCCGCCAGCGTTGATGGCTTGACCGCCGTACACCTTCACGCCGAGACGCTTCGACTCGGAGTCGCGGCCGTTACGTGACGATCCGCCTGCCTTTTTGTGTGCCATTTGATAGCTCCTTAACCGTTGCGCTTACGCGTTGATCGCGTCAATGCGCAGTTCGGTGTAGTTCTGGCGGTGGCCGCCATGCTTCTGGTAGTGCTTCCGACGACGCATCTTGAAGATGGTCACTTTTGCGTGACGACCTTGCGACACGACGGTAGCCTTGACGGAAGCCCCACTGACCAGCGGCGTACCGAACTTAATCGATTCGCCTTCGCCCACTGCGAGAACCTGGTCGAGCGTGATTTCAGCGTCAATGTCTGCCGGTATCTGTTCTACTTTAAGTTTTTCGCCGACGGCAACTTTATACTGCTTGCCACCGGTTTTTATGACCGCGTACATTGAGAACCTCACTCTGTGTTCATTTTCTCCACGCACCACGCGCGGAAACCCGTGATTATACATAGAGTTAGCTATCCGGTCAAAACTCATTGACAGACTGCGCAACGCTGCATAAAGGCCCCGTCAGCCGGGCGGCCGCGCCGCGATCCCACATGCTGCGGCCCGGAACTCCCGCGATTCGCCTTATAATTCGCGGCACTACCCAATTCAGCCATCATGTCGTCGACTGCCACCCCCTCCTCCAACGCCGCTAGCCTGCTCGCTCCAATCGCCGAAGACATGGAGCAGGTGAATCGCGTCATCCGGCACCGTTTGGCGTCGGACGTGATGCTGATCAACCAGATTTCCGAGTACATCATCAGCGCCGGCGGCAAGCGGCTGCGGCCCGCGCTGCTGCTGCTGGTGGCGGGCGCGCTGGGTGAAACCACGGGCTTTCGCCACGAACTGGCCGCCGTGGTCGAATTCATCCATACCGCGACCCTGCTGCACGACGACGTGGTGGACGAATCCGATCTGCGACGTGGCCGTCAAACGGCCAACGCGCTATTCGGCAACGCGGCCAGTGTGCTGGTAGGCGATTTCCTTTACTCGCGCTCGTTCCAGATGATGGTTGGGGTCGGCAAGATGCGCGTCATGGAAATCCTTGCGGAGGCGACTAACATCATCTCCGAAGGCGAAGTGCTGCAACTACTGAACATGCATGACGCAGACGTGGACGAAGCCCGCTACATGCAGGTGATCCGCTATAAAACGGCCAAGCTGTTCGAAGCGGCGTCCCAGCTTGGCGCCGTGCTGGCTGGCGCCGACGCCCCCACGGAAGCCGCCGCCGCCGAATTCGGCCGGCGCATCGGCACCGCCTTCCAGATCATGGACGACTGGCTCGACTACACCGGCACGGCTGAATCGATGGGCAAGAACGCCGGAGACGATCTGCGCGAGGGCAAACCGACGCTGCCGCTCATTTATCTGATCGAACGCGGCACGCCGGAGCAGTCGGCGCTGGCGCGCGAGGCGATCGAACAGGGCGGCACGGACCGCTTCGAGACCATCTTCGAGGCGATCACCCGCTCCGGCGCGTTGGATCACACGCTGGAGTGCGCCAAGCAGGAAGCACAGGCGGCAGCAGCGGCAATTTCTTCGTTTCCGGATTCCATTTACAAAGAAAGCCTGCTAGAATTATGTTCTTACTCGACGGCGAGACAGTCTTAAACAAGACCGAAACGCCGAATTAGTCTGAATCGAGTCATGCAGTACAAATCGGGGTGTAGCTTAGCCTGGTAGAGCGCTACGTTCGGGACGTAGAGGCCGGAGGTTCGAATCCTCTCACCCCGACCAATCTAACCTGTTGATTGGTCTAGTAATTCCATCAAATCAATGACTTAAGGAACGGTAGCAGCCGGTGTAACATACACCAACCGTTTCTAAGCCATGACAAATCACCTCTCCAAGCGCGGCAGCCGGTACTATTTCCGCCGCAAGATTCCCCTCGATCTACAGGCCCACTTTCAGGGCAGCAAAGAAATCGTCAAAGCCCTCGGCACGTCTGATCCAGCGGAAGCGCGTAAGCTCGTTCGCGAGGAAAGCGTACGCTATGACCGGGAATTCGACAGCCTGCGGAAACGCGCCGCCTCCGGCCAGCTAACGGGCGAAGCCCTGAAAGAATACGAGCGACAACGAGACGAGTACGAACGTGACTATCAGGAATGGTTCGACACGGAAGGCCGCCCGGACCCGCTGGAAGTCCAATTCGCGGAGCACGACAGGCAAGTAGCCCGCGAAGCCAAGCGCAAGGAAAAGCACGCCCGCCAGGTAGCTGCCTACGAGGAGGCACTTGCCCGCATCATGGCACAGGGCGGCGCGCTGCCCGCATTGCCAGTCTCTGCCACCCCCGTAACGCCCGCGCTTCAATCCGCCCCGTCTGGGTCTTCCGGCCACCTCGCTGCCCTTGTGGAACAGTGGGCCAACGAGCGCAAACCCGACACGCGCACCGTCGCTATTGCTAACAGGATCATTCTGCGGTTTTACGAGCATGTAGGCCGCATCCCGGTCGCTAGCATTAGCCGCGCGCATGTGATCGACTTCAAAAACAAGCTTCTGGAGTCCGGCCAGTCATCCGTCAACACCGACAAACACCTAACCATGCTGCGGGCGATCCTCAATTTCGCGGTCGATAACCTCCAGGCGCACAGTAACGCCGCACTAGGTGTAAAGGTGGGCGAGCGCAAGAACGCCAGGGCCGCCCGCCTCCCCTTCGATCTGCCCGCACTACAGGCCATCTTTGCCAGCCCGGTCTACGCGGGGGACGATCGCCCGGACGGCGGCGCAGGAGAGGCCTCGTACTGGCTGCCTCTACTCGCTCTCTTTACCGGCGCGCGCGTTGAAGAACTGGCTCAGCTACGGCCAGAGGATATCTACGAGGAAACGTACCGCAACACGGACGACAGCGAAAAACGCTGCTGGGTTCTCCGCATCACCAACGAGGGCGACGGGCAGGGCGTCAAGAATATCGGCAGTGTGCGACGCTTTCCCATTCACGGCGTATTGCTGGCCCGTGGCTTCGTGGAGTACGCACAGGCCCAACGCGGCAAGGCGCGCATATTCTCCGAGCTTAAGCCCGACACAATGGGCGCGGAGTCGGGTAACTGGTCCAAATGGTTCGGCAAGTACCTGCGCCGCGTTTGCAAGGTCACGGACCCGAAAATGGTCTTTCACAGCTTTCGCCACGGCTTCAAGGACATGTGCCGCGAAGCTGGGATATCAGACGAGGTATCGGACGCGCTATCGGGCCATGCCAGCGGCAAGGTATCACGCCGGTACGGCGGTCTGTCCTACCCACTCGCGCCGCTCGTTGAAGCCGTGTCCCGCATCCGCGTATCGGGCCTTAAACTGCCTTAATGCCACGTACATGGGGACTTTGCGAAGAAGTTGAGCTAATTGGACGCCGGAGGCCGCTTTACTTTGGTTGAGCGCGTCTGCCTCTTTGGAGGTTCCTTCGGGAACTTCGCGAGCACCTCATCCACGGCAGCCTTGAGCCGACGGCAGTTCCCCGCCCGCCATTCCTTTAGCTCCGCCGTCCGCTGTCTCGCCAGTTCTTCCGGGCTCGGCGCGTTTGGGTCCGGTCCCAACCTCGCTGTTCCGTATAACGGATGCTCCGGCCAGTTGCGGGCGGCTACCATGCACTCCTGCAACACGTTCCTTGATCGGGCTTTCTTGATCAGTTCCCCGGTCTGGTCGTTCCGTTGCTCCGGCCACTCACCCGGCATGTAGATCGAGTACCAGTCGTCTAGGTCTGCCGTTTTCCATACGAACGCCTCAAGCCGGTAGTGACAAGGGGCAATATCCACCGCTAGGAGTTCGCCTGTAGCCTCATCTCGGCCCTTCGCCGGGCCTATCAGGTATCCTTCTTTGTCGGCTTCAATGATCGGGTATGCCCCGCGTCTATGCCTGAAGCGGCGATGCCCAACATATACCATGAACGCTTCGCCCAGTAGCGCCGCCATGTGTGAAGCAGCGCTCTCGAAGTTCATCCGCGCGAACGTCTCAAAGAAAAGGTCGCCGGGAAGCAGACCTAAGGTCATTTCCACGACCAGGATATAAGGTACAAAAACGCCGTCCACGTCGCGGGGTGGATGCCTTTTTCCGCTGAGTTCGAAGTGGAGTCGCACCCGGTCCTCATACGATGTGATGCCGTCTCGCGTCGTCTCGTGCTGGCCCAATTCAAAAATAACCAATGAACCGCGCATGCTCCGGACCCTCGACGGGAAGCGCATATCCATTGCCATCCTGAGGTATCCGCATATCTGGCCCAGACGCGGCGGCGCGTTGAATCCGCAGTCGTATATCTTTTGGCATCGCAGTAATGCTATCGTACCCGCCGTTATGAGTTCTACTCGGTGATCCAGTATCCGACCTCGATTGGACGATAGCGACCCTCAAACGCATTGAGTGCTGACTCAAACTGCACCATGGCTAATACAGCGTCGCTCATTTGCGGCAATTCTCCGTCATCCAAGAGTTCAAGATATTTCCCGGCAGGCTCATCTTTCAAGAAAACAAGCAAATCTTCCAGTACGCGGTTGACGATCCGCACCTTGTTGGCGCTCATTGTTGCTTCTGGCTTCTTCTTCGATAATTCCCTGATTTCGCTCAAAATACCGGAGAAAATAGGGCTAGTAGCCTCATATTTGTTGACGAATTCCTGTGTCGTAACTTGCCGATGTTGATTTCCGTCACTCATTTATTTGCCCCACCTACGCGAGTTGGCATGCTAGCCCGAATTCCGCTAGGCTTTCCTCCGACTACATACTGCCATGTGCTACTACTATAGACGACGCTATCCGAGCGGAATCTCTCAATTTGTTCCATATACAACCCCAAAATCATCGTTACGTCGCTATTGGTTGGGAGTGCGTCTTCGTCAAATCCATTGAAATCTTTTAGCGGCTTGTAGTCATCAATAACTTCGCCGGTTTCTGCCAAGACGCTGTTTACGATTTTTAGTTTAAATGTATTCAAGCCGTCATTTGACGACTTCTTTGTTAGCTGCGATATTTCAGAGTGGAGGCTTTGTAGCTGCCCAATCAATTTTTCCAAATTCTTGACATCAGCTTCAGTTTTCATAATTATTTTCTCCTGCGTCTATGGGCATTTTGATCTGAATTGATTGTAGTTTCTAACAATAACATCGATCGGATCGCGTTGCTTACTTTCGAATAACTCGACCATCTGAGCGATATCTTGATCCGTCAGGGCTATAATCGCCTTGCGCTGCCCCGACCACAGATCAATGGTTCGTTTCATTTCCGCTTTCTTCAACGGAGTTCGCGTCACAAAGATACCAAATCTGCCGAGTTCTTCGGCTAGATAGCGGTTTAATTGGTCGACATGTATTCGTTCAATGGACTGCACATTTTTCAGCTCCATTGTTATTTGCTTCGATCCATAATCCTTATGCATATCCGCCAAGAATGGCGTCGATGCAGTGTTATAGAAAACAAGGTCGCGGATACTGACTCCACTTTCCGTTCGTGCTTGCTCCTGAGCGAAGTCCAGCTTTGGATAGAGGAGTGAAGGCAATAGTTGCCCGAGCAACTCCTCATACTTTCGATCGGCCCCATCTTCTTTGCCTGTCGCAAGCTTCTGAATAGCCGCGAATTTACGCTTGGCAGATATCACCGGAATTTGTGAGAACAGTGGATCGCTATGACAATCATCAAAGGACCTTTCTTTCACTACGATATAGCGGTCAATCGCGCCGTAGTTTTCGCGGTTGTAGTTTAGGACTTCAACGCGAGTTAGTTCTTCGGGTGTATGTGATATTTCGTCTTGAGGACAATGTTTCTCGAAATAGTCATCGTAATTCAGCCAAGGGACATACCTTAACCAGCGTTTAGGGACAAAAACCAATGGTGAGCCCGTATTCGGATTAGCGGGCAAATTCAAATTTCCTTGTGTTTCAAACAAATTCTTTCTGTCGTCGTAGACATTACTTACTTTGGTTGACTGCGTGGGTATGCCTAATCGCTCGCATTGTTGAATGGTAAAATCAATGAGAAACGATTTCAAAAAACTGCAACAAATATCACTGATTCGGTCTTTCGAAATGCCGTCCACGTAGAACTGAATCTCTTCGATATGACGAAAGCCCGCGCGCCCATACTGCGGTATCCGCTTGAAAAGAGAGATAACCTCAGTGGCTTTCTCTTTGCCGATGCGCTTACCAACCCGAGTCGCGGAAGTTCCTAGTCCGACCTCTTCGCATTCAGAGGCCGCGACCAAGCTTGCAATCGCCTGTTGCTCTTGGCCATTCTTGGCGAGATAGCCGAGATTGTTAAATGCGTTCAGAAGACTCGTATGGAGTGAGCGATCTTGCTGGGAAGGTGATCGCCACAGCATGAACGGATCGACATACAACGGAATATCTTCGTCAATGAATGGAATAGCGAAATCCAGTTCCGATTGGGGCAGAAGAATGCCATGGTGGTCTGTTAAACGCGGTCTAATGAGTGCCATGTATTGTTTTGCTTTTTCGCGTGCGGACTAAGGACATCTCAAGATTGTCATTGATCATATCCGAAAGGCTCTTCGCCAAATCATTCGGCGGATGCACGTTTAACTGTAGCGGTGCCTATGCCGAAGCGCTCTGCCGTTTGTTTGATACTCGCGCCGTTTTCGGTCCGCCATGCCTTGATAATCGCGTAATCGACGGTACGTTGCCGCCCTGCATACTTTCCTTTGGCCTTAGCGATCGCCACCCCGCGCCGCTGCATTTCTGCCCGGTTTTTATAGTCGGCTTCACCTTGCGCAGCCATGAAAGCGAGCACGGCGTCGCGCGTCGCTTTTTCGATGGGGTCGGTGGCTCGCCCGTCAAAAGTCATCCCGTTAAGGGTGCACTCCACGCGAACGCCCAGCTCAATAAGGCGACGCATGGTCCGGTGCAGTTCGTC
This sequence comes from Paraburkholderia sp., assembly GCF_049581445.1. Lineage (GTDB taxonomy): Bacteria > Pseudomonadota > Gammaproteobacteria > Burkholderiales > Burkholderiaceae > Paraburkholderia. Next base: position 9,414 of record NZ_JBAURZ010000231.1, on the reverse strand, counting down.
GTATCGGCGGCTGATCCGGTCAAGCCAGCGGACAATAAGCACGCCGCCGTGCCGCAGATCGTGCTCAACCTTCCGCCACTGCTCCCGGTCCCCCGGTGCGACGTGATACCCACTTACACCCTCGTCAATGAATACGTCCTTTTCGCTCACACCGTGGGCCTTTGCATCCTCGTATTGACTGGCAGCTGATTGTCCGTCTGTGGTGGAGATTCGGCCGTAGTACAGTTTCCGCATGGCTCAATATGGCTCGTTTGGATTGGTGGATCAATATTAACGAGTGGATCACCCCTGGTCAACCCAATTGAGCCATACACAACGCAGCGTCACACATGGATCGATTAGGTATACCCTATTGACCCACAGATACCGGCCACCCTTCCGCAAGCAATTCGCGATATCGCCGCGCCAGTGTGTGCGTGTGCCGCTTATCATCAATCCAGCACGCTACGTGGTACGCCCGGAGGTCGTGCGTCTTCCGCAACCATCGTTTATAGCGCAGTGCCGCGACAGTGTTAGCGCGAGCCAGGCCCGCGAAGTCTGACGGGTCCGCCACATACAGTGCAAACGCCTCCCGGTGCAACCGCCAGAACTCGATGTACGTGCGCATCCTGCGGATCAATGACCGCGCCTTATCTCCCCTAAGTTTCGCGGTTTTGCTGGCGTACCCCTCGCGCGTCCGTTGCAGCATCAACAGCGTCAACATTTCACCGTCGGTGTATCGGCTCGTCTCCACGAATCCCAACAGCGTATTGCAACTACCGCACAACGCAGCTCGCGTCATTCCGCTCTCATGGCAGTGGTCGCTCACCATGTCATTCCGTAGGGCTTTACGGCGGCAAATTTGGCAGGATCGCCCGTGGTGCCGCCAGTACTCCGTAATCCATTCCGCCTTGTCTTCGGCGGTCATCCGCCAGTGGTTCTCAGCCAACGCAATTCCCCAATATCATAACAATGGGCAGGTGAACTCCAGACCTGCGCCGCTCCCGGTTACCGCCTATACGATTCACGGCGATTTATTTCCGACGTGATACGGGGCTTTCAGCGAATTTCGTCGCTTCACATTCGCCCAACTTTCCGCAAACTTTTCACGCCGCTTTTCTCGGCCTTCCGGGTCGCTTCGGCGGGTCCACTTGCCGGGGTATCATCCAGTCCGGCGCACTCCCCGTCACCAGTGTCATAACCCGTACCGCCGTCTCTTGATCGGGGCGAGTTGGCAACCCCTCAAACACCTGTCGCAATCGCAGGTTACGCCCTTGCGGGTGCTTGCCGTCACACGGCTCTTCGACCCTCGGCAACTCGCGTGGCTTACCCTTCTTTCCGCCCGTCTGCGGCTGCATCCAAACCGGCCATGCTGCTATGCCGGGTCGTGTGTCCCGCCAGCACGAGTACACGATGCTTCGCCATACCGCCGCCTCTCGCCAGCGGTTCTGCTGCACCCGCCAAGCCAGCCGGATATCCTTGCGGTGCGCCCACGGGTGCGTATCGGCGGCTTCAGCGGCTTCCTGAATCCATTCGAACTGCTGGCGCATTGCTGCTTGTCTGTCCATCTCTGCCAGCCATATATGTTCGTTCGCCCGGTATTCCATCCATTTCCAATAGGTATGATTCCGTGCGTTCGCCCCCTTCGGCCACTCGGCCTTTTCTGGCGGGGACTTCCCGGCAAAGTGCTTACGCCACGCAGTCCTGTCCGCTAGCCGTTTCTGCACGGCCCATTGCTGCTGTAGGCTGTCTATTGCAACTACGCACCCCCATAGCCCCTCGTGCGGCTTCCGTAGCCACTGCTGCACCGCGCTCTTTGCCAGTTGGTTCGCCGCTCCGGTTTTGACTGCGACCGGCGGATCCATCGGCATCTCCGCTCCGCCCCAATCCTCCCGTTGCCATTGCAACCATTGCTCGGCCCGTAGCCTCTTGCCTGCCCATCGCATCCGTCTACCTGCCTCGTTGTGCTGACAACCAATAACGGGTCATGCAAGCCGCCCGCTTAACCTTGGGTATACACACCCACTACCCGACACTCACCAGCCCCACCGCGAGGCTATACGCTAGCCACCGCGTATGTTAAGCGATCACGAGACCCCGGGGGGGGGGTGTTCAAACTGCGTGACCTCCGATGCGGTGACACCGACAGTTCTCAATCGAAATATCGCAATGTCCAAAAAAAGGCGACGAAATCGTTCTGGCCAACTCCCTGCACTCTCGCGCGCAACGCGCGTGTGCGCGCACGCGTAGAACCACAAAGGTTTGCCGGCATGGTCTGGCACCAATATCGATCCTTCCCTTGCTGGGTAAGGGAATGCCGTTTAGACGCATGCATGGGCTTCGTATTAGATTAGGATTGCTTATGGCTTGCAGGCTACTGCCCAGCCCTCACGAGCGGTTTCTACCCCCCGTCTGATGGGCTGCATTCGCCCTCCAAGCCGATGGAGAGATCTGCCAAGAGCGGGCCACTCCAGTTCTGCCCGTCTTGCATTTCTCGGTCGGCCTAGTTAAGCAGCTTTCAGCACCTGGTACAGCGTTTCCCTGCTCACGCCGTAGTCCCGCGCAATGACCGCTTTCTTGTCGCCTTTGGCGGCGCGCTCCCGGATCGCAGCCTTGTCAGCCTCGTTCAACTTGCTACGCCCTGCACTCCCGATGCACCGGCCTGCGGCTTTCGCCTTCGCGATACCTTCTGCCTGTCTGCTGCGGATCATTGCCCGTTCGAACTGAGCGAACCCGGCGAGCATGGATAGCTCGGCATTTACCGTTTGCGTTAGACCGCACGCGGCCATGAAGGGACGTTCGACAATCGCAACTGGATCACCGACAATCCATGCCTTTAAATCCCCAGAGCAGAGCAGCGATGAGTAATACTCGCGAAATCTTTTCGGCTACGGGGGGTGACGATGCGTTGTTCTAATTTCCGGGTGTGGGCGTATCGGACGCAAGTCCTTCTATCGGACAATCGTCTTTGATCGGCCTGAAGCGTTGCGCGAGTTGGTATTCTGGCCAAGGCGGGGTCGCCAGACGCGGAACGATTGACACCGAGGAGCACCCTGGGAAAGCGGCACGTGGTTTCACTTTCCAAATTTTGAAGGTTTTCTTATGCAAGCGCTATTTCTGGGTGCAGGGGCGTCATTCGATTGTGGAATGCAGTTGGTCAGTGAGTTGACAGCCGAATTGAAAAGATGGCTTCCGAAAGAAAAGCTAGAGAGGTTCAATGGGTTATGGCGGGCACGGGGCGGTGGCTGGAGCGACGAATTGATTTCGATGCTCACTTCGCTCCTGAGTAACAAAGATATGCATTACGAAAACATTATTGGCGCGATCGAAGTCGCATTTTCCCGAGAAAGGGATCAAGAGAAACGTCGAAATCTACATGCAATAAATGGATTTTTGCTCCAGGCAGTTCGTGGTCTTTTGATGGAGCGGCAAATAAAGAATCTCCCTTTTTCAACCAGTGCCTTAGATGATTTTGGTGGAATCACCAAACTAGTTGAGGAAAATAAACCCTTATGGATATTTTCAATTAATCACGACCTCATTATCGAGTCGCTCGCGGGGAAATTTTCTATCCCAATCAAATCGGGTTTTAAAGAGATTGTCGAAATAGAAATGGGATCCGGTGACGGAGAGTCACAGAGCGTAAGTTTTGAGCGCCTACCTCGCGCCAGCATCGAAGCAAACGACTATGACTTCTTCATGCCCGGTGAGGTTGGTATAAATCTTATAAAAATACATGGCGCGTTAGATATTTTTGCACAGGGTGACGAGTTAAGTTACGTTAAAATTGCTGCGCAAAATGGCGACGCTAGTTCGTATGTTCAGCAGCTAGCCTTAATTAGCTCGATCGATCTCGCGCTGGGGCAAAGGGATGGCGTTCGCGCGATAAATGAAAATATCTACATTGATTCCCATGGTGAAATACAATTTCTGCGGAATACACTGCTCTCGGGTGCGCACAAATTTACCCCGCACATGCATCAACTCGCGCCACCTGAATTTTTTGAACTGTTTCGTCGATGTGTTAACTATGCATCGGAGCTGATCTGCATTGGTTATGGATTTGGCGATCGTCACATTGACGAAACCTTGGTTGATTGGCTTTCTCTATCTGACGATCGACAACTGAAGATCGTAAATCCTGGAATATCCAACTGCCCGAGTAGGTTCGGACATCTTTTCAATCAAGTTTCTCTGGCTCAGCACGGCGCTGCCGACTACTTCCTAAACCTCGGTGGCGATTCAAGAACATACACTCAGAAAGCCATGCGGGCGATTCGGACGAGAAAAAGGGCACAGATGATGACTGAACTTCTTGGGAATCCCTAGCGCATTAAGCTTTCGGCCGTTAGCCCCAATAACCCTCTTTCACGATGGCAGCACACTTCGTAGGAAGTTGCTGCTACTGTTCCTTGAGTTCGAGCTGGTGTTGGCAATGATTTGTCACATACTCAAGCCACGAATCGTACCAATACCACTGACCTGCTACCGATGTGCCGAAATTCCTTTTCGGGTCTTTTGCGTTTTCTTTTTTCCAGAGTGTAGTATGATCGTGCATGGTAAAACTTTTAAAACCTTTATCTTGCATTAATTCGACTATTCGCGAAGGTAGATATTTCGTTTTTTCGGTTTCCTTGATAACGGCGTAATGCTGATTTACATCTTTCGCAAGATCCGAATCAGATTTAATAAACTCGATGACTTTATCCGCCTGCCCCTTCTTATTTACGCTCTTAGGAACGAATAAGACGCGATAGGCGAATCGTGGATCATTAAAAACATCTTCGGTTAGTTTGGCATCAAACGCGTTTATATACGCCCGAATATGAGCGGGCAGACCTTTTGCACCGTCCAAGGTCTTCACCTGCTCGGTATCGATTGAGGAAAATTGCAGGCTAAACGATAAGTGCTTGTCAATGCCGTGTGCATCGCCAAAAAGTTTTTTGACCAGATCATTGTAGTTGAGGCAACATGCCTGAAATCGAGCGCTCAACTGTTCGTCAAGCCGCGTGGTCATTTGATGTTCGATTTCATGTCTTAGCCCGATAAGAAAAGCCAGGTTCGTCGCGCTGCTCTCTTCAACAGGTGAATTCCTAATTTTCAAACACTGTGCGAGGTCCCAATACCGAAAAGCGCCTTGACCCGTATGCTCGAAGACCCTACGTGCACCAGAAATTTTGTGATAGCGGTATTCAATGCCATTTTTTCGGTAGTGTGCATGAAGTAAATACGTCCATGCGATAACCATCAAAACTATGAACGTCTCAGACTTAAATGTGATCGACGGACTGTTAAAAATCTGAACTGCAGATAATGCTGCTTCGCGAGACTTTTTGATCAATTCGTTTGCTATTGACCCTATCGTCCGTACCCGCTTGCTTGCCGCCTTTGCCAAGGTCGTCTCCTCATAATTTTATCGCATGCTTTTCTCGCCATTGCAGAACAGTCATTGCGTGAGCGCTTATTGCGTATCGCGATAAATCAGCATTTCGACCAGTATAGGCGATGCGGCGGAGAGGATTCCGCGTCAGATACAAGTTGCTTTAAGGGATGAGTACCGTGCTGACCGGCGGGCATGCCTGCCGGTCCCCGTACCGATTGCTCGACTACCGAGGCAGGGCAGTCTCAGTAATTCAGTATTTACAATCTCACGGAACGCGCCCCGGTCTCACTAATTCCGCGTTCTTGCGGAGGCCGGTGCAACCGTCGCTTCGCTAACTTCGGCGGTTGGAGCGCTCCCCGCCAGTCACGAACCGGCGTACGACAGCGAGCGTCTATTCGTCGGATCGCAAAATCCGGTCGTTGCATTCTCCGCGACGGCTTTAATTTTGGCCCCAATTTCTGCCCGGGTTTAGCGGAAAAACCTGCTACACTCAGCCGTCACCGCTGTTACGCCTCACGTTGTAAGTTATTGATTTTGAATGGGCTGAGCGATTCGAATCCTCTCACCCCGACCAGATTTTGAAAAAACCGTGCGTTGGCGCGGTTTTTTTTCGCCTACACGTTTCCAGGTTCTTCCCGTCTTCTTCGGTCACGTCTCGGCGCGAAGTCTGATCCGGTTCTTACCGCAATTGTACGTGCTGAACGATGCAAACCGTCCGAATCTTCCTACGCCATGCGGCCGGGAAGGCGTGCGCGGCACCCTCTGCTATATTCTTCCAATCCTGCCCCCTTCTCCAGTTCGCGACACGTGGAACAACTACCCTTATGGGCGCAGATAGGTGCAGTCTTCCTGCTGCTTATCTGCTCCAGTTTCTTTTCGATCTCCGAAACGGCGATGATGGCGCTCAACCGCCACCGCCTGAAGCATCTCTCCAATCAAGGTGCTTTAGGCGCCAGGACCACGCAAGGGCTACTCGTACACACCGATCAGCTCCTGAGCGTGATCCTGATCGGCAACAATCTGTTCAACACCATCATTCCAGTGCTGACCACCTCGGTCGCGCTGCATACCTTCGGGCGGAACAATCTCGTTCTGTCGATCTCGACCGGCATCGTCGCATTCCTGATCATCGTCTTTGCGGAAATCACGCCCAAGATTGTCGGCGCCACATTTCCGGAAAAGATTGCGCTCCCGGCAAGCCTGCTCATCGCGCCGCTCATGCGAGTGGCGCGCCCCGTCGTCTGGTTTGTCAATCTGTTCGCCAACGGCATTCTTCGCGTGCTGCATATCAACACGAAGGGCGGGTCCGATCAGCGCCTCTCGACGGAGGAGTTGCGCACCATCGTGCTCGAATCGGGCAGCTTCATGCCCACCAAGCACCGCAGCATCCTGTTGAATCTGTTCGACCTGGAAAACATCTCTGTCGACGACGTGATGATTCCCCGCCGCCGCATCGAAGCGCTCGATTTCGATGCCCCGTTCGAACAGATCCTCCATCAACTCGAGACCTGCTATCACAACAAGCTGATCGTCTATCAGGGCGACATCGATCGTGTGCTTGGCGTCCTTCACGTGCGCAAGACGCTCTCCGCTTTGCATAATCAGGAACTCGAACGCGAGACGCTGCGCGAACTGCTTGCGGAGCCCTATTTCGTACCGAGCGGCACGCCCGTGTTCCAGCAACTTCAGTACTTCCAGGAAAGCCGCCACCGCACGGCGCTGGTGGTGAACGAGTATGGCGAGCTGCAGGGGCTTGTCACGCCGGAAGACATCATCGAAGAGCTGATCGGCGAATTCACCACGTCGATCCCACGCGGCGCCAATTCGCGCGGTGGCTGGAACGAAGACGGCGAGTGCATCGTCGCGGGCAGCATGCCGCTGCGGGAGCTGAACCGCTGGCTCCATCTCACGCTGCCCACCGACGGCCCCAAGACACTCAATGGCCTGATTCTCGAGATCCTCGAGGAAATTCCCGACGGCGACGTGTGCCTGCAGATCCGCGACGTCAAGCTCGAAGTGATGCGTAGTGACGACCAGGCTGTTCGCACCGTCAAACTCTTCAAACCTGTCGAGCGCACAGCGGCCAAAATCGGCAAAGCGTCACAGGGTTGAGACGGCATGTGCGTGAGTCTGACGACTGCGAAACGTCAGGCGTTCTGACTGCTTGAAGGAACACGGTCAGCGGATCTTTTACGCTTCGCGCGGCTTGGCCATCTGGCCGAATAGCGGTGCAAAGCCTCATACCGGATGATGGAGTCGTCATGTTTTAAAGGCGGCTCACGGCCGGTTCCAGATGTCCTCTCCTCCCCGCTTCGCACCAGCTGCCGCTGCGCTAGATCCAACGTATTTGCCGGCGTCCACTGAACCGCTTCGTATCACTGCGGCCGACTCTGAACTCACCGTCACCCGTGCCACGCGTCCTTTCCAAAGCGCTATCCGCGAAGATAATTCCCGCCAGGACGCGGTCTCGGGCTTCGCTGAGGCCGACAATACACCGGCGGTCCGTCTGCTCACCGACACCTTGCGCGAGGCCACGCGCCGCAACGCATCAGACCTGCATGTCGAGCCAGCTGAACATGGCTGGCGCATGCGTCTGCGCATAGACGGTGTGTTGCACGCGCTTGCGGCACCGCCTGCGCATTTACGCGAAGCGTTCATTACCCGCGTGAAAGTCCTCGCGCGCATGGACATTGCAGAACGACGCGTGCCGCAGGATGGACGCCTGCGTATTGCGACGACACCTGGCCGGTATGAGGACTACCGCGTCAATTCACTGCCCACCCTCTTCGGCGAAAAGCTGGTGCTGCGGCGACTGGACGCGCTACCTACGACGCTAACACTCGACTCGCTCGGTCTCACGCCATGGCAACGCGATACCGTTCAGGCGGCCATCACCGCACCACACGGCCTGGTGCTGGTGACGGGCCCGACCGGCAGCGGCAAGACGCTCTCGCTGTACTGCTTTTTGCAACTGCTCAATGGCGAATCGCGCAACCTCTGTTCGGTGGAAGACCCGGCTGAAATCCAGCTTGCCGGTATCAATCAGGTCAGCGTGCGCGAAAAGGCGGGCCTTACGTTCGCGGTCGCGCTGCGCGCGTTCCTGCGTCAGGATCCGGACGTGATCATGGTCGGCGAGATCCGCGACGAAGAGACCGCCGACGTCGCCGTCAAGGCCGCGCAAACCGGCCACCTGGTGCTCTCCACGCTGCACACCAACGATGCGCCCGCCGCCGTCGCCCGCCTGATCGACATCGGCGTCGAGCCATATAACCTCGCCGCTGCGTTACGCATGGTGACAGCGCAACGGCTCGTCAGACGCCTGTGCGTCGCGTGTCGCACTCTAATGCCGCAATCGTCGGCGGCGTTACGCGCAGCGGGCTTTGCCGATGAGCAACTGGATGGCTGGCAGCCCTACAGCGCCGTGGGTTGCGCAGCGTGCCACGGTATCGGATACCGTGGACGCGTTGGGATTCACCAGGTCATGCCGGTCTCCGATGCGATGAGTGAACTGATCGTTGAGAGGGCAGGCACCCATACGCTCGCCCAGCTTGCCCAGGCGGAGCGCGTGGGCACGCTGCGCGAGGCGGCACTCAACCGCGTGCGGGACGGCACGACCAGTCTCAGCGAAGCGCTCAGCGCAACCGAAGTCGCATGACGAACATTGTTCATCAAATTGACTCGCGCGAAATGCGTTTCGTCTGGCGCGGTGTTGACGCAATGGGAGTTCAGCGAAGCGGCACGCTCATCGCGCCGGACACCGACGCAGCCCGAGCCCTTCTCAAGCGTGACAACCTGTTCGTGGTCGCAATGGTGGCCCGAGGGCCGGCACCGCGGCCGCAAGCGCGTGCAGCCGAAATCACCCGCTTTACCCGTCAGTTGGCCAGTCTGCTGCGTGCCGGACTGCCGCTCGCGCCGTCGCTTGAATTGCTCGGGCAAGCGCCCACGCCACGGCAGCGCGGCATGTCGCGCATCGTAGGCGTACTGGCCCGTGACATCACGAGCGGCCTGAGCTTTTCTGCCGCTCTCGCCAGACATCCGGCTCAATTCAACGC
>NZ_JBAURZ010000230.1:0-8161 GCF_049581445.1 Paraburkholderia sp. | reverse complement strand
GTCGTGACCGGCGCGGCGCGCGGCATCGGCGCAGCCATCGCCGAAGCGCTCGCCGCCGAAGGTGCGCACGTCATCGGCATCGATATCCCCTCTGCCCACGAAGCGCTCGAATCAACCATGCGGCGGCTCTCCGGTACCGCCCTCGCCTTCGATATCGCGGCCCCCGAAGCGCCCGCGCAAATCGCCGCCGCGCTCGACGAACTCGGCGTCGACATCCTCGTGCACAATGCCGGGATCACCAGGGACAAGACCATCGCGCGGATGACAGAGGCTGCGTGGCATAGCGTGATCGACATCAACCTCAGCGCGCAGGAGCGTATCGACGAGGCGCTGCTCGCCGCCGGCACGTTGCGCGACGGCGGCCGGATTGTCTGCGTGTCGTCGATCAGCGGCATTGCCGGTAACATGGGCCAGACCAACTATGCCACCTCGAAGGCGGGCGTGATTGGCCGCGTCGAAAGCATGGCGCCGCTGTTGCGCGAGCGCCGCATCACGATCAACGCGGTGGCGCCCGGCTTTATCGAAACGCAGATGACCGCGAAAATTCCGCTGGCGATCCGCGAAGCCGGTCGCCGCATGAACGCGATGAGCCAGGGCGGGCAGCCCATCGACGTGGCCCAGACCATCGCCTGGCTGGCGCATCCCGGCTCGGCAGGCGTCACGGGCCAGGTGGTGCGCGTCTGCGGGCAAAGTCTGATCGGAGCATGAGCATGAGCGAGCCGTCGAGGATCACTCACCCGCCGGGCGCGCTACGCACGAAAACGGTCGTGATCGAGCAGTTACCGGCGCCCGCCAAACTCTATGCGCGAGCACTGTCCGGCTTGATGAAGCGCGGGCGCGTCGCGCAGTTACCCGCGCTGCGCCTCGTGCGCCCCGCCGCGCCGCTCGAACCCGTCGCAATCGAACGTTACGCACGCGTGTGCGGCTTCATTCCCGAGCATGGCGTGCCGCTCACCTTTCCGCACCTGCTCGCCTTCCCGCTGCATCTGCTGATGCTGACCGATCCCGCCTTCCCGTGGCCCGCGCTTGGGCTCGTGCACCTTGCCAACCATGTGCGCCAGCGGCGGCCGCTCGACTGCAACGAAGTGCTGCGCGTCGAAGTCGAATTCGGCGCGCTGTTGCGCCACGACAAAGGTCAGGCGTTCGTGCTGCACACGCGCCTCTATCGACGTGGCGAAGCCGTTTGGGACGGCGACAGCGTCTATCTGAAGCGCAACGTCAATACGCTCGGCGAGACGCTAGCCGGCACGCCACTGGCTGCGCTCGAGATCGACCGCGAGGCGTTGCAGCGCGTGTCCCGCTGGCAGCTTCCCGCGCAACTCGGACGCGACTACGCGCGCGTCTCCGGCGACTACAACCCGATCCACCTGAGCGCGGCATCGGCGAAAGTGTTTGGCTTTCCTCGCGCGATTGCCCACGGCATGTGGACCCTGGCGCGCGTCGCCAGCGTGCTGCAGCCGCCCAGGCTGCTTGCCGAAGCGACCATCAGCGCGGAATTCAAGCTGCCCATGCTACTGCCTGGCGAAGCGTCGCTGTGGGTATCCCCCGTCACCTCGCCGTCGGACACCCTGCGCGAGCTCGAAATACGTGATGCCAGCGGCGACAAACCGCATTTGCGCGGCCGTTTTCACTGGACCTTGCGATGAGCGAATCAATATCCTGAAAGGAGACCTGCATGTCCAACCCGCTGCCCGCCGTGCGGCGCGTCGCCATCCTCGGCGGCAACCGGATTCCATTTGCGCGCTCCAACACCGCTTACGCGAGCGCGTCGAATCAGGACATGCTGACCTTCACGCTGCAAGGGCTCGTGGACCGCTTCAACCTGCACGGTCAACGTCTCGGCGAAGTGGCGGCGGGTGCGGTCATCAAGCATTCGCGCGACTTCAACCTGACGCGCGAGGCGGTCCTCTCCACGACGCTCGCCAAAGAAACACCCGCATACGACGTGCAGCAGGCATGCGGCACGGGACTGGAAGCCACCATCCTCGTTGCCAACAAGATCGCGCTCGGGCAAATCGAAGTGGGCATCGCGGGCGGCGTCGATACGACCTCGGACGCGCCGATCGGCGTCAATGAGCGCATGCGCAAGATCCTGCTGGAAGCGAATCGCGGCAAGACGCCGGGCCAGCGTGTGGGCGCTTTGTCGAAACTGCGGCCCGGCATGTTCTTCAAGCCGCTCTTGCCGCGCAATGGCGAACCTCGCACGGGTCTGTCCATGGGCGAGCACTGCGAACTGATGGCCAAACGCTGGGCCATCGCACGCGAGGCGCAGGACCAGCTCGCCTTTGAGAGCCATCACAAGCTGGCCGACGCGTACACGCGCGGCTTCCTGAACGACCTGATGACGCCCTACCGGGGTCTCGCCCGCGACAACAACCTGCGCGCCGATCTGACCTTAGAGAAACTCGCCAGCCTCACCCCCGTCTTCGACCGCGATGCCGGCACGCTCACCGCCGGCAACTCCACGCCGCTCACCGACGGTGCATCGACAGTTCTGCTGGCAAGCGAAGCCTGGGCCACCGCGCACGGCTTGCCGGTGCTCGCCTATCTGAGCTGGTCAGAGGCGGCGGCGGTGGACTTCTTCGATAAAAAGGAAGGTCTGCTGATGGCCCCGGCGTATGCGGTGCCGCGCATGCTGGCGCGTGCCGGTCTCACGCTACAGGACTTCGATCTCTACGAAATACACGAGGCGTTTGCCGCCCAGGTGCTCTGCACGCTCACGGCATGGCAGGATGACGACTATTGCCGGACGCAGCTTGGACTCGCGGGCCCACTTGGTGAGATCGATCGTGCGAAACTGAATATCAACGGCAGTTCGCTTGCGACCGGGCATCCGTTTGCGGCGACCGGTGCGCGTATTGTTGCCGGACTGGCGAAAATGCTGGCCCAGCTCGACAAACCGGCGGGCACGGCGCGCGGCCTGATTTCGATTTGCGCGGCAGGCGGCCAAGGGGTGGTCGCGATTCTCGAACGGTAGCGCAACGTGGGCGCAACCGTAGCGTTCGAGGCGGCCCGGCATGCCGCCATCAGCGCACCTAAACACACAACCATACGAAGCTCAATGCTTCAGGAGACAGACGATGAACCAGCCTACCCAAGCGCCGTCCGCGCACACCGGCGCCCCTGACATGGCCACCGCGGCGCCCACGGCAGCGCACTGCGCGCCGAATACCGACGGCGTCTGGTACGCATCGTATCCGGCCGACGTGCCGCATGAGATCGACGTCAGGCAATATGAATCGATCGTGCAATTCTTCGACGAGTGTACGGAAAAGTTTCGCGAGCGCGTCGCCTACGTCAGCGTCGGTGCGAGTCTCACTTATGGCGAACTGGCGCGCAAGGTCAATGCGTTCGCGGCCTATCTGCAAGGTATCGGCGTGAAGCCGGGCGAGCGTGTGGCAATCATGCTCCCGAACACGTTCCAGTACCCCATCGCGCTGTTTGGCGCGCTGAAGGCCGGCGCCGTGGTGGTCAACGTGAACCCGCTCTACACGGTGCGCGAACTCGCGCATCAACTGAAAGACAGCGGCGCGCAAACCATCATCGTGTTCGAGAACTTTGCGAAGACACTCGAAGACGCACTACCCGGCACACGGGTGCAAAACGTGATCGTCACGGGGATTGGCGACCTGCTCGCCGACGGCCTGAACCTGAAGGGGCGCGTGCTGAATTTCATGCTGCGCCACGTGAAAAAGATGGTGCCCAGCTATCACCTGCCGCAAGCAGTGCGCCTGCTCGATGCACTCGCCACCGGCTACACGCGGCCCCTCACGCCGGTACGCCCCAACCACGGCGACATCGCGTTCCTGCAATACACGGGCGGCACGACCGGCGTCGCCAAAGGCGCAATGCTCACGCACCAGAACATCATCGCCAATCTGCTGCAGGCGAAAGTCTGGTCCGAAATCCAGTTGGGCGGCGACATCGAAACTGTGCTCACGCCCCTGCCGCTTTACCACATCTATTCGCTTACCGTGAACGCGCTGATTTTCATGGGACTCGGCGGCCGCAACATCCTCATTGCGAATCCGCGCGACATGAAGCGCGTGATGATGATCATCCGTCACGAGAAGTTCACCTGCATCACCGCGGTCAACACGCTTTACAACGCGCTTCTCGACAACGAAGAGTTCAGGCGGCGCGATTTCTCGGATCTGAAACTGGCGATGGCGGGCGGCATGGCCACGCAAAAAGCGGTCGCCGAGCGTTTCAAGGCCGTGACAGGCAAACCGATCGTCGAAGGCTACGGGCTCACCGAATGTTCGCCGATCGTGTCGATGAACCCCGTGGATCTGAAGAACATGCGCGACTTCGAAGGCTCGATTGGGCTGCCCGCGCCCTCGACCCAGGTGCGTTTCAAGAAAGAGGATGGCAGTTGGGCCAATATCGGCGAGGCGGGCGAACTATGCGTCAAGGGTCCGCAGGTGATGAAGGGCTACTGGAACCGGCCCGACGAAACCGCCAAGGTGTTCGACGACGACGGCTGGCTCGCCACCGGCGACATCGGCGTGATGGATTCGAGCGGCTTCATGCGACTGATCGACCGCAAGAAGGACATGATTCTGGTGTCAGGCTTCAACGTCTATCCGAACGAAATCGAAGACGTGATCGCCATGCATCCCGATGTGCGCGAAGTGGCAGCGATCGGTATTCCGGACGCCGTTCAGGGCGAGCGCGTGAAAGTGTTCGTGGTGGCGCGCAATCCGTCACTGACCGCCGAGCAGGTGATCGAACATTGCCGCAAGAATCTGACCGGCTACAAGGTGCCGAAGCTCGTGGAATTCCGCTCCGAGCTACCTCAAACCAATGTCGGCAAAATCTTGCGACGTGCATTGCGGGATGAGGAACTCGCGAAGCAATCGCGTGCCTGACAGTAGGCGTGACGGAAGTGCCCGTGCTTAGGCGCGTGGCGCCGGGGGGGGGTTCTGCAGCCGCTTTTGCTGCGGCTTTTGGCGATGCTTTGGCGCGGCTTTTGCTGCGGATCTCGGTGCGCCTCTTGCCTGGGCTCTCGAATCGGCCTTTGCCGAGGCTTTTGCTAATGTCCGCAGACCATCTGCGAACTCTGGACCGGGAGGGAGATCGATGAAGCACCGCACGTCCATGCGCTCGCATACCGCGCCGCTCGCCAGTCTGGACGTATCTGATGCACGTCGTGCATTTGAGGCGCGCCTGGCTCGCTGGCGGCCGCTCGTCGCCGCGACGATCCTCGCTTGTACCTGTACTGCGGCGTTTGCGCAGACCGATCCTGGGGCCGCCGCCGCCCCGCCGCCCGCGGCTAGCGAAGTTGAGGCGCCTTCAGTGCCGCCGTCGCAAGCCGGCAAGCTGACGCTCGATCAACAGGTGCGCTGGCTGCGGCAGGCACAACAGAGCGGCGCACTCGAAAAACTCGACGATGCGCAATTGGTGGCGCTGTTTCAGTCGCTCGATCCGCTGACGCTATCGCGCTACATCCAGGAAGGCCCGAACGGCTACCCGTCCTACGAGTTCACGATGCTGCGTTGGGAACGCATCAGAGACTCGTGGCCCGACCAGCCTGATCACATGCTGGTGCGTATTGCGCACGATCCGTTGCGCATCTACGCGAAGTGGCTGCCCGATGGCAATCATGCCGGCCAGGAAATCATCTACGATGAATCGAAGCGGGCCGACGAAATGTACGGCCACCTCGGCGGCGTACTCAGCGCAATGTCAATCTGGACCTCGACCACCGGCGTCCTGGCACGCGCACAGTCGAACCACGAAGTGCGCGATCTGGGCACGGGCTATATCACGCGGCAGTTTCTTTCCGAAGGCAAGAAATACGTTGAAGCCGGCGTGCCCCGCTCGACCCAGATCGCGGTGCAGACTATCAACGGCGTGCGAGTCGTGACGTTTACGTACGAGACGCCGATCGGTCAGCCGCAGTTCTACGCGAAGAAAGAGACGCTGGGGCTCGATCTGCGCCATCCATATTTCCGTACGGTCGAGTCTTACGGTAACGACGGCAAGATCTTCGAGAAGATCGTCTTGGAAACCATCACGCCGAAGTCCTTCGACGACAGCACGTTCGATCCGAAGAATCCGGCGTACAAGTTCTAGGCGCGAACTGGGCTGTTGGACCGGCGCCCCACGGCGGGTCCGATCAGAAAGGCGACCGGCGAGCAGAAGCCCTTGCACGGTTCGGCGGTCTGCTGAATCCTGCGGCTCGAACCGGCTGCCAGTCGTCCGAGCACGAAATAATCGGATGCGCGCGTAAAGCCGATCATCGGGCCTGGTGCGACGGCAAGACGTGTTGCCAGCGTTGTGTACCACAACGTGCCGATGTCATCGCCTACTTCGAAGATCGGCGTGTCCTGCCGTGTCAGGTACTCCGCAAACGCGCGGCCCGATGCGAGGTTCGCATCAACCACAGCGATCGTGTTGGGCGTGCGGGCGGCACGCGCCATCCACGGCAACGCGCAGCCTGCTGCGGAAAGCCAGGCACCGGTCATCACGAAAGTACGTCTGTCCATTGCCCGAATCTACGTATACCCGCGCCGATTGCGCCACGGCGCCGGCCATACACCCTGCTTCCCCGGTGACAGAATGCCGGCCGGGTCGAGCGCGTCCTTGATCGTCTCCGATAGACGCAACAGCGCGCCATCGTTGAAACTGTACTGCGCCGCTGCGAAGTCCATATACGCGAGATGCGATCGATACTCGCCATACCCGGCCGCACGCGCGTCACTCATCAGCACGCGCAGCAATTGTCCCGCCTGCTCCGTCTGCTGCGCGTCGTCGCGGTCGAAGATCGCCGCGAAAATATGATGCAGATGCCGCGCGCCGGCCGTAAAGCCACCGTAGTAATCGAAGCCGTACTCCGCTGCTCGCGCCTTCACCATCGTGTACTGGCGCATGGCGTCGCGCCCGGTCGCCGGGATGACCGGAGAGAAATCGACATGGGCGCCCGCGCCGCCGCGCCAGTCGAGCATGCGGAAAGCGCTCATGGCGGGAATACCAGCAAGATTGCGATCGCCACCGCCGGCCGGTTGCGCATCACCGCTATAACGGCTCGCGAGTAACCTCGCCTGAGGCACACGTGAAAAGGCCCGCTTCACGATGGCGTACTGCGCGTCGATCACCTCCGGCGTGCCGTAGAGTGCAAAGTGCAGATTCCACCGTCCAACCTGCAGTTTGTCCAGCATCGCGGCGACCGCGCTCTCCGGCATCGGCCCGCTGCCTTCATACCATTGCGCCCGCGACGTGAGCCCGGCCGCGCGCCGCAGGCCGCCTTCGATCACCGCGTTATTCCGGATCGTCTCGTCGAGTCGTAGCGGCCGGAGAATCTCGACAATCGCTTCGAGATCCTCTTCATGCTGAAACTGGATTTCGCCCAGCAGATAGGCGGGCGGCGCGGGCATCAACCAGACCCCCATCTTCGTGACGACACCGTAATTCGACTGCATGAACATCGCGTCGAACGAAGGACCGTAGCCCGCCCGATATGTCTGCCACGACGTACCGATGTCGATCGCCCCCATCCCGGTTCGCACGACATCGCCATTGGCGAGGACGACTTCCATTCCGCATTGATGCGCGGCATGGTCGCCATAGGGGGTATAGCCAAAACCGCGCTCAAGCGTATTGCCGATCACGCTGCCCCAACCGGCCGCCGGCGGATCGACCCACAGCTTGATGCCGTTGGTGCGCAGATACGCATCCAGGTCGAAGTAGCTCACGCCAGGTTCAACGAGGGCGTAGGCGAGCGTTTCGCTTACCTCAATAATGCGGTTCATGCGCTGCAGATCGAGCACCACCGAGCCCGGCAAACGAGGAGCCGCGCCGCCATACGCGAAGTTGCGGCCGGTCGACACGGTCCACAGCGGAATGCGGTACTGGTTCGCGACGCGCAGGATCGCGCGAATTTCGTCGACCGACGCCGGCCGCAAGGCGGCGGACGCCTCGAAGACCGCCTGCCCCGGCGCAAAAGGATCGCGATAGGCAGCCAGTTCCGCCCCTGAGGACGACACCATATTCGGCGCGCCGACAATCGCTCCCCAGGCGGCGAGCGCACGCTCGAACTGCGCTTCTGAAACGTCAGGCGGCAACATGCGTGTCAAAGCGTCTCCTTCGCGACGATCACCGATTTGTGCGGCCTCGTGCGCTGCGCCGTGGTCGCGCACGCCGGCTCCGGCGGCGTGAC